>CAYUNX010000006.1:19897-48935 GCA_964446255.1 uncultured Candidatus Saccharibacteria bacterium
TTAGGATAAAGATTCACATAAGAGCTATGGCAAAACATCTATACCCACATCAATCCTGGAGCACCACACTGCTATGAGTCGAAGACCTGACGGCGGCGTACCGTCACATCCTGATGCGGCACCTGAACTGTCGCGCCGTAGGTTTCTGATTGGGGGCTTGGCCACGATAGTAGCGCTTAAGACCGTTGGGACGATTGGTGAGCTCCTATTACAACCAGACACACTAGAGGAGCAGAAAGCCGAATTCGAGCGGATGTCTAGCCCAGAGCTGGCGCAATGGATTTTGAACTCTACGGGCGACGAAGCGACCAGTGACCGACCGGTGCGTACACCCAAGACCACAGATGCATACAAAGATCTGAAAAACATAGCGGATGGTAAGCCGGCCTACGAACAACCTGTGCTCAAACTAGACGGCAAAGATATTAAAATGGACGTCGAAATCAACCGCGACATTTTGATTTTTCGAGCACTTTTGACATCAGCTCTGAGAGATCCGGCCAATTATTTCAAAGGTCATCCGATTCTCATTCAGTCGGGTCAGCTCACTAACCGCAGCGGTAGCCACAAGAGCCGCCATGTCAAAAGCCACTTCTACGGTAGCTCGATCGATTTTAGCGGCGCACTGGTCGATGGCAGTAAATCAGATGATGACCCCAAGAATGTTCACCCGTTTGACAGCCCGATAAATCAACAGCTGGGCAAGATTGCCGACACAGTGGGCAAAGTAGTCGGAGTCAAGACGTCGAGTAGCTCCCAAAGCCTAGAACGAGTTGATGCCATACAGGGAAAGCCAGGGCTGTCGAAAGGCCACTATCACTATAACGCCAGTGACGCTAGTGCCAAACGCCATGCCAACGTCGTTAGAAGCTCGATACTAGATCAGCCCAAGCAGTTTTTTGAGTCTGGACAGCCAGTGGTTGACCTCAATGTAGCTGGTATTAGCACCGAGGGGCGTGACTTTATTCATACCTATGAAACATTTAGCAGTGAGACATACGGAGATGCGGGCGGGAGCCGCGGCACCCTGACGATTGGTTATGGAGCGACCTACTACCTTGAAGGCACTGTCATTACGCGCGACGGCCAGACAATCGTTATCGAGGACGATAATCAAAAACCGCTTATGGGCGATAAGATAACGAGGCAAGATGCCGATTGGCTATCACAGAAGATGATTGAACGGGAATACTTGAAGCCCGTTGTCACGGCTCTGACGGAAAAGGGCATGATGGCAACGCAGCATCAGCTAGATGCCTTGGTGAGTTATTCGTTCCATCGAGGTGGTGGCAATGCCGGCAAATTAGTCGCTAGGCTTAAAAAGCTGGCCGACGCAGGGCATGGCAACGACGCGCTGGCGATTAGGGCAGCCTTTATGCATGACATAAATAGCGAGGTTGCCGCGTGGTTTCGCAATGGAGTTGCCGACCGCTACCTCGATACGGCCGATATCTTTATTGGTCGTGATTATGGACGGAAGAATCGTCAGTTTGATGCCAATGCTTGGGACGTAATCATCGCCGCCTATTTTGGATGATAACGCTTGCTATCGCCTGCACTACTCGGGCTCCCCGCTTGTCACGTTTCTTAACTATTTCTCGCCGTCCGCCGCTTCCGCTACGGCGTCCTCGAAAAGAGCCGTCGTTTGAACCCCTTTTATGCTCATCTGCTGCAAACGATACGTTCAAATCAACGGCACGTCATGAGGTGTGACACTGTTGCAACGAGCCAGCATTTGTGGTTAAATAGTCGCAACATTTTGTGTACGTAACATGAGTGGAAGATCCATGGTAAACAGAGAGCAACCCACATTCGCCGAATACATAACCCCTCTGAGCGCGGCGCTCGCAGACGAGCGAGTGGCTGTTGTTGGTGGGCTCCCGACGCATGGCTTACTGGCCGTTGGGGCGGCCTTCCGACCTGAGGATCGCAGGGTTTTAGTCCCGCGAGAGAGCTTGGGCGATTTCCCCGTCTTGCGTCCGAACGGGACCGTGCGTGATATTGATGTTATCGCGTTTACCGATGACCCGCGTCGGGTTCAGGAAGTTAAAGACAAGATAAACGGTGCATTCAACGGGGAAACGGTTGCGCCTGAGGTGTCAGTGTCTGGTTACGACTCGGTCAATACCAGACACAATAGCTGGTTTGATCTTGTGTCGAAAACCATTAAAGACCCAGCAACAGCACAAGTTGTCTTCACTCTTGGGCCTGTCGCTGTGGGTATGCAAGTCGAGGGGTTTGAGCATACGTGGGGTATGTCATTTGGCGCAGATGATTCAGCGCCAGCAATCCCCGTACTTGCGCCACATATGCATGTACTTCGCTACGTTACGCGCTCTGTAGGTGGCACACGGCCAAGAGATATCGCAAAAGTTTCGGGCATGCTTAAGGCTTTGGAGATGGCAGATTTACCAGCAAAAGATGTTGCCGTGGCAGATCCGCTGATGCAATTTGCCCAGAGGCTAGAGGATGAGTTTACTTTAAGACATTTTAATAAGACGTTAGATCCTCGCCTGCTCACGATGACTTTGGCAAAACAGCTTGCAAAAATATATGACGGGAACGCTTGGTTTCTGAATCAGATACAATCCAACAGCGGCTTAGTTGGTCTAGTCGCAAAGACTTACTTAGAAAAAACTCAAAACTACACGAGCACCGCTATATAAAATACGCATGCTGGCTAACGGTGGTGGCTCCATGTACCACCCGATGCCCACTCGCTGGTGCTAACCCATACAAATATTGACAAAGTATCAACAGTTTGGTATAATCTAACTGATAACTATCAAACAAACATGACCGAATCAATCACAAACAATCCAATCGTACCACCTACGGAACGTATCCATGGCTCTCCCGAGCACCTTCTAATCCCAGAAGGTTGGACGGATCTTATACATGGCACCGATAGTAATCGTTGGGGTGCACACGACCAGATTAAGCACATTGTTGGGTACCGCGGTCTTTCGGTTGTAGGAGCCGCAGAAGTTTCCCGAGAGCAAACGAATGTACCAGAGATCTCGTTTGCAACTCCGGGAACGGTGCCGCTGGAAGTACGCATTGTTTTACCGAGCCAAGATCGTGGTTCTCCTGATATCGAAACCGATGGCGGAAACATTATCAAAATTGGCGAGCACCACGACGAAGCAACTGGGCGAAGAGTGCTCGGGTACGTCCCAGATAGTTTCGCCGATTCATACCTGGCGGCTGTTGAAACCAGCGGCGACACTGACACAGCCGAGCTGCTCAAATCTCAAATTGGTGAAGCCTGAAAGTACATCGCGAGTTTTGACCGCGAGTCTGATATACAGAAACGACAGTTAGCGGATGCGGAAAAACGTGTTAAAGGTGCCGAGCGAAGGCTTGCAGAAAACGATCGAGACGTCGCTACAGGGTTACTTACCTTTACTATTCAAATGCATGAGCGCAATTTGGTTAGGCTGGCTCGTGAGCTCGACATTCTTCGACCAAGTTCGGCGCAAGATGTTGAATACCGCTTACGCGTACAGCATGAGCTGCCAGGTCATATCAAAGACGCCTTGCCCGCAGACTCGCCTGTCCGTTTTCATGCCACAAGTCTCTTGGCAACTGAGGGAATAGTGAAAACGGGGGAATTAAGCTCGTCGGTCGACCGCACTGGTTCTGCGAGTAGCTACGACACCGCCGATCAGGTATCGGCCACGATGCCAGACAACGTTGAGATATCGGTAGAGAGCTATTTGGGGCTAACAAACCGAAACATGTGCCTACCAGCAGGTTGTCTTTTCATGCTCTTGCCCAAAGATGCCGACGAAGCGGCCGCCGGTAATCAACAACTTATGGACAATGTGTATTTCAAAAAGAACCCCAAGCAACTCGTGGGCGTTCTTACTTCAGATGAGAACTTGCCAACCGTGCGGGCGTGGTTTGTAGAAAATGATTTAGACCCAAATAAGGTGCAAGAATTCTTTCAGGGAGTGGCACTTCTAAAAGTTGCCCAGCCCCAACTAGAGCCCTAGCACGTTGAGTTTTTAGCGTCTGTCTATGGGTGCGACCCATAGAAGTACGGGCGCTTTATCTGAATGTTTCGTGGGTAACGCTGTATAAATGTTGTGTTGATTACTTTTTGCTCATCTGCGAGTTGATGGCGGCACGGGTGGTGGTGAGCTCATCCCACGGGTCTTCACGGTCTTCGCGCTCAATCGTTTTTTCGTGGCCCTTGCCGAGCAGTAGCACCATATCGTCTGGGCTGCTAGCGCGACTGAGGGCAAATGCAATTGCCTCAGTGCGGTCATGTACGAGGAAAAGGTTTTCGCCCTGCACTTTGCCGGCCTGCTCTGCCCCGCTGGCTATTTCATTGAGGATTGCTTGGCCGTCACAGTCACGGTCGTCTTCTTCGGTCAGAACCACCTCATCGGCATAGTCGCCGGCCAACTTGCCCTGCACTGCCCGTTTTGCTTCGTCACGCCTGCCCGCCGAACCAAACATGACGATGAGTTTGCCCTTGACGGTGGGGCGGAAATCTTTAAAAAGCTTTTCGAAGCTGTCGGGGGTATGAGCATAGTCGATGATGACACTATACGGCTGCCCTTCGCTGACAGTCACCATACGACCGGCGACACTTGCTAAACTGGCGATGCCCCGTTCAATCTGTTCGCTACTGAGCCCGAGTGTGCGGCCGACGCAGACAGCGGCCAAGGTGTTATAGACATTAAAACTGCCTGCCAAGTTGCTGGTTATGTGGTAGGTTTCGTCGCTCGTCTCGGCGCGGTAGCTGATACCGGTGGCCGATAATTGTACATCAGAAGCGCGGATATCGCCCGACTCTATGCCGTACAAAACTGGTCGGTCGGTTTCATGGGCAAACGATTCGCCAACAGGGTCGTCAGCATTGGCGATGCCAACTTGAAGGCCAGTGGTATTTTTCTGCACGAGCTTGAAAAGGCGGCGTTTGGCCTCGATGTAGCGTTCAAACGTCTTATGGTAGTCAAGGTGTTCGTGGGTTACATTGGTCAAAACTGCGACACTGTAAGGTACACCCCACGTGCGGTGCTGCGCTAGAGCGGCGCTCGTTGTCTCGAGTACCAGCCAATCCATGCCCTGTGCGCGCATGGAGCGTAGCCGTTGCATCAGCTCGCGGACCGGTACATTGGTGTAGTGGTGGACTTGGTTAGTGATGTTGTGTCCGACCCCATATGCCACCGTCGTCATGAGACCAGCATTAAAACCTGCTTCGACCAGCATGTTGTGTACGAGGTAACTCGTCGTCGTCTTGCCATTGGTACCGGTAATACCGATGACTTTCATCCCTCGGCCCGGGAAACCGTAGATGACATTCCAAAAGACTGATTCTAGCAGGTGCCCAGCCGGCTCAACTTTTAGAAACAATGAGTGCGGCACCACAGACTTCACGATTTTGCGTATATTCATGCTCTGATTCTACATGAGTTGCGCGTGCTATGGGAGTTTGTAGTCCCCCGCTACTCTGTTACACTGGGTGCATGAAAGTTTTGGGCATAGAGTCGAGCTGCGATGAAACAGCCGCTTCGGTTATTGAAGATGGCTGTAAGCTTCTGAGTACGGCGGTTGCGAGTAGCGCTGATTTGCACGTGCAGTACGGTGGTGTCGTGCCAGAAATCGCCGCGCGCAGTCACATTGAGTGCATTACAAGTGTAGTGCAGCAGGCGCTATCTGATGCCGCATGCACTTGGGCTGATATTGACGCTATCGCCGTGACATATGGTGCCGGGCTGGGCGGTAGCCTGCTTATAGGGGTGATGACTGCACGGACGCTCGCCATCACCTATGACAAGCCACTCTATGCTATCAATCACGTCGAGGGTCACGTCTATGCTAATTTCTTGACACAACTGGGTAGTAGCCCGAAAATCGCCGATTTCAAACTCCCCGCGGCGCAACCCGAGTTCCCAATGTTGGCTCTGATTGTCAGTGGTGGCCATAGTCAGCTTGCCCTGTTCCAAGACCATTTTGACTACGTTTTGCTTGGTCAAACGCAAGACGACGCTGTCGGAGAAGCATTTGACAAAGTGGCGAAGATTATCGGTCTGCCCTACCCTGGCGGCCCGAGTGTCGAGCAAAAGGCAGCTGAGGGCGACGCTAACGCGTACGAGCTACCCAAGGCGCGCATGGCCGCGAAATATGACTTTAGTTTCTCTGGGATCAAAACGGCCGTGCTACGGCTCGCGCAGAAGCTGATAGGTGAGGACTATAGTTTTCCATCTAAAAACGTGCCAGAGCGCCTCTCTGAGGCTCAGAAAGCAGACATTGCTGCCTGCTTCCAGCGTGTGGCTATCGAAACAGTTGTTGACAAGGCTATTGCGGCGTATGAAGAGTTCGCACCTGTCTCAGTTGTTATTGCCGGTGGTGTTGCCGCCAGCCCTGAACTACGCCGTCAGCTGGCTGAGCGTTTGCCTATCCCTATCGCCTACACTGACCGTCGCCTTTGTACCGACAACGCCGCCATGATCGCCACGCTCGGATGTTTTCACATGAAACACGGTCGCCCAACGGCTGACCCCTACTCCCTGGAAATCGCCCCAAACCTCAGCATGTAGCCAATCTGAATCGCACGATTCTCTACTATTGACTAGATTTGCTAACCCCCTATTCCCTCTTTTTTAATTCTGAATTTATTTCACAGTCTCACCTTAAGTAGGTTCAAACTCTCAAATACAACGAGATGCTGAAACAAGTTCAGCATGACAGGGGTGAGTGTGGCTAAGGGTGAAAAAGCGAATGAATTATAGACACACTTGGGCTTGTATTACAGAGGTGGTACAATGGTGGGATGCAAATGCCAAAGTCATATGAACCAGGACAGTACGAAGACGGGATGTATAAGCTGTGGGAACAGAGCGGGGCATTCCAACCGAGCGGTAAGGGCGAAAGCTACACCATCGTCATGCCGCCACCCAATGCCAATGCCAACTTGCACATCGGTTATGCACTGACCGCCGCCCTCGAGGACATCCCAACGCGCTATCAGCGTATGCAAGGGAAGAGCACACTATTGCTCCCAGGTGCTGACCATGCCGGTTTCGAAACCCAGGCAGTTTACGAGAAACATCTCGCCAAAGAAGGCAAGTCACGCTTCGACTTTTCACGTGAAGAACTGTACAGCCAGCTGTATGACTTCGTGGCAGGGAACCGCCAGAACTTCGAGACCCAATTCCGCCGTCTCGGTATCAGCTGCGATTGGAGTCGCTTCACCTTTACACTCGACGACCGAATCGTGAGCCAAGCCTACAAGACTTTTAAAAAAATGTGGGATGATGGGCTGATTTACAGAGGTGAGCGGCTCGTTAACTACTGTACCCACCACCGTACTGGTTTCGCCGATGTTGAAGTTGTCTACGAGGCAGTCAAAACACCGTTATATTACATCAAGTACGGCCCCTTCGTGCTCGCAACCACACGCCCCGAAACCAAGTTTGGTGACACGGCCGTTGCGGTACACCCCGAAGATGAGCGCTACAAAGAGTGGGTTGGCCAGACGGTTACCGTCGAGGGTGTCAACGGCTCGTTTGAAGTGCGCGTAGTCGCCGACGAGATGGTTGACATGACATTTGGTACCGGTGCCGTTAAGGTCACCCCGGCGCACAGTTTTGATGACTGGGAAGTCGCACAGCGGCACAATCTGCCAGCAGTACGCGTCATCAACCACGACGGCACGATGAACCACCTCGCGGGGCAGTTTGAGGGCATGACTGTGCTCGAAGCACGCAAAGCTGTCGTTGACAAAATGCAAAAAATGGGTCTCATCGACCACATCGACAATGACTACGAGACTCGGGTAGGGAAGTGCTACAAATGCGGAACGGTTATCGAACCGATGCTACTCGACCAATGGTTTGTCGACATGCAACCGCTTGCCAAACCGGCCATCGCTGCGCTCAAGGCCAAAAAGATTACCTTTTACCCCGATAGCAAACGTGAACAATTACTGCAGTACCTGACAGGGCTGCGAGATTGGAACATTAGCCGACAGATAGCCTGGGGCATCCCAATCCCGGCCTTCCAGAACATCGATGACACTGATGATTGGATCTATGACGAGCGTGTTACTGAGCATACCATCGAGGTTGACGGCAAAACGTATCGCCGTGACCCTGATGTGTTCGACACGTGGTTTAGCAGCTCATCGTGGCCATACGCCACACTTGAGCTCGGTAGCGACGACTTTAAGCACCATTACCCACTTAGCCTTATGGAAACGGGCGGCGAGATTCTGTACCCATGGGTCAGCCGCATGATAATGCTTGGTCACTATGTAACGGGCAAGATACCATTTGAGTCAGTCTACATACACGGTTATGTTATGGCCGAGGACGGCGCCAAAATGAGTAAATCCATCGGCAATGTGGTTGACCCCATGCCCGTTATCGACACCTACGGGTCTGACGCGCTCCGCATGGGCATTATCGCCGGCCGCGCCCCAGCGGTGAACAGAGGCTATGACCCACGCCGTATCGAAGAGGCACGTAACTTCTGCAACAAACTGTGGAATATCGCACGCTATATCAGTGACAAACTCGGAGATGATTATGTCCTCAAGGGCAAGACCAAGCCTGTTTCAAGCGCCGACCATTGGGTTCTCGCGCGTCTCAACACTGCCAATCAGACAATTACTGACGCCCTCGAAACGTATCGCTTCGCCGAGGCTTACGACGCACTCTACCACTTTGTGTGGGATGACGTTGCCGACTGGTATATCGAAGCAAGCAAGACACAGGAAAACAAAGCACTCATGGCGCATGTACTCGAGGAGATTCTCAAGCTTGCACACCCATTTGCACCGTTCCTCACCGAGACGATTTGGCAAGCATTGAGCTTTACGGGCGAGACGCTAGTGGCTGTTCAGCCATGGCCAAAGCAGGTGGAGTGCGATGCTAAAAAAGTCGTAGAGTTTGAAGAATTACAGGCTATCGTTACAGAGGCAAGAGCCATCACCCGTGCACTCGGTTTACGTGGGACTACCATGTATTACACAACCGTGCCATTTTTGCACGACAATGCCGCCCTCATCGCGCGATTGGCGGGATTGGCAGACGTTAAAGATGTTGATGACGGGGCCGGCCTGCACTTAACGAGCACAAAATATAGTTGCTGGCTCGACATCGACACGACGATTGCTCGGTCACACCTGACCCGTTTGAATGAAGAACTTCGGACAGCCGACCAGCGTATTAGCGCGCTGCAGGCACGACTTGCCAATAAGGCCTATGTTGAAAATGCACCGAAAAAAGTTGTCGATGAAACACACGCCCAACTTAGCGAAGCCGAAGCGGCCCGCGAACGCATCGCTGCTGAGCAGCAGCGCTTTTATGAGCTCGGCCAACAGATCTAGTTTTTCAGAAATCTGATTACACTAGAGCACTCTTGGATAGAAAATGGCCTTACTTTAACAGAGGCAAGGACTAGTTTTCGTCGCTTTTTTGGGTGAAGTAGTTGATCTCGTTCACGACGTCAAGCAATGCTTGGGCGCGGACTTTTTCGTCCTTGATATCTTGGGCGGCAGCATAGGCATCTTTGATAAGATCTTGGTTATCGGTACTCTGTATCATCATCATGGTCGTCCGGAATCGTTCCTCGGCTGTTTGCTCGAGCTGGTTCACGAGTGGCCCGAGGTCATTCAAGGCCTGTTGTTTTAACACCAGCAAATCGGCATTTGGGGTGTCGGTTATGTCTAAAATTTCAGACTCAGGTTGTGCCTCAGCGACGTCTGTGTCATCTGTTTCTTCGTCGCTAACTTCGGGGCTCTCTTTGGGTTCTGGTGCTACGTGTGTGGTTGTGGCAGCGTGGCTCGGCGCAGGAGTAGTTACGATGCTCGCCTCAGATTCGTCCGATAACCCGACAGTACCAAAAATTTCATTCTCGGCGGTAGGCTCAGCGGGCGTAGGCTGCTCGATGATGCTTGGTGCTTCGTCGTCAACGACATCATCGGCAGGAGGTGCTGAAGGTACCGGTGTCTGCGTAGTTGAAGCCGTTTGATCAACCGGTTCAGCTCCGACGATGAACGAATTACTGGAAGGCGAACCAGCTGGGAGCTGATCGTCGCTTGCTTTAGTGTGATCGTCTGTTTGATGTCCAAAAATCATGCCACCCCCTGGCTCCGGCGCACCGGAGTGATTTATAAAATTAGCTTTTTAGAAGTTAAATATCTACAATGGTTATGGTAACAAAGTTTCCATTTGAATACTAGACAGGGAGGTGACTATGCTCGACGACTTAAAAATAATCCACGAACGCGACAAAGAGGACGCTCTTGGCGTTGCCGCAAAACAGTGTGATTACTTCTCACGTGAGTTCGCAGCGACTTTTGAGCCAACTGGTGAAGTTAAAAACATCGTACTTGCTGGTATGGGCGGATCCGCCTTGCCCGGTGTCGTACTTGGGTCATGGCCTCGCCTGACCGTGCCATTTGAAATCACCCGTGATTACAACTTGCCAGCATATGTTGGACCGAACACGCTCGTTATATCTTCGAGCTACTCTGGTAACACCGAGGAAACGCTTGAAGCGCTTCGGCAGGCAGAAGAGAAGGGGGCACAAATCGCCGTGGTGGCGGCTGGCGGCAAGTTAGCTGAGGCAGCCGAGGCCAAAGGCTACCCATTGTTTCAGATTCCAGGCGGTATCCAGCCACGAATGGCAACATTTTATTTCGTCAACGCCTTCATAGCCATCTTACAACCGCTTGGTGTCGCCGAGGCCAACACGAGTGAACTCAAAGAGGTCGGCGCATGGCTCAAGCCACACGTTGAAGGCTGGGGTCCAACTGTCCCGACCGCCAAGAACTACGCCAAGCAAATCGCACTAGAACTAATGGGTAAAACACCTGTCATATACAGTGGTCCAAAGTTGTTTCCAGCCGCTAACAAGTGGAAAATAGCCTCAAACGAAAATGGCAAGAACACTGCTTGGTGCAATTACTACCCAGAGTTTAATCACAATGAGTTTATCGGTTGGTCGAGCCACCCAGTCGAAAAGCCTTTTGCGGTGGTTGAGATCCGTTCGAACTTGGAACATCCACGAATCCAAAAGCGTTTTGAAGTAAGCGAACGACTGCTCTCGGGCAAGCGACCTGCGCCAATTGTTGTTGAGCCTATCGGCGAAACGTTGCTACAGCAGCTGGTCTGGGCAACGGCACTCGGCGATTTTGTCACAATCTATCTTGGTTTGCTCAACGGCATCGACCCAACTCCTGTAGCACTGGTCGAAAAGCTGAAAGCCGAGTTAGGCTGATTATCACGAGCTCGATTTAAGTCGAGCTCCGATAGAGGGGCTTGCCCCTCCGACGGATTGATTGAAATGAATTCAATTTATCCGCCCCCACCCCCTAAAGTTTGGCTCGTGCCTCATTCGCTCGCGCTCAAGAATAGCGTGTAATGGCTTTGTCTAACGGGCAGCAGAGCATTGCACGACCTACTAGTCATGCTGAACTTGATTCAGCATCCTGTTGAATTTGGGCGAGACCCGGAGACATGTTTAGAGTGACAGAATAACAGGGCAACCATAGTGGTTATCAATCTGTTATACTGATGGTATGAAACAGGAGTTGGAGCAGGCAGTTGCTGCGGTTGTTGGCGACCTCTACGGAGTTGAAGTTGCTGTCGAGCTAACGCGACCCGATGAGCAGTTTGGCGATTTTGCGACTAACGTAGCATTGCAACTGGCTAAGCCGGTCGGTAAGAACCCACGTGAGATTGGCGAAGCGCTCGCCAAAGGCCTGACAGGCCGAAGCGCACACATTGCAGAAGTGAGTGTGGCAGGGCCGGGCTTTTTAAATCTGCGACTAACCGACGCGGCACTCGCGCAGTCACTCGCCGATAAACCCAAGCAGTCGATGGCTGGCCGCATGGTGCTAGTTGAGTACAGCGACCCAAATCCGTTCAAACCACTGCACGCAGGGCACCTGTACACGACGCTCGTGGGCGACACGATTGCCCGGTTGGTCGAGCATGCTGGTGCCGAGACGGTCCGTATCAATTTTGGTGGTGACGTTGGTTTGCATGTGGCAAAAAGCATGTGGGCGATACTGCGTGAGCTAGGCGGCGACAACCCCCAAAGTTTGCATGACATTTCAGAAACGGAACGACCTCAGTGGCTCGGCGACCGTTATGTAGAAGGCAACAACGCCTACGAAGATGATGACGCTGCTAAAACCGAGATAACCGCCATAAACAAGCGAGTCTACGAGCTACACGAGCAGTCCGACCACGAGTCAAACTTTGCCCAGATCTACTGGACATGCCGTCAGTGGAGTTATGACTACTTCACGACCCTGTACCAACAGCTTCAGGTGGCCCCCTTTGGCCGGTTTATCCCTGAAAGTGAAGTAACGCCACTGGGGCTCGAAACGGTGCGTGAGCAGCTCGCTCAAGGGGTGTACGAGGAAAGTGACGGGGCAGTGGTGTTCCGTGGTGACGAAGAACAGGGGCTGCACACCCGTGTGTTTATCAACCGAGAAGGCTTGCCGACGTATGAGGCCAAAGATGTTGGCCTGAGCATGACCAAATGGCGCGATTACCAGTTTGACGAGAGTATCATTATCACTGCAAACGAACAGTCGCAGTACATGCAAGTTGTTATCGCGAGCATTGCGCAGTTTGCACCCGAACCAGCCGAGCGCACACGGCATTTGACGCACGGTGTCGTCAAGTTGCAAGGTGGCGTCAAGATGAGTAGTCGCAAGGGCAATGTCGTAACGGCGCTTGAGATTCTCGAGGCGGCACGAGCAGCCGGGCAGGCAAGTGGTACTAACCCCAACGAAGACACGATTTTGGCGGCAGTGAAGTATGCCTTTGCCAAAAACCGCATCGGCGGCGACATCGTCTATGACCCAGCCGAGTCAATCGCGCTCGAGGGCAATAGCGGTCCCTACCTCCAGTACGCCCACGCCCGGGCCAAAAGCATCCTAAATAAGGCTCAAAATCCAAACCCTTCTGTCATCCTGAACTTGATTCAGGATCCCATGGGGGCAAGCAATAACTCAGAGCATAGTGCGGGCGTGGACGAGATTCCGAAACAAGTTCGGAATGACAGCGAGCTTACCCCCGACGAGCGTACCTTGACCCGCAAACTCACCGAATACGCCGAGGCAGTCGACAAGGCAACCGTCGAGCTGATGCCACACCACATCTGCACCTATCTGTACGAGCTCGCCCAAGTCTTTAACCGTTTTTACGAAAACAACCGCGTTATCGGAAACGACCGAGAAGCATTGCGTCTGCAGCTGATTGAAACCTACGCCGACACGCTCAAGTCAGGCCTCAGCCTCCTCGGCATCCACGCCCCCGACCGCATGTAATTCTGAGAAGTTAAGCAAGTCGTCTGATACACTAATGGCATGCAAGATCAGCAGTATCAACAATTGACGGAGTACATCCAGCAAGCCAGGCAAGCGGGTGTGCCAGTAGAGACTATACACACTAATTTACTCTCGAGTGGCTGGCCAGAGGGTGTGATAACGCAACTCCTTACACAGGCTCAACCTACAGCCACGCCCACCGACCCCCATCGGGTACGTAACGCAGTACTCTGGATTGTGGGACCTTTCGCAGCGCTTATCATTGTCGTTTTGATTCAGTTTATTATGCGGTTTATCACTGATGGAGGCGGCTCGGGGAGTGTTGTACCCGTCATAATAGTTAATCTAGTATCATTCATAGTTGGCATCGTTGCGGTACCCATGATGATTGTTGGCCCCATCGTCGGCATAGTAAAACTTTCTAAGAAGTAAAAACTACTTGTAGTTTTGTGATAGTTGCGAGAAATGTAAAACCAATGGAGCATTAGTTTGTCATGCCAGCGCTAGATTTTTGTCTGTGTCGTAAAAACTGGTACAGTTAGCGTATGCGAAAAATGTTGGGAGTATTACTTGTCTCTGTCATTTGTTTAGGGTTGTTTTCGGGAACCGCTGCTGCATCGATTGGTGTCGGGGTAGGGACGGGGCGAATTGTTGTGCGGGAAGAGCTCAAGGCTGGGGGCATCTATACGTTACCACCCATTACTGTCTTTAACACCGGTACCGAAGAAGCATCGTACACGATGGATGTGACGCTTAATGAGAAACAGCCCCAGCTCAAACCCGACCCAGCCTGGTTTAGTTTTTCACCGCGACAGTTCAAGCTAAAACCAAAGCAATCTCAAGTGGTTGTGCCGACCTTGCGGACGCCACTCAAGACGAAACCAGGTGCGTACTTTGGGTATCTCGAAGCGCATCCTGCCGAGACCGTGCAACAGGGCGGGGCAGCTGTTGGCGTGGCCGCAGCCACAAAACTGAGTTTTAACCTCGGCTCGTCAAATATTTTCTTTAGCGTGTGGTACCGACTGCAAGCTTTGTTCCGCGAGTACCAACCGTGGTCGCAGATTGTTTTGTTTGCAATCTTGGCAGCAGCGCTACTGCTACTCTTTAACAGAGTGCTCGATTTACGGGCGGCCTTCCGCGCATTTTGGGCAGCCGGGCGCAAAACGCGCAGCGACGACTCGGAAGAATAACATTTATTAGTGTGCAACAGCTTGAATAGTTATATCGACTGACTGTTGCGCGACCGTGGCGGTACTGGTTGGCACGGTAACCCGCAGGTCAAACCGTTTGGTGCCAGCAGCTAAAATGTTGGTCGCGAGTGGTTGGTAGGAAAGCGTCATGGGCACCCAGGTCGCGCCGGTATCGCACGGGTCAGGTGCGCCGGAACCTGTTACACAGTAGGAGTGAACATATTGCTCAGCACCGGCAGTGGCGGCTAGAGTCCAGCTGCCGCTGTTTTGACCGCGGATGTTTATGTCCTCGGCAGAATCGCCGGTGTTTGTCACGACTTGGGTGTCATTGAGCCCAGAAGATGTCGTGTCTTTGCTCGCCCCCGTGCCGGTCAGCCCGTATGCAACACTCCCATCACTTACCGTAACAGAGATGATAGCGTATGTGAGTTTGATCTGACCGCCCGCTCCGTTGCCGCCATTTTTTGCGTTACCATTTGCTCGTGCTGCACCTGAACCACCACCACCATAGACCAAGCCTGGGTTACCGGGAGCATTGGCTACACCTGCGCCACCATTGCCGCCCCCAAGAGTGGTACCAGAGCCAGCTGTGGCACCTGTAGCATTGCCGCCGGCGCCAGTCGACCCGGCGCCCCCACCACCCGCGCCCCCGCCAGTGGTTGCGCTACCGTTTGCGCCGTTGCCACCCTTGAAGATGACCGTACCCGCCGAACTTGCCGCCGGGCCGCCAAGGCCTTGGGTAATGGCACTAAGGCCCCCGCGGCCACCAGCCGCACGCACGTCCGTACCCGTCGCCCACAGTGTGTCGCCGCCATTTGGGCCGTCTGTAGCACCACCAACACCACCAGCGCCGACGGTGTAGCTGTAGTTATTACCTGGAGTAACCGGGATTGTTTTGCTCGCATAGGCACCGCCGCCTCCGCCACCGCCCACACCAGTGAGTTTGTTTGTTTTGCCGCCACCGGCACCACCGGCTCCCCACGCTTCAACTGTTACGAACGTAACGTCGGCTGGCGCAGTCCATGACCCGCTCGTCGTAAACGTCGCAGTGCCGGCGTGAGTAACTGGGGCTATAGGGTTAAAAACCGTCAGTGCAACCGTCAGGCTTACCCAGCCGATTACAAAACATAATAGTGAAATTCGTTTACAGAGGTTGCTCATACGTAACGACTCATTAAGGCAAGCGGGTATGAGCGCAACAGCGCACGGTAGGTCAGGTGTTGAAACCGTTGATTCGTCATAAAGCTACGCGGTTTAGCGGGCTTATCAATCGGAGGACGCACCCGTACCGTGACGGAGACAACGCCAATCGATGCGGCATAGGCACGCTGAGGTAGCACAAAACTACCCATCAGCAGGGCTACGACCAACCCAAAAGCTCCCCAAACTCTCCTCATTCCACGTTATATTGTCGTGGATTACGCGCGAAAAGGGAAGTCTAAAACAGTTTAGTGTATAACGGCTTGTACTGTTACGCTAATACTTTTTTGTACGTAGTCTGATGATGATGTCGGCGTGCCGATTTTGAGGTCGAATTTGTTGGTGCCAGCTGCAGCAATGTTGTTGGCAAGTGCGGCATAGCTAGTTGTCATGTTGTTCCAGGTTGGTGTCGCATCGCAGGGGTCAGGAGCGCCACCACCGGCCGTACAAAACGAGTGCGTGTATTGGTTGGCACCTGCGGTAGCGGCAAGTGTCCAAGTTGTGCCACCAGTTGCATCAGTGCTGCGGATATTGAAATCTTCGGCAACGTTTCCGTCATTGGTTGCAAGCTGCGTGTCATTAACCCCTGTTGCGGTGGTGTCTTTTGCGGTGCTCAGGTCGAGCGTACCGTAGGCAACTACACCATCCGAAACCGCAACCGAGATGTTTTGCGGCGTGACTGTCGCTGCCACCACACCGGTCGAGGCGGCAAAAGTCTGGCTAGCGAAAACCGCTGGCAACGCAGCGAGGACTAGTGCGAATATTAGTGTTGACCAACGTTGTATTTTCATAATTTATATCTGTTTAGAACTTCTATTGACGATTATATACCGCTTATGTAAAAAGAGTCAAGCGATTGCAAGCGTTCCGTCTAGTGAATGAAGTGGTGACGGAGGTTATATTTTGTGCCCAATCTGGTACAATTGTGGGAACGGAGAGGTCGCATAGTTCGGTCTAGTGCGCTACACTCGAAATGTAGTATAGGGGCAACCCTATCGAGGGTTCGAATCCCTCCCTCTCCGCCATACTAAAATAGCCACCACGCGTGGCTTTTTTACTATGTGGTCAGGCGAGGGATTCGAACGGGTTTGCCAGTGGCAAACCCCGACCCGAAGCCGATTGACCTTGGGAGATTGGTTGGTCTAGCCAGCGCATCATGCGCTCGGCGACCAAGGCGAATCCCTCCCTCTCCGCCACATACACTTTGGTACTAGATTTTTGCGCCATACAATGGTACACTAACCCCTGTTGATTTAAGAGCACCCGTAGCTCAGCTGGATAGAGCGTTGGCTTGCGGAGCCAAAGGTCGTAGGTTCGAATCCTGTCGGGTGTACCAAACAAAGAGTCGGTCGAAAGACCGGCTTTTTGTTTGGTTGCATGCGTTAGCATGCGAGAACCTACGATCCGCAACTGCGTTGCGGCAGTCTTCGAATCCTGTCGGGTGTACCAATAAAAGAGTCGGTCTTCTGACCGGCTTTTTTATTGGTACATACCTCCGAACAAGATTTGAACTGTACTTTTGCGAAAGCAAAAGAGGTTCGGCAGAGGCGAGCTAAGAAAGAAAAGCACGAAGTATTTTTCTTTCGTACGAGGCGGAGGAGGCAAAGCCGATATCCTGTAGGTTGTACATACAAGAGTTCTATTATCATAAGAGCTGTCTACTATTTCTACCCACTGGCTGCAAGTATGTCTACAGCTTCTTATTTTTATTAGACAGTCGCTGGATAGAACCAACAATCATCTGTATAAGCAAGACTGCCGCTAGCGTTAGCCCAATTAAAAAGATGACTGTAGCGGTAACTCGCAGACCATGAGCAATAGCTAAATCAGAATTCAGGCGGTCTGTTCGGCTCAGTATCTGATACCAGTCATGAGCATGGTTGTAAGCGGTCTCTGTATCTGTTGGGTCTACGCCAAATATTCCCAACCCTATGGACAATGGTAACAGTCGTACCCGAGCATCAGCAGCATACGTCGCTACGTCATACAAGTTCAGCCCAAGCCAGCATAAACATAGTGATGCTGCAAAGTACCACTTCTTTTGTAAAAAGCCGATTAGCCATAACAATGGGAAAAGACACTGAAAAAGTGAGCCTCCAAAAATTCGCATAAAATCTCCAAAGGGCGAAAACAGTGTATGTCCAAGTTCATGTATGCCCATGTCAAGCGCGGAGAATGGATTGCTAAAACGGCCTAATGCATAGGCTGAGTTGCGCAAGTTATCTAGAAGCATGGCAGCGAACCAAGCAAAGATAGGGATTCGCCACCACCAGTATCTATTACGTGCCCAAGCCAGTGGTTTTTGAAAAATATTCAGAGGATTTCTGTATATTGGGCAATTGGTACAAAACACGTATTCCTCATCATGGGACAAGGCCATTTGCTTACAGGCAGGGCATCTTTTAGGAAACATTGCTTTATTTTTACCATAAGACGTATCACTTTGTTTAATAGTTAACAAAAAACTATCAAGCTGATACGCATGTAATACATCCGAGGTATTCATTAATTTTGCTATCATAATGGCATGAACGACACAAACCCGTGGCAGACGTTATCGACAAAAATAGTCTATGAAAACCAGTGGATACGGGTGCGCGAAGATGCTGTCATCCAGCCGGATGGTAACGGTGGCATCTACGGTGTAGTGGAATCAAAAGACTCAGTTCTAGTTGTTGCAGTAAATGATGAAAATAAAGTGTATATGATTCGCTCGTTTAATTACCCGTCGTCTACCTGGAGCTGGGGGCTGCCCGGCGGTGGGGGCGACGACGAAGAACCCATAACAGCCGCACAGCGCGAGCTAGCGGAAGAAACGGGCATTAGCGCGAAAAAGTGGACGCATCTCGGCACAACAAGAGTGTGCAGTGGTCTTATGACCGAACGGATGACCGTATATCTCGCGCAAGATTTAACCTTTGGCGATTGCCCAGAAGCTGACGACAAAGAGCTTATCGAGCAGGGCAAATTCATGTCGCTCCAAGAAATCGACGAGCTCATCAAAAACAATCAAATCGATGATACGCAAACCATAACTGGCGTGTACTTGGCACAGCGTTGGTTATCTCACTAGCCCTAACCTGTACGAATAGTAAGGCTTATACGCCTAGAAAATGACGTCGAGCTGCTTGAAAATGATATAGCCGAGTACAGCCATGATGACCACGAAGCCAAAACCAACAACACGCAGAAAAGGCGAGTAGATCATGCCTTTTATTAGAGTGCTCAGTGCAATACCGAGCTGAGCCGACCGTGCAACGGGGTTGTTATATATACGGAGCATGAGGTACGAACGTGGTAGCTCTGGATTATGGTCGATTTGCTGCCGATTTTTTAAGGCGTTTGTCTGAGCTTCAAGCTTGGCGAGCGCCAAAATGTCTGTTGCAGATAAGCGGGAGTTGCGATTTTTAATCTTGCCGAATTCATCGCCGTCCAACCAGCGGAAATGGCAACCAGCAGCCGCGCACGTATCTATAATTATGCCCGAGCTACAATAATCGACTCTTTTCATAGTTGCACCACAGTTAGGGCAGGGGATGTCGTACTGTCGGTATGAAGCTGTTGGCACTTTTTTGTCGAGTTTATCGACGGTTTCGACGAGTGACTTTTCTTGCTGCATCAATTGTGACCCACTGAGCGCAACGCCATGCCCCTGGGGGCACACCAAACAATCTCGAGCGATAAGCTCAAGATTTTGCAGACAGATTGGACAGGTCATATGATAATGGTACCACGACGTAAGTGTGTTATTAGAGATAGCTGCCGAAATAAATCGTAAAAAATCCCACATTCATAGTCGGTGACGACTCCACCGAATTACACCTTAGGAGCATGTGGCCTAACTCTTATTGTAGACTTTGTTAGGTGGCAAAAAAATGAGCAATCAGTGGGCAGAGCAGGCAAATGTTTGAGGTTGCAAAAAGCTGCATTTCGTGCTAATATTTGTTAGATCTGTATAAACAAAAAATCATAAATAATAGAAACAATCTTATTATGAACCAAAACCAATACGACCCTAGCCAGCAACCGACAGTTCAACCACAGTCCGATCAGCAGCAACTCGATCGCCAAATCGCAGCCGAGCGTCATGCGGGTATGGCCTATGGCGGTTATGGAGATGTCGTGAGTGTCGAGCCAGTTTCTGCTACGCGATTTGGCAAAGGTGCCTTAGTTTCGTTGGCCGTTGTTGCAGTTTTGTTGGTTGGTGGTGTTAGTTTTGCGGCTATTTCTGCCAACAAGCACAAACACGCAACTCAGATTGCCCAAAATAACACGCCTGATACATCGAAAACCCCATCATTGAGTGATTCAAGTAGCCCGAGCACCTACGCTGCGCCAGAACAGACTCCTAGCTCGACGCCGAGTCCAACTGAAGCAAGTATCCCCACTACCGGACCAGTTGAGATTCAAGCCCCAGCCGAGACGAGGACGGTTACAACCCCTACGGCAGTCGTCAATCAGTCTACGCCCGTCACGCCAGAGCCGGTTGTAGTACCGCCAGCTCCAGCCCCAACCCCTGCGATAATTGTGACGCCCCCAGCTCCAGCCCCAACCCCAGCTCCAGCTCCAAAACCTACACCTAAACCGACACCCAAGCCTACGCCAAGTCCTGTGGTTGCCACACCGTCGACACCTGCCGATCCGAAATCGGCCACCGTGACAAAAGTCCTCGTTTTTGTTGAAGAAAACCATTCACTAGCTCAAATGCAAAAGGGTATGCCGTATGCCGCTAGTCTTGCATTGAAGTACAGCTATGCGAACAACTTTTTTGCCATCCGCCACCCATCACTACCAAACTATATTGCAATCGCCGGGGGTAGCACGCTTGGTGTCACTGATAACAAAGCCCCAAACTCTTATAAGCTTAAAGGCCAGTCGGTGTTCGGGCAGGCCATTGCTAACGGTAAAACCGCAGGCATTTATGCGGACGGCATGCCAAAAAATTGTGCGCTCAGTAACGGTGGTAACAAGTATGCGGTGAGGCACAACCCTTGGACTTATTTTGTCGATGAACGAGCCCACTGTAACAAATTCGATGTGCCCGTAACTAAGCTTGATGCCGCAATCACCGCTGGAACACTGCCAAATGTCGGCATGGTTATCCCGAACTTATGTAATGACGCACACGACTGTTCACTCAAGACGGCCGACAATTGGTTCAAGGCGTATATGACCAAAATATTTGCAGGTCCAGACTGGAAGTCGGGCAAACTTGCGGTCATTCTAACTGCAGACGAAGATGATAAAAAAAGTGGTAACAAGATTTTGACTGTCGTTATACACCCTTCACAAAAAGGTAAGGTTGTGACACAAAAATTGACGCTGTATTCACTCAGTCGACTGTATTCAGAAGTTGCCGGTGCGCGGCCACTTAAAAATGCCGCGACGGCTCCCTCGATGTCTGACGCATTTGCTCTTCCAATCAAGTAGCATCCGTAAAAAAGATTACAATTTTTTAGTCCTGGTTATTACAGGCAGTAGTTGTCTTGTCAACTATAATTCGTAGTGGCTAATTACGGACGCACATTAGGCGACTGGGAAGGGCGGTACGAATGAGACAATTTCACTTAGGATTCTCGCTCGTCATGCTCATCACGATGGGTTTGGGGAGTCACTACATGCCTGACGGCGCATTTTTCTGGCTTGCCTCGAGCGATATGACCATGCAGGTTGTGCGTATTGTGTTGGCCTTAGTTATTTTGGTATTTATGTTGACCGTACCACCGCGCCACGTGCTCGTACGGTCACTGGCCGGTTTGATATCACTGAGTACTGCGGCTTGGGCGCTCCATGCCTCAACACTTATGAGTACGCCCATTTTTGACACGGTTCTATTGCTCCAGACTGCAATTGCTCTCGGCATCGCTGCGCTTGAAGTGCCAGCTCCGCAACCGGAAGTTACACACAGAGTACCGATACACGTCAAATACATTATAAAAGTGTAAGAATATATACTGCGTTGTGCGTGGGTTTGTTGCTACGATGGGCTTGTACCAGCAACCATGAGGAGGGCGAAATGGGACGAAAGAAGAAAATAGTTATCAACATCGAGGATGCGTTTTTGAACGCTAACCTCAGTGAAAACGAGCGCTAGCAAGGCGCTTTTTTAAACTGTTTTACTCAACGCGGTATTGGCGCGTCAGATAGGTGCCGTAAGCCGTACGCATCATACACGTTTCGCTATCAGAACAGGTTGCGCCGTCGTGGATACCGTAGCTCAAGAAAGCTTGCTCTTTGGCGATAAAATCATCGCCCAATACGTTTTCCTCAAGATCGAACACCGAGTACCCTAGATATGTCTGCAAAGCTGTTTTTGCGCTTCCCAAAAGAGGCATCTGGTCGAACGAACGACGAACGTAGTTACTTACCGCTGTATGATCGCTATGGTCGGGGTCCATTGCTGCGAACGTGCGTAACTCTGAAGGTTTGTAAAATTTGATAAGCTCGCTGATAGTTTCTGACAACTGAGTAGAAGTGTACGTGCTCCGTCTATCCATAGTTTGCACGCGTTCAATTTCACTATTGTATAGCTTTTTTAGGCTTTCATTTGACGATGTACTGAAACCCTGTCCATGTGGACTGCCATCTGGTAAATTTACGAATACCAGTGAAATCTGAGGTGCGCCGACTGGGGAGCTAAATTGCAGTTCCTGCCCACCTTTGACGCGAATCGGGCGATCTTCCCAGGAGTATAGGTTGCCGAGCATTGTGTTGTAGGCGGCACGTATGCCAATCTGTCGTTCCTGCCAATACCGGCTTTCGCCACCGCTATCACCGGCGGTCAGGTAGACAGTGCGGAGGCAGGCGCCGTTTTGGATATCGTGATACAAGTCGGGGCTAAAAAAGAGCAAGTCATCATCGGGGTGAGCTACAATTTGCAGGACAGTCTTGGTGGTGCATTTCGGGCTCGGCATCGCCGCGAGTGACCGAGTCTGGTCGGCATGGTTGAAGCCGCGGTTATATATCAGTAGCAACTCACTTGGCTCCTCACTCGTGCCGGCAATAATGACGGTTCGAGAAGGCTGGCCAAACGCCTGGGAGACCTCTGTTTGATTACAGGCTGGGAAGTCGGTCAAGCCCTTCTCGAGCGATAGCAGGTAGGCTACTGGTCGTTTGGTGAGTTCACCCCGCCATGATGAACTAGTAAGTGAGTCACGGAAGTCTGTGCATGAACCAAGTGGGGCAACTGTTAGGGGCTTCGACGCAACAGCCTTGATGGGCAACACGCGCCAATAATCACCAACTAGTAAGTCGATATGCTCGGCGTCCAATGCACTTGCCACGGTGCGGTTACGTTCGTCTATCATGATGTAAGCGTCTCGCTGCGAACCATATGTTTGCAGGGCTACCCATGTACTAAGTGGCAACACCAGCAGACATGCTAGACCGATAATCGCGACTCGGCCACGCTTCAGACGGACACCGCGAAGCCTAGTGGCTGCCACTACAAAGCCGGCGAACAGCCATATGGTCAAATAGCGTGCATCAACGGCGTAGTAGTGCTTGGTTGCTATGAACAGTGCCGTCGCCACGATTGCTGAACTTAGCAAGGCAAGCGAAAGCAGATGGGCAAGAGGGTATGGTCGCTTTGACTTTTTCGGTCGCTTTGGAGTCTGCGCTGTAAATTCCCAGGAACGCCATGCGACAAATGCGGCAATGGCTGCATTAATCAAATACCCGATACCAGCAACGGACCACAACTTGCGGACTGCAACGCCAAAAATATCTCGGACGACAACTGCATCAAATGCAGGGTTCGCACCAAAGTTGGTCAAGATTCCTAGGATGCCGTAAATAATACCAACCGCAGCATCACTCGGTGATTGTATGAATTGGTAGGGGCTAGCAGGAATGCTGCTAGATTCGCTAAAAATGCCAGCTACTTGCAATGCAGCCAATGCGCCAACAGATACAGCGGCCGCTAGAGCGTTTGCCGCTAGTAGACGTGCCGCAGCGTGGACAATATATCGATTTTGGCGTAGCCAGCCAAATGCCATCATTAGTACTGCTCCGGCAAGCCCAAGGCCTACAAATAAACGGTCGCTCGCCGCCAGCAACCCCAATAGTGCCACGCCGCTGGCAAAGGTGAGAGTTCGTAATTTTTGTACGCGAAGCACTAGCGCCAGACCAACTATAAACAAAATGTATTCAATATTGCGCGTTGTTAACATCGCTAGTTGTACCGGTAATATGCCGCCGCTATAAGGCTGGAGGGGGACTAACAGGAGTACACTGGCGAGTGCGAAAAACCACGTGCCGAGCACGAGCGGTCGGCGCTCGATACGAGCCAGTAGGTAGGCTAAGCCCGCTACGCTGACGACCGACACCAGAACAGTTGCAGCAAGCAGCGGCCAACCACGAGTGCCGAGTATGCCGACTAGCCAAAACAAGGGCCATTTGAAGAGCATACTATGCGCGCTCGGGAAAAGGGCGCCGTCAAACGATGCTTTGTCGGCAAAAAGGTAGCCATCTATGAGTTGGTCGGCATTGGTGCTATGCAGACTGGCGCCGAGCGATGCCCAAATAACCGTAGTACCGAGCAGCACAATAAGAGCACCCCATATATAACATCGCCGTACGATGGGGCGTGCAAAAAACTGAGCGAAATTCTTTGCCACGCGTTTGCGGTACCGTGTGAATTTGGTTTTTTTCATTATACTTCGTTGGGGTTATGAAAAATTCGCGTTTTATACAGGTAATAGTTCCAGATTGTCGTGATGCCCAGTGCGATGGTACGCGTGATGGTTGGGGGCATGACGTCTTGGAGAAGGCGGGTCACGCCTATCGTAAAGCCAAAGTTCCAGATGACCAGCAAGCCAACCGCTACCATCTGTGGCACAACAATTTTGTGGTGCATGCGACGGTCGCCAAACGAAAAAAGCTTTTGCAAGAAAAACGAGACGGCAAGGCCAATTGCAAATGACAGGGCGACAGCCGCTACCGCAGAAGCGCCCAAAGACTGTGCAACTACTATTATGATAAGTTCGAGCACATAGACTGTCCCACCGACGAGTACATAGCGTACCGAACGGCGCTCAAGCATAGTCCGAATGGAGGCTCGTTGGTGCGAGCTCAGTAGCGAGAAGGTCATGCAGTCAAGTATAGCGGATTTAGGAGTTGTGTGTGGTAAGTTGGCGGCGGGTGCGAATATTGTAATAAATAGTGCCCCCGACAATCACGAGAGCAACGGGGAGAATGACGCTTTCAGGGCCTGTTGCTACTAACTCGGTAGCCGTAGTAGGTGTCGATGTTGATGTCGATGAAGGGGTAGTGGTAGTTGAAGTGGTGCTGGTTCGGCCAGTCTCTTCCGCAACGCTTCCCAAGCCGTTTGTAGCGCCGGTAGCGCCCGTCGTGCCGGTAGTTCCAGTATTGCCAGTTGTCGTCGACGTACTACTAGTCTGGCCGTTTGAAGACTTCGTGGTGGTCTGAGTGGTTGCGCCGGTGGTTTTTTTGGTCGTGCCGGTAATCTTTGCGCTCGGGTTACGCCAAAAAATTAGCCACAATACGAGCCACGTAACACCTACGGCAATTAAAATATACACAATGGCCCATAGTAATCGGCTGGCTCTCGAAGGCTTTTCTTGTTCATACATAGCGCGCACTCCTTAGTTTCAACGTTAGTATACCACATTAGTTGACCAAACTGCAATAATCAAGTAAGCCTTAATTTAACCGCTAACACCAAATTACCTATTGCAGTTTTGAAGCTAGAACCGTATGCGTTGCATGAGGCTTTCAACGAAGTCTGTTTTTTGTTGCTCAAAGGGTAGGACGCTTGCGACAACATTCACAACTTGTTCTTTGAACTCCGCGGGTACATAAATATTTACAGCTGGCATAAACCGCTTCAGTGGTATCAACACGACGCTTGTCGCTGCTCGGTCTTCGGTGAGCGAAAAGCTGCGGAATTCGTGAAATGCATAAAAACTACGCCCGACATGAACACCGTCACGTGACACTTCAAACTGTTGATCATGAGGTTTGCGACCACTAAAGTATGCCAAGCCAATCAGCGCGAAAAGAATAATCGCGGACGTGACAACATCTCTGTTTAAAAGGTACACAATTCCGGAAATAATAGCCGAACCTAGTGCCATTGCGCCGTACCAAGAGGCGTCTTTGTCATGGGCTATGTACTCAAGCGAGCGCCAAGCAATGCCTTGGCTCGGTTGTGGGTCTGATGGCGCTTGTTGGCTGGGGTTGTAAAACGTGGGATTCGCAGGGGCTGGTTGTGAAAATGGATTGGGCAGAGACGGCGTAGGGGTCGAGACTGCTTGTGGAGGGTATTGAGGTGTCGGCGGTATGGTGGGCGGCATAAATACGGCATCGTTCTGCGCTGGGTTGTTAGCAGGTGTTTGGGTGGGGGCTATCGTTTGCGGCGGCTGTGGACTGCTATTTCTTTCGATGGGGATAATAACTTCGCTGGGTTGCTGGTCTGCCATAAGCGTATTGTACATTGTTTACGACCAGAGAAAAAGTTTATCGGTTGCCCAGAAAGACATATCCTGCTATACTCACCTCTGTTCTCGGCGATCATGGAAGGGTGTCCGAGTGGTCGATGGAAACGGTCTTGAAAACCGTCGTGCCCGCAAGGGTACCGTGGGTTCGAATCCCACCCCTTCCGCCAAGTTAACATCTTTGTTAAACTATCTTAAGCCCTGCTTTATCTGTGTATCGGAAAAGAGCAGTCAACCAAACACTGTTTGTTTTATGTGTTAAGGAGAGGTACCCAAGTGGCTGAAGGGGACGGTTTGCTAAATCGTTAGAGGGGCGCGAGTCCCTGCGAGGGTTCGAATCCCTCTCTCTCCGCCAAATAAAAAGCTTCACCGTAAGGTGGAGTTTTTTATTTGGCTTGAGACGGGATGAGAACGGGAGCGCCAGTGGCGCTCCCCGGACCCGAAGCCCGAAAGTTGCCAGAGGCAAGTTTCGGGTCGTCACGAAGTGGCGAGGCGAATCCCTCTCACTCCCTCTCTCCGCCACCTTTGTTCAAATGGTCTAGCCAGCGCATTACTGCACTCGGCGCCAAGGCGAATCCCATTTTCGTTTTTTAATTCGGCTGCGCAAATACCAACGCATCAACCCGCTTAGCTCCAGTTGCTCGGAGTGTGCGAGCGGCCGATTCGAGTGTGGCTCCGGTAGTACACACATCATCTATAAGTACAATATGAGCGTCTTTTATCTCACTACTTCGGAGAGCTCGAAAGGCATTTTGTAGGTGCAACACACGCTCAGCTCGTCCAGCGCCAACCTGATGCGCTTGACCAAGTCGCGCGAGCAGGCGAGCCATTGGTAAGCCGCTGTGGCGTGAAAGGTAGCGAGTAATATCAAGAGCTTGGTCGTAACCTCGTTGCCGTACGCGGCTTGTTGCAGTTGGAACGGGAACGAGCACCACGTCTGTGCCGAACTGTGGCAGATGCACAAGCATACAGTCGGCAACTTCGCTAAAACCGGCTCGAGCCCGTTCGTACTTGGTGCGGTGGATAAGCTCTTTGGCAAGACCCTCGTGGTGCGCCCAGACAGCTACGCGCCTGAGCGGTGTCTTGCCCCGGCATTTGCTGCAGACTTCGTACCCGCGCGTTGTAGCATGGCAACGGTAGCAACGTGACGGTACGCGCGACACCGTTTCGGTACATGCCGTGCAAAGCAACCGATTCGATTCAATTTTACAACCGAGGCAGGCAAAAGGGGCGTACACGGTGACAATTCGGTCCAAAATGCTCATCGTTGTAAATCTTTCGTTGTAAATATGTATCCTACGGGTTGCACGGTGTTATCCCTCTCAGCTATACTGACTTTAACACAAAAAGGCAACTCGCGAACTCATGAACTATTTGTAATCCCGAAAGGGTCGGAGGGTAACAACTGCTATGGCACGACGAAATCGTGATGATGATTTACTGCTTGAAGAAGATGAACTAACAGCTGCGTTTTTGGGCGACGAAGCACCAATGAACGAGCCTATGGACGAGCCCGGCATGCCAGCCGAGGACCCAACTGCAGCTGACTGGAGTGACGAAGATGCTGTTTTGCCTGGTCAATTGGCCGTCGATGTTTACGAGACCAAAGAGCGACTTGTCGTCAAGGCACGTACTGCTGGAGTCAACAAGAGCGAGCTCGATGTCAGTATCGCCGACAATACTTTAACCATCCGTGGCACATTGTCAGCTGGTGATGAAGACGATGTCGAGAATTACTTTGTTCAGGAATGTTACTGGGGCGAATTCAGCCGTAGTATTGCACTACCAGTGCCTGTCAAAGAAGAAGACATCGAGGCCGTACTCAAAGACGGCGTTCTGACTGTTAGCTTCGGCAAGGTCAAGCAAGACTCAGTCAAGAAAATCCAAGTTATCTAGTACTAGGTAGCGTTGATTATCATAAAACTCCCGTTTCAGCGGGAGTTTTGCTTTATTGGCGTTCGGTTTTGAACTATACTTTACTGCATGACACATAAAGAGGTTGAAGAATATCTGCTGAGCTTGCCAGACGCACGGCTCGATTACCCATTCGGTGAAGGCACGGCAGTCTACAAAGTTGGTGACAAAATGTTTGCCATTATTGCCGAAGGCAAGACGCCAGTGAACCTGAGCCTCAAGTGCGACCCACAGCTAGCCGTCATCCTCCGCGAAAAGTACGAGACAGTTTTGCCGGGCTACCACCTCAACAAAAAACATTGGAACACGCTCATACTGAGCGGGCAGCTGCCGTGGGACGAAGTCCAGGCCTTCATCCGTCATAGCCATGATCTTGTAGCAGAGCAATAACTATCGTTCGTACCCCGGCACATTCAGTAAAGTCCGAAGAGAATGTAATAACACTAGACAAAAAGCAAAAAGTGTGTTAGTATATGAGTTATGTCTATTGAATCTTTCAATGCTGAGCTCCCTAATGCTGTCGCACCAGGCGAAATTTCGGTTACTCGCAGTGATACGACCCCTAAGCCACTTGTCGCGCCACACGACGCGTTGGGTACTCTAGTGGTACGCGCAAACCAAGAGCTGACGAAAGGCGAACCAACTACCGCTCAGCTCGTCAATGACGGTGAGTTGCAAAACGTTGGGAGTAGTCTAGAAAATACGGTAGTGTTTGCCCAGCCACCATCGACGATTCCAGGGCTGTTTGCCGCTCAACTTGCCGAGGTTATGGACAGTGGGGTAGGACCTCAAGAAAAGAAAGATCTAGTTGTCAATAATTTGTTTACTAGCATCAAAGAGATGGTTCAGGTATATGTTAACACTATGCGCGAGTGAGAGCTCGTCCCGAAGTATGCAGTTGAGCCTATTAGAATTCCCGTGCAACCATCTGGTTTTAGGAAATTATTAGGGATGGAGCAAAGTTCACCAGG
>CAYUNX010000007.1:0-47899 GCA_964446255.1 uncultured Candidatus Saccharibacteria bacterium
AGCTCACTGAAGCAACGGTTATTGGTCCAAGAATGATTGAGTTGAGTTTGCAACCTGTAGGCAAACCGCTAAAACCCCAGGCTGGCCAGTTTGTATTTATGGCGTTCGGCGGAGGTGGTTTTACGCACGAGTGGCATCCTTTTACCATTGCTAGTTACAGTCCGGATGGAAGCTTTACGGTTATCGTGAAAGCACTCGGCGAGTACACCATTGCACTAGTACAAGTTGCCAATAATCTCATCGGTACAACCGTCGGTGTCGAAGGCGCATATGGCCGGTTTAATTTTCAGTCGTACATCCGAAAACACCAAATCTGGATTGGCGGCGGGATTGGCATAACACCATTCCTTAGTATGGCCCAGCAAATTCCACCTGACTTCACGGTTGATTTATATTACTGCGTACATACCGCAGCGGAGCTCGTGGAATGGCAGGCTTTAGTTAATGCAGTACAGTACAGCAATGGACGACTGCGACTTATCCCCTTCGTTTCAGAAACGTATGGGAAAATTACAGCTGCACACATAAGCCAATATTCTGGAGACCTCACCCAAGCTGATATACTGCTCTGTGGGCCTACGGGCATGATGCACGGGCTCTGTGATCAATTTATAGCTATGGGAATTAAACGAAGGCAATTACATACCGAGGAGTTTGCAATTTCATGAAACTACGCACCGTTACCGCACTTTGTCTCATCATCTATCTTTGTGCTAGCACTATCATAACGGTTGCTGGCTTATGGGCTCAACCAGCTGCATCTACAAAGATTGCCACAGTCACACAGACTAACGAAGCTACTGCCAATTCTACAAAAACGGAGATACCCCTAGACATGGAAGGTTTAGCTAACCAAACCACCACTTCTCAACCTGCCGCAACGACAACAACTCAACCCTCAACGGCAACCACAACAACTCAAACCAGAACGACTACATCCACCACGACCACGACTCCAAAAACCCCAGTATCTACGACACCCGCTCCTAAACCAACACCGACACCTACCCCCACCCCAATACCTGCGCCAACTCCTGCACCAACGCCCACACCGGCTCCGACACCCAAACCAATTGCGTGCGGTCAGGCTGGTGGAGTTTGTACCGCAGCACAAGTTGCCGCACATAATACCCAAGGAAATTGCTGGCAAATTTATAATGGTGGTTACTACATCGTAACGAGCTATATTTCGAATGGAAAACATCCAGGTGGCAGAAGTGTTTTCAACTCAAGTACTTGCGGCGTCGATATAACCGGCTATATGAATGGCACGCAAAGTACTGGCGGTAAAAGACGTAAACATTCGAGCACGGCATACCGTGATCTGCAAAGTTACTTCATTGGCAAGGTACAAGGCTGATGTATGAAACATAAACGAAAAAAGTCTTCCGCAGTGCACCTGCACAAAACTCAGATCCTTGCTGTTATCATCGTAACGCTTTTACTTGCAGCGCTAACTGCATTCGCGGTTATCGGAAGTATTACCGCTTCGACTGTTTCGGTTAGCATAGATCGACCGGTACAATACACTAACGGTGAAGACCCATTCTTGCCCGGTACAAACAGGCGGTTCGTCATCATTACTTTGCATGTCACAAACCGCACGAAAGATATAGTGCATTTTGCACCAGTGCTTCAAACTCATCTTACCGATAAGAATGGAACACGTTATGATATGGCGCCAGCTCACGCCCAAAATCCCATTAAAGCAGGTGAAATTGCGCCAGGGGAGACTCGAAGCGGACAACTCTCGTACAATGTCGCTCAGGATGCCGAGAACCTCGTTTTTCATTTTTACCCCTCCGATGCTGCGAAAGAGATACGCATCGGTTTGTAAACTCCTGTTATTTGACAACTACTCTTAAAATTAGTACGCTAGACTTAAGAAATAAAATAAAAAAATGCTTAGAAGATACACAGACGAACCGTTGCAGCCTGAGCTGGAAAACGAACTCAAGGAATCGTTGGGTACTGTACCGGTGTCAACGAGTGACGTTAGTGAAGATGTCACAGAAGATGCTGGCACCACAACCGAGGAGCCAAGCCCTAAGGATAGCAATCTTGATGAGGTAAGTGAGCCAGATAAGGTTGAGGAATCCACAGCTGAGCTACCTAACGACAATCAGCCAATTCCGAGTGAGGTATCGGCCGAACCTGTCGAGGATAAGACTAGTGCGCCAGAGGCTGAGCAGGACGAAGTAAAGGACCAGGAAGAAGACCTAGGCGATGAAACAACAGCCTCGCCATCAGAGACAGAGCCGTCTGAGGAAAATCCTGCAGAACCAGAGGTGGAATCGACAGATAACGATATTGCGCCTACAACTGATGAGGAAAATTATCAATTTGAAGAACCCGACGAACCAAACGAAGAAACAAGTGACGCACCGTTAGAGATAGAACCACCTCAGGAAAATCCCACGGAACCAGAGGTGGAATCGACAGATAACGATATTGAGCCTACAGCTGATGAGCCCCCGTTTGATGAAACCATAGTTACAGAAACTGATCAAAATGCTGCGGACGCGACAGATGATCTAGTGGAGACGGCCGAAACTGAACCAGTTGAGTCTGACGATAGCGTTGACCCCGATCAAAACCTTACTGAAGCAGAGTCACCGGAAGATTCAAATAATACTCAAACCGACGAACCTTTTGAAGCTTCGCAGGAAGTCGTTGACGTTGACGAGCCTACCGCCAATCTGCCCGCGAGCGATTCTTCTAAGATAAGTAGTTCTGTCGAATCAGAACCTGATGCTGCAGCTGTTAGTGTTGAAACGACTACTGTTGCAGCTGTCGTCGACACCAGTGAACTTTTTCAAAAAGACGACGAACCGCCGTTTATCATACAATCATCGAAGCGGTCATGGTCTCTTCGCAAAAAACTCATACTATTATTCTCAATTCTGCTTGTACTGCTCATCGGCGGAACGGTATATGCTGGCACCATGAGGGGTAAACAAAGCAATACTTCTAACACTACTGCATCTTCGACCACTACTCCGACGAACTATGATTATACGGATAAAAAGAACGACTTAGAAACTACTCCCACTCCGGCCACATCATCGAGCATATCAAGTACGAGTCCTGCTACAACGACATCTTCTGTTTCGACATCTACAAAAACTGTGCAACCTACAACCACGCCAACACCGTCAACGACCCCGAGCACCTCGCCAAGCTCTGCGCCAGCAACGTCCACTTCCCCAGCACCCATACCAACTCAAACCCACAAAACCTATACTATTAGCTATAGTTCAAGCCGTTGTTTTTACCCAGCATCACTTACTATCAAGACTGGCGATAGCGTTAAATTCGTTAACAATTCCAACCAATTAATGTGGCCGATAACGGGTAGCCACCCAACACACAAACTTCTCCCAGAGCTTAACTCAAATAAAAATATTTCTCCTGGGAACAGCTACCAAACAGTCCTTACCAAAATTGGTACCTGGAACTATCACAACGAAGCTAAGCTCAAGTGTGGTGGCAGTATAACGGTAAAAGCCTAGTACTATAAATGTTACGCGACATTTCGGTTATATTTTCTATATTTACAGTACGTTAAACTGGGAGTACGCTAAGCATACAACTTACTGGGAGGTAGTTATGTCCGAAGAAATTAATCAAGAAGACAAAACAACTGAAACAAAAGTCGACGCAAAAACAACTGCAACAGAGAGCGTCAATGCGCTCGAAAACTGGCTCCTTGGTATCAACAAACAACTTCCACAAATTCCACAAAAGGGTCGCGATGTTATCGCGCAGCTAACACCTTGGTTGGCACTCGCAGGCGGTCTCTTTACCCTACTGAGCACCTGGTGGTTTTGGCAAGCGGGTCATGCGGTTAATTCGCTCATCAATTATTCGAACGACCTTAATCGAATAATTGGCGGTTCAGTTATCGACACAACTCCCGACCTCGGTTTCACTTGGTACTTTGCACTTGTCTTGCTAGCCTTACAGGCTATCTTGCTACTAATGGCCTTCCCCAAACTCAAAGAAGGTAAAAAATCTGGTTGGAACTTACTGTTTTACAATGTCCTATTAGGTGTACTCACTGGGCTAGTTTATCTTTTTACACCAAGCTATGGTATTGGCAGTTTTTTCGGGTCGGTCATTGGCGCAGCCATTGGGTTCTATCTGCTTTTCCAGATACGCGACCATTTCACGAAAAAATAGTTTAAAAAGAACATACAAACGAGCGCCCTACTTTGAGCGCTCGTTTTTTAAAATTACCCGTTTATTTCTTAGAGACTTTTACGTCGATCTTTTTAGGTTGCGGTAACTCACGGAGCGGCACGACCACTTTGAGCACACCGTCTTTCATGTGCGCATCAACAGCGTCTTTATCGGCACGCTCAGGTAAGCGTATGCGTCGATAAAAGCTACTGCTGCTTTCGCGTACAACATATTTCTTGGTTTTATCTTTTTCTTGCTCGTGACGTTCACCGCGCACGACGAGCACATCGCCGTCGACATACGCCTCAATGTCTTTTTCGCCGAAGTTGGGCAGGTGCGCCTCAACGACGAGCTGTTTGTCATCTTCGGTGTAGACATCGGTGGTTGGCATCGCGTGCATTTGGACGGGCGCCGACAACCAATCATCGTCACCTAAGAACTGCCGCTGCAATTGTTGCAGCTCGGCAAACGGGTCAAATGGAACTAATTTTGTCATAATTATTTCCCTCCTTTTCCGTACCCGCTCTCATCGATACGAGTGCACTTTTACTGTAGCAAATCTTTATGCCACGCTCTGTAATCATGCATACAGTTCATTCTGAAGCGTTGGGTCGACCGCTGTAACAACTTGTTTCGGTACATATTTGTTCCTATGGTATGTAAAGCCATTTTCCTGCATATTATCAGTTGCGGCAGCCGTGGCAAAGTTTTCTGGCACGCCAGGATGTGTCCGGTTACAGCCGTGCTTCCCTAGGACGTGTGTGGCCCACAGCTCATCGGTAATGCCTATCGTTTCGGCATACAGCTCTTGGCCGCCACCAATCCAGATGTCACGGTCTGCTTCCTGCATCTGGAGGATAAACGTCGACAAATCCCTGACGACAGTCACGCCATCACGCTCAGTCATTGTTTTTGAAAGTACAAATGTTCCACGGTCACGGTCCAGTGGTTTACCGATAGCTTCAAATGTCCCCAACCCCATTAACACCCTTCGGCCAAAATGTGCTCGGCTCGTTAGGTCATGAAAAAAGCGCAAGTCTTCGCGGATTTTCCAAGTTATGCCGTAAGGATAGCGGTCGTCACCAACTCGTGCAATCCCGCGTGCTTCATCAAAAGCAACTACCTGTCTAATTTTCATTGTATAACGCCCTTAGTACGAAGCTGACTTATGAGATAAAAAGAACCAGTAATTACTACGAGGTCACTACCCGATACGAGCAACGCTGCATAGGCATCAAATGGGTTTGTGACACATTCAACTTCTTTGAGCCCAGCTTTTTTTAGCTCCTCTGCAATCTCTTGTGGGTCAATTGATTCAGTCGGTAAATCTTGTGAATGATTAAAGGTCGTAACGATGACCTTCGACGCAAACTCGGCGATAATCGGTACTATTTTGTGATAATCTTTTGTCTGTTTTAGCGCGAGTAAAATCGGGACTTTACGCTGGCCATACTTTTTCAGAAAGCTCGAGGCAAATGCTGTCATCTTGGCCTCGTTGTGTGCGCCGTCCATCACGACCATGACATCACCAACTTGACGCACTTCCATGCGAGCTGGCACAAGTACGAGCTGTGTTTGGCTGAGTTTTTCCTGGTCTATCAGTGCTATACCGTCGCGGTTCACAATAAAACGGTACGCCGCATATGCCAGCAGCCAGTTGCGATGTTGATAATTGGGCAATTCAGGCTTAAAAGTACCACCATATATTTTTGCAAGTGTGCCTTGGTCTTGTATGTAAAGCTCGGCATCTTCTGTCTGGATGGTCTTAAACCGCACTACCTGCATAATGTCGTCTGATTGCGTATACATGAGAACCGCATTACCAGGGTGAATAATGCCAGCTTTCTGAGCTGCAATCTGAGCTACCGTCTCACCAAGTACATGCTGGTGGTCGAGAGCGATGTCGGTAATGACGCAAACTTTGTCATATCTCTCAGCCACGTTTGTTGAGTCATGTAAACCACCCAGACCTGTTTCGAGTACCGCGTAGTCAACCTTTTCGCGTTCGAACACCCAGAGTGCAAAGCCAATCATGAGCTCATACCACGATGGCATTTCTGCCACATCTTGAACAAGATCTAAAAACTCACTCATATAACTGCAGAATTTCGACTCAGTAAGTGGCTGACCATCAATCTGCACGCGTTCAGTCAAACTATCGACATGCGGCGACACAGTGAACCCAACTTTTTGCCCTGCAGCTTGCAAAAGCGCTGCGGTGTAGTACGTTGTAGATGTTTTACCGCTCGTTCCGGCAATGTGTATAATCCTAAGTTTTTTTTCGGGGTTGCCAATATGCGCCATTAGCCGTTTGGTCCGCCCAACCGACATGTCTTTAAGCATGGTCGTGGCGGCAACTTCAAAATAAGGCTTTAGTGCCACCTCAACTTCTTGCGTAGTACTCATTTTCACCATCTTACTCTAACACACCCCTGTAAAAACTGACAAAATTTGATACACCTCAGATATATGCGCGCGTAGCTCAGGCAGGACATAAGCGTTGGTTTCCGGTACCAAAGGTCGGGGTGAGAAATGCCAGTGGCATTTAGCAAGGTAATCTTCACTTGAAAACTTGTTTTCAAAGTTGAAGTTGCGGGCTCGCCGAAGGTGAGTCAAATCCCATATGAGATATTATTTGATACACTGTAACTGTTAGCGCGCGTAGCTCAGCTGGATAGAGCGTTGGTTTCCGGTACCAAAGGTCGGGGGTTCAAATCCCTTCGCGCGTACCACAAAGTGTTTAATCGAGTTTAACAATGAAAAAGAAACTTATTAAAGTAGTCGTTGTACTTGCAGCCCTAGTTTTTGCCGTTGTTGCTGGTTTCTTTATATATAATTACAGCCTCACGAAAAAGAGTGACGTCGAAATACGGCAGTTGTTCCTGTGTGACCGTGTCACTGCAGATGTTATGGCGACCGATGTGTACTGTGATTATCCAAATTTATACCGCGAAGACGTGCGGAACAACCACGTACTATCGCCCGAAGACTTTGTTAGAGCGAAACAAATCCGAAAAGATTACTTCCGAAGGCCTCTTGGGCATTAGAAATTGTACCCGCATGTTAAAACTCTGAGGTGAGTTCAGCCGAAAATAGTTTGTCGATTTCATCGTGGAGGTCGTGGTGATTGTATATGACTTCGTATATTGCCTGCATAATGGGTAGCTTCAGATCGTGTTTCGCAGCAATATCGAGCAGTGCTTGTGTTGTGTGGTAGCCCTCAGCAAGTTTATCGAACTTTTCACCGCGAACATGAGCTTCGCCGTACGCTCGGTTGTGCGAATGTACTGAAAAAACGGTCGCTTCATAATCTCCAAGATGTGCTAGACCATATGCGGAGCGTTCATCACCGCCAAGTGCGGCAATCAATGTCGCCACCTCACGCGAACCGCGCGAAATCAATGCACCTTTGAGCGATGCCATATCCGCACCGTCGAGCAGGCCTGCGCCGATGCCAATGACGTTTTTGGCAGCCGCACCGACTTCGGTACCTATAAGATCACCGCCGTAGTAGATGCGTATGAGTTTGCTCGAGAATCGTTGCGCCAGCTTTCGTTTAACATCGTCGTCTATACTGTCGATAACCATGCATGTCGGTACACCGCGTAGCAAGTCCTGTACATGCCCCGGACCAACCCAAACGGCCACTGCGTTCTGCTCTCCGACGTGCTCTCCAGCGATAACAGACAATCGCTTGCCGGTCGTAACTTCAATACCTTTCATGCACAGTACAAAAGTTTTACCACGCGGATTGAGTTTTGCAATATCAATCATGAGACTATTCAGGTTTTGAGAGTTAATAGAAATAATAATCGTATCGTTTTGCAGTGCGACTTCGAGATCGGTTTCGAGCGCTATGCTTTCGGGCAGGTCCATGAGGTCACCTTTGCGCGACTGCTTCCAAGTGGCCATTGCGGGCGACCCAGCTGGTTCATACAGTGTAACCGCCAAACCAATTGAATTCAGGTAGTACCCGATCATCGAACCCCAGCGTCCGCAGCCAATTACGGTTACGCCAGTAGTAGTTTTATCTTTTAGAGAATCTATCATTACTAATTATTATACTAAAAAACGTACTGCATTTGCTAATGAGGCGACTTAAAGTACGTAATCTCGAAAAATTCTATGCCAACAGCCTCGGCAGCTCCTCGATCATTGGCGCTGTCACCGATTAATAGATATTGCTCAAGCGGCTCATCGTCGTGAATATGTTGCCAACCTTCTGGGTTTGGTTTGAGCAGCCGTACATCATCACGTGTGACCATCACATCAAAATGATGTGCGATGCCAAGCTCATCAAGTACCTGCTGAGCTGCGCGCCGAGTATTGCTTGTCCAAACAATCAGCCGTCTACCTTCACTAGCAAACTCCTCAATGGCAGAAACGAGCTGGTGATGCGGTTGCTGCGAAGTCAGCTCAGCCTCGAACTCTTGTGCCCAAATTAGCAAAATAGGCAGGAAATCTTCGTGTTGCTCAACTGCCCTGTTTAACACTACTCCAAATGGTTCACTGTGTTTAAAACCTTGTCGCAGACCACCCTCAACTTGCACCGGCGCACGTTCATAGAGCATTTCAAAGCCCTTTTCCCATGGCAAATGTAACTTTGCAATAGTTTCATCAAGGTCGAAAATTATATGCTGGTAATTGTTGTTTTGGACCTGAACAACGAGCTCTTCAACTTCATCCATGCAACTAGTATATCATCCGCGATATAATCGGACGACGAGTTACTTTCTGCTTAGAATTCAGTTACTGCCCCGGTTATCACTTTGGCACTTTTTCGGATTGTATCAAGAAATTCACTAGCTTGTGACATACGTTTAATGCTTAAGCGCTTCATGACTTCGGATTTCTCTCCCGTGAGGGCTAAATCGGCGACACCCTCGATAATAGTTTGAAGTGGATCGTCGTTAAGCACGACTTCTCGCCCAAACTTATAATCTTCAAAGAAAGTAACCTTTGTCGCCTGCATATCTGATACGTGCGGTACTGGGCCTAAAATTGCCCGAGCCCAAGAGCCATTTTTGTAGATTGCTGTGGCAGAGTACCATTCACCCGGATCATTATGCCGCCACATTTTACCATCAGCATATATACTAAACATGCCAAGTCCCTGCGCTAACCTAACGAACGGACCTTTCTGGATCTTCCCCGTGACGTATGTCGCTTCGTTACCCGGAATACCATCGATAGTTTTGAGATGATTATTAGTTCCTACTGTAAATTTTCTATTTGATCCAGCTCCGGCTAAATCCTGTGCAATCGACACCATTCGCTGAAACGCCTCGGCGTATGGATCAGTGATAAGACCTTCGTAACGATTATCTTTATCTTCGGGAACTAATTTTTTATAATAAACAACATCAACACCTCTCAGTTTGTTTTGTGCAGCCTTTTGTCTAGCGGTAAATTCTTGTACCTGTCGTACCGCTTCGGATGCACTGTCTTCATTCTGTACGATTGTTTTAGGACCAAGTTTATGAAAATTTAAAAAACTAATCAAACCATGCTTTTTGTCTGCATCTTGACCCGGATTCTGAATAAGTAAAGCTTGAAGCCTTTCGTAATTGTCTCCGTAAACAGCTTTAGCTTTCTGAAGTGCAGTCAAGGTTTGCGCTGAAGAAGTGGATGCAATGTCTAGAATGTTGGGTACTGTTGTTAAAGCGCCAAGATTACTCACCACAGTATAGTAGCCTCGTGCAACGCCTTCTTGTATTGGTGGTGTTGAAAAGTTAGCTGGATTATCGTCAAACACAAACTGGTGGTGTACGCCGACTTTTTCAAATCCACCTCTATGCCGAGCAGCCTCTTCGTCTGCGCCTATCGTCAAAACACTAAATGGTTCATATACTCTCACCACAACTTGCTCCTCTCGTGAAACTGTCCCAATAATCGAATGATTTTATTGTAAACTATTTTGCGCCGTAGTCTATAAGATTATTTGAAGTATTTTTTACTATTACAGAGGCGTGTTGTAAAATTGGGTAACGTACGGGCTTTCTTGTCTACTAAATAGTATACTACCAGGATATGAAAGTGGCAGTAGTAGGGACAGGCTATGTTGGGCTGGTGACGGGAGTTTGCCTGGCTGACGTTGGCCACACCGTTGTTTGTATCGATACCAATGCGGCAAAAATTACCGAGCTCCGCGCCGGTAATACACCGATTTTCGAGCCTGGGCTTGAAGAAGTCTTGCAACGCACTATCGAAGCTGAGCGCATTAGCTTCACCAGCGACCTCAAAACCGGTGTAGCGGGTGCGGCCGTGGTGTTTTTAGCCCTCCCGACACCCCCTCAAGAAGACGGTTCGGCCGATCTCAGCGCAGTCCTGTCAGTGGCAAAGGCACTTGGGAAGCTCGAACGACCAGAGTTCCAGGTTATTGTAGACAAAAGTACGGTACCCGTTGGCACCGCTGAGGAAGTAACTGAAACGATAGAAAAAGAAGGAGGCAGGAACTTCACAGTCGTTTCAAACCCAGAATTCCTGCGAGAGGGTTATGCAGTCGCTGATTTTATGAAACCCGAGCGAATCGTCGTCGGCACAACCGATGAGCGGGCTGCAAAGATTATGACGAACCTCTATACTCCATTTATCGACGAAGCGCGTCCGCTTATCATGACCGACACGCGCACTGCGGAGCTCGCCAAGTATGCCGCCAACACGTTCCTCGTCGTCAAAATTAGCTTTATGAATGAGATTGCCCACATCTGTGAAGAAACCGGTGCGGACATCGATATGCTTCGCCAAATTCTGGGCAGTGACAGCCGTATCGGTCATCGGTTCCTTTTCCCTGGAATTGGTTATGGTGGTAGTTGTTTCCCTAAGGACGTACGCGCGCTGTACCATACCTCTGCGTACTACGGCTATGAGTTCAAAATGCTCAATGCCTCGCTGGCCGTCAATGCGCAGCAACACGCCGTACCGGTCGAGCAGCTTAAAAAGCACTTTGGCGGAAGCCTTCGGGACAAAAAAATCGGCGTCTGGGGCTTAGCATTCAAGCCAAATACCGATGACATTCGCGAAGCACCAGCGCTCGACATTATCACACGTCTGCTCGACGATGGGGCTATTGTCAGTGCATACGACCCAGAGGCAATGGACAATGTAAAACAATTTTATAAACGAGCCGGTGAGATAACATTGACCTATCACAAATATGCCGCCGCCGAGCAAGCCGACGCACTGATAATCGCTACCGAGTGGCAAGAGTTCCGTGATGCCGACCTTGACCGCGTCAAACACGTCATGCGCAAACCAGTACTATTTGATGGCCGTAATATTTTTAAACCCAAAGCAATGCGAGCAGCTGGTTTCACCTACTATAGCATTGGCCGAAGCCCCGTACTTAGCGAGGACGTTTAGTCGTTAAATCGTACGTTTCGCTCGAGAGAGTGATACAATACTGCATATCAGTATCTTGGAGGAGATCGTCGTATGAAGTTGTGTATTCAAGTTCCCTGTCTTAATGAGGAAAAAACCTTACCGTCCGTGCTCGAAACTATACCGAAGAAAATTGAAGGTATCGATGAGATTGTGATTGTCATTATCAACGACGGATCGACCGACAAGACGGTGGAAGTGGCGAAAAAACTCGGCGTTAAGCACTTTGTCATGCACTCACAGCGACGCGGGTTGGCCCAGAGTTTTCAGGACGGTCTCATGAAATGCCTCGAGCTTGGCGCCGACATTATCGTCAATACTGACGGCGACAACCAATACCCAAGCGAAGACATCCCGCGTCTTATCGAACCGATCCTAAAAGGCCGCGCCGACATGGTCGTTGCCGACCGTCAGGTACAAAAGATTTTGCACTTCTCGGGTGGTAAAAAGTTCTTCCAAAAGTTTGGCACCTGGGTGTTGAACAAAGCTGCCAACACAAAGCTCCCTGACGGCCCAAGTGGTTTTCGTGCCTATAGCCGCGAAACTGCACTGAAAGTTAACGTTATGACCAATTTTAGCTACGCGATGGAGACAATCATCCAAGCAGGTAACAGTGGTTTTGGCATCGAAACTATTCCGATTGAAGTTAACCCCAAGACCCGCGAATCTCGCCTTTTCAATAGCAGCACCGAGCACGTACTTCGCTCGGGCGCAGCAATTTTCCGCGCATTTGTCATGTACCGACCATATGCGCTCTTTTTGAGCGCCGGTGCCGTGCTGTTTGTACTCGGCCTCATACCATTCGGACGCTTCCTCTGGGGCTTTTTCGATAACAGCCCGAGCGGTCATGTTCAGTCACTCATTTTTGGGCTGGTACTCATGATTGGCGCTATCATCTGTTTTGCGCTTGGTGTCATCGCTGACCTCATACGTATGAACCGCCTGATGCAAGAAAAACAGCTCGAGTTTACCAGGCGACTCTATCTGGAACAAAAAACCAAGAACTAAGCTAAGCTGATATACTTGAGCCTAGATGAAACTTGCTAAATTGCGCCCATATTTTAAGCGAATAGTCGTAGTCGGAATTCTCATCGCTACGGTGCTGTTGTTTGTACGCTATTTTCAAACACACCCTGACTACGTTGCCAAGCTAAAACAAACAGACCCGATAGTCATCATTTGGATAGTTTTGACAAACTTTTGTCTGATTGGTGCCCTCGCTATCATCAATCACGTGTCGGTACAGATGTGTCGCACCGACCTCGGTAAACGCGAAAGTCTGCTGCTTACCATTTACTCATCACTTGCAAACTTTTTTGGTCCGCTGCAAAGCGGGCCAGGTGTGCGAGCCGCCTACCTAAAGACTAAATATAAAATCCTGCTGAGGGACTTTACCTTCGTAACGCTTATCGGTTATGGTATCTACGCGATTTTGAGTGCGCTATTTCTGGTTGTGGGCGTCTTAGCATGGTGGCAAAGCGTACTTGTCGTACTGGGCGCAGCTAGTTTGAGCATTGCTGTGCTTTGGTTTGTGCGTAATCGTGGTAAAGATACTGGTTTACTCAGTAGGCTCACTATCGCACCACGATTACTAACCATACTCGTACTGGCAACAGTGGCTCAAGTCACATTGACTGCCGTGCGCTATGGTATTGAGCTGCATGCTGTGGGGGCAGATGTGAGCATTGGTCAATGCATATCCTATGCCGGAGCGGCCAATTTTGCCCTATTCGTTTCTATTACGCCCGATGGTATCGGCGTTCGTGAAGCCTTTTTACTATTTTCGCAGCAACTTCACGGAGTCAGTACCGACGACATCGTAGCAGCCAGTCTCATCGACCGAGCTTCATATGTGATTTTTCTTGCACTGCTCGGTGTGATTGCGCTCGCGCTCCACGCGCACAAACGTTTCGCCGTTACAAAGCAACCATCTCGAGCGACAAATGTCCGTAAGCCTTAGCTTAGATTTCTACCTATGACATTGATAGTGGAAATCATTTCACAAGTGAACGCCGCAAATTGCCCTGAGGGTTAGTGAGCCCTGAATATACTGTATCTTCGGGTAATTTGTGCGTGATGGATTATTTAATACTAAGTCCAAATGCGTCTTTGGCCACTTGAGCAAACTTCTTAATATTGACATCTCCAATGAGGACTCCCTTACGATCTAGAGCATAGTGCGCAAGTACAGCACCGATTTCTCCGCACGTTCTAATTGGCAGGCCTTCAAGATAACTGATCATAAACCCTAACGCCATAGCATCACCGGCACCAGTGGTTTCTGGAACATTGGTTTTTATTGCAGCGATATGCTCATGAACATTTTTTCTGCCATCCATATAGTGGATATCCGAGCCTAACGCACCACGAGTTGTAACCACATATTCAGGCCCATATTTTGTAATCTCAGCTGGAGTTTCAATATTAAGAACACTTTTAACGACTCTCAACTCATCTTCATTAAGAAAAACCACATCAGAACGCTTTAGAGCGTCGTTGTCTAAATAGTCAGTGCTCAGACAAAGTTTTGGCCCGGGTGAGTAGGTAAAGATACTTGAAGTTACCGCTTGTGCCATTCTTTTAGCTAATGTAAAATGCGAGCTCGCAAGGTGGACCGCTTCAAATTGTTTAATTGTTACAGGATCAATCGGAATATCAGACATATTTCTGGTTGCGCCATCATTTTCCCAACCTGTCGTTCTATCAAGATGAGATATAATATTGGTCGGGATAGTAGCTTCTGGAACAATATACGAATGCGAGACCCCCACTCCGAGTTCAATAAGATATTCAAGGTATTCTCTACTGTTGTCATCTTCACCAAAAACTGTCATCAGTCCCATTTCCAAACCTAAACGCTTGCCATTGATTGCGATTCCCGCTGCGGCGCCTCCACGATACTCAGCACCATCAATTCTATCCATCACTGCATAGCCGACTGAAAGCATTGTTTTCATTAGGTGAATTTTAATAGCTCATCAAAATTATCAATCGTATAACTAAATCCGAGATTCTTAATTTCATTTCCGTCAATGCCATATGTCACGCCGATTGCATCAATTCCAGCATTCTGGGCTGTCTCAAGATCAACGAAGGTGTCACCAACCATAACCGTTTCAGCAGGTGTTACTTTCTGATTAAGCATCTCCCATATATATTCCACACATCCCTTTGCGGGTTTATCGCCGCCCCTTAACCCACTTCCATAAATCACAGAGAAGAGTGGTCCAATACCAAGGATGTCGATTATCTCATTTATGGTCTTAGTATTCTTTGTAGTAAGAATCGCTAATTGTTTATTATTGTCCTGTAGAGCCCGTAGAGTAGATAAGACTTTAGGGAAAAACTCCAATTCATCTTTGGCATTAATAATTAAATGATTTCTAAAATCTAGTGTTAAATTTTCGACCTCTCGCACATCCAAACTTGGGTAAAATTTCCTAAATACATCTTGGATTGACATCTTGCCGATAGTTGGAAATATAGCGTCATTTGATATCCTATCCAAACCTATTGCCTCTAGGGCTCTATTGACACTATTCGCAATGTTCGCTCTAGAATCCGCAATAGTACCATCAAAATCAAAAACGAACAGTTCGTAAGTCATTGCCATCATACCCCTCCAGATGCATTAATAATCGTACCTGCAACAAGATTCGGCGCCGACAGCATAGTGCTAATCACTAAGTCTGCGACCTCCTCGGGTGAAGTTTCCCTTTTTATAAGGGACTTCTCAACTAGTATTTTTCGCCTTTCAGGCTTCATTGGCTCAGCCATTTTGGTTGTTACAAGACCAGGTGCGACGCCGAACACCCACACATTCGACGGAGCCCACGCCCGCGCAAGTGACCTCGTAGCTGAATCGAGCGCAGCCATACTCATACCGTAGGCGATGTCAGAAGTTCCCCGACGAGCAGCCGCACTACTAACATTAACGACAACTCCCCCGTATTTCTTACCGAACTTTTCAAACCATATAGACAAAAATGAAACAGTACCTATAACATTTACTTCCATGACCTCGGCCAAACGATGGCGATCAAACTTACCATCATCATAAGCACCAAAAATGCCCGCACTATTAATAATGTAGGGGGCTGTTTCACCACAAATTGACTTAATTTGGTCAAAAACAAGATCAAACTTTTCAGGTTCAGTAAGATCACAGTTAACGAATGAGTATTTCGTTTCGCTCTTCTTCAATTTGTCTACAATGATAGGCTTGATGCCTTCATTTTCGAGTTTTTTTGCGATTTCATAACCTATACCGCCAAATCCTCCGAGAATGATAGCAAAGTTATTTGACTTTATTTTGTAATTCATATGTTTAAACCTCGTGCTTAAAGTGAGTTTTTTTCCAATGGTAAAATTCTTCAAGACGGGGTTCAGGTGACTTAATCTGAGCATGATCTTCGACAACAATACCGTGCTGCGTTAATGAAGCAAGCTTTTCAGGGTTGTTCGAATATAACTTTATTCGCTCTATGCCCAAATGTTTCAATATGCTTGCTGAAGAATTATATTCACGGTTTTCAGCTTTGAGGCCAACCGATTCATATGCATGCCTACCGAGGTGTCCCTCGGCTGCTGCTCTATAGCTTTTTAGCTTTGCGAGTACGCCATTTGCACGTCCTTCGTGGTGGAGGTGATAAATCAAAAGCCCCTGACCTGTTTCTTCTATAATTCGCAAAAACTCAAGCATCTGCCAATTACAGTCACAGCGTGAATCGCCAAACAAATCTCCGGTGAAGCAAGCTGAATTAATACGCACGTTCAGGGTTGTTGCATTAAGATTAAGATAAACTAGGAGATGCTCAGCTTTACGCCCCGTTTCAGTATCAACAGTTTCGACCGCTCCTAGCATAAAATCACCGAGCTGCGAAGAAAGTGGCAAACCAAGCTCACTGCTTATAATTTCTATCACACATGTCCCTTCTGTGAACTAATTAGAATCGTATATTATATCACATAATTAAAAACAAAAAGTTTGTATAATTTCATCGCTTTTTTGGTAATGTTAAGCAGCCTTGAAAGCTATGTCGAATGCAGTATACTTATTAGGAATGAATTTTATAACTAAGCTACAAAACTCATGGGTAAAAAATAATTCGTTATTGTGTGTTGGGTTAGACCCAGAACTATCTAAGCTTCCAAAACACCAACAGTCAGTTCAAGATCCGTTATTTGCATTTAACAAAGCCATCATCGATGCAACGGCAGATTTAGTATGTGCCTTTAAGCCAAACAGCGCATTTTATGAAGCATTGGGTCCCGACGGCATCCGCCAACTTAAACAAACATCCGAATACATCCACGAAAACTACCCTGCTATACCGATTATTTTGGATGCAAAACGCGCCGATATTGGAAACACCAACAATGGGTATGTAGATTTTATCTATGACTACCTCGATATGGACGCCGTAACACTTCACCCCTACCTCGGACACGAAGCATTACAGCCGTTTTTAAACCACGCAGATAAAGGCGCAATCATACTATGCCGAACCTCAAACTCAGGCGCTGCAGAGTTTCAGGATCTTTTAGTTAATGACCACCCGCTGTATGAGCATGTAGCCAAGACTATTGCAGACACCTGGAACGCGAACGAGAACTGCCTCTTGGTCGTCGGCGCCACCTACCCAGAAGAAATGAAGGTAATCCGTGGTTTAGTTGGCGATATGCCATTCTTGGTCCCCGGAGTCGGTGCGCAAGGCGGTGACGTCAAGGCGGTCATGCAAGCTGGCGTAGATTCCAACAAGCAGGGTATGATAATCAGCTCGTCCCGAGGAGTTATTTATGCTTCAAACGGAGAAGATTTTGCCGAAGCTGCTCGTACCGAAGCTGCAAAATTGCGCGATGAAATAAACTTGTATCGCTAACATTTAGATTAGTTTTTATAAAAGCAGAATTACTGCGAACAACCTTTCTCTCAAATAAGTTTTGGCATAATTGCCTTAATCCTAACGTTTCAAATGGCAGAGAGAGCCGAGACTTAGATATTAACGACAGATGTAAGAGTTGAATAATAGTTTGTGCAGAGCCACACGGTAATAGCGATGAGCAGTGGGAATATTATGAGTGATTCAACTTTCTTACCAGTCGTGACACGCCATGCTCTGATGGGCGGGAAGCCAAATTTAAAAGGCAAAGGCAGCAGCCATGGCACGCCTTCTTTGGTAAATGTGTCCATGATAAGATGCGATACCACCCCTATCATAAACGCCGCCCAGACATAATCTGTGTCTATGTGCGCAACAAGCGGTTGAATGTAGTCCAGGAAAAGCCCCGAAAGAACAGCAAAAAGCGCCACGCCAAGCAGTGAATGGCACAAAAAGCGGTGCCCACCGACCAGCGCACCAAAAACCTTGCCAAGATACCGCCCAACAGCAATATTGCGCCAAAATGGCGCCGTTGGTTGGTCTATGTCAGGGGCGATACCACCGAGCTGACTGGCGAGTATCGCGACAAGTGCAGTCGAAGTCGACATGGCTGGCGGCGGCACGACAATCGCCACTACTATAAGCAGCGTCAATGCCGCGGTGTCATGGGTTCGTGCAACCATGAGACTTAGTGTATACGAAAACAGCTAATTCGCGGTAGCCGACTCGCTAACACGGTAAATTTTCTGGAATTGTGGCTGTGGTCGGTTCGTCTGATAGTCGGCAAAAGTCGTGGCCCTTTTGTCGTACGCCTGTAATAATTGCAGGCAAAGCTTCAGCTGTGTTGTACTCGTCTCGCGTATGCATGAGAACTACTGCTTTAGGCCCAAGAATTGGGCTGTTTACCACTCGATTGCTAATTATTTCGGCAGAAGGTCTTCGCCAATCCTCCGTATCTATTGTCCACAAACATACTCTTTTGCCAGTCTTTTTTACCGCATCCGCAACAGATTTATCAAAATGTGCTTCACCTTCACGAGCATATGTTCCACCGTAAGGAGGGCGAAACAACGTTGCAACTCCACCCGATTGTATTGCTTTGATTTTGGCAGTTTCATTAAGTTTGACCATATTTGGGTGGTTAGCCGTATGGTTACCCGCATAAAACCCCTGTTCTCTCAAGCTATCAAAAACCTCCTGCGAGACTCGACTCGTATTGAGAAAGAATGCCCCACCTACACCATAACTTTTTAATATGTCGGCTATTTTTTGAATGTGTTCTGGGGTGCCGTAATCATCAAATGTCAGCAGAACACGGTCTGAATTGTTCCCGCAGCTTTCCATTGCGTCTACCTCTGCCGGAGTATATGACTCATCGAAAATAGCACTAGCGCCACGGATTGTACCATCGGCTTGTCGATATGACGAATACCCGGCACTCTGTTCGCTCGTAGCCGGTGATGGTGTCGCGGTGATAGTTTTAGTTTGCTGGGTTGTTTCTTGTGTTTGTGCCTCGGGTGTTGCACTATGGGTCGGTCTTGGTTGCAGGCTGAGATCTTGAGCAGTCGCGCAACCAGTGGTCAATAAAAGACCAGATAATACTGCCGCCGGTAGTCCTCTAGATAGTACACCTTTGAAAATATGAGATTCTTGCATGACAGATTGGCTCCCAGGGTACGCACTACTTAGAGGATTATCTGTATCATTATACTACTTTTTTGACTTGTTTTCAACTACTCGAGCTTAAGTACGCTGAGGTTGTTAGCAAGTTTGGTGCCGACAGCAGCTTCTAGCTCTTCGAAGCTTGCTAGTCGGACACCTCTTGTGCTTCCAAAAGTTTTGATAAGTTTTTTGCGTGTAGCTGGGCCAACACCGGGGATTTCATCGAGCACGCTGGCAATCTGCTGGTGACGTTTCAGCACCGTGTGGTAGCTCAGGGCAAAACGATGACTCTCGTCACGGATACGCTGGAGTAGTTTTACGAGGTTGGTAGTGTGCGGCAAGTTGATGAGCGTAAAATCGTCAGATTCGGTCGTGTAGCCCCTGAGACGTCGCAGGACACCATCATTAGGCGTCACATTACTAGCTGCCTCACCTTTTTTGATAACGACTTGCTCTTCACGCTTAGCAAGCCCAATAAACACCAGCTGCGTCTGCCCTGCCTCGTCGCGAGCGCGAAGTGCAGCATCGAGCTGGCCTTTGCCACCGTCGATGAGGAACATGTCGGGCAAACCCCACTTTTTAATGTTTGTCTCGCTCAATCGGCGCTTGATAGTCTCGTACATGTTGGCGAAATCATTGTTGTGTTCACGCGTGGTTTTAAACTTGCGGTACTCACCTTTATCGCTCACGCCATTGGTAAAAACGACCATACTCGCCACTACATTAGTGCCCTGCATGTGGCTAATATCATAGCCTTCTATGCGCTTGGGGTAGCGCGGTAGCCCCAGTAGCTCAACTAGCTCAACAAGTGCATGGTCTTTGCTGATGTCGAGAAACTCTTTGTCGCTAAAGATGACCTGTTTGCCTAAATTTTGCAATGCAAACAACTGGTTACGCAGCCGTGTGGCCGATTCGAAATCCTTTGCCTTGGCAGCTCGTTTCATATCGCGCTCAACCTCACGGATAACACTCGTCCGCTTGCCTTCTATAACCGCAATGAGCTTGCGCAGTGTTGCGCGGTAGTCGGTGAGGCTCGTTTTGCCTTCTTCGAGCCCCGGGTCGAGCCCGAGATGGTAGTGTAGCGTCGCACGCTTCTGTCCAACGTGTTTTTTGGTTGCATACGGGAAAATACGGCGCAGTAACTTCAACGCCTGCTTGACGCCGTGCAGGCTATAGTAAGGTCCAAAGTACCGTGCATTATCATCGAGCGGTCGCCTCGTGGTCGTGACGGTCGGATAATCGCTGTCGATGTCTATGCGGATGTAGCTGAGCGCTTTGTCGTCACGCAGCAAAATGTTATACCGCGGCATATAGCGCCGTATCATCTCTGCTTCGAGGAATAGGGCTTCAAGCTCGCTCTCCACTACCATCCAGTCGGTGTCGACTATTTCGGCAACGAGTGCTTCAGTCTTGGGGTCGCGGCTACGACTCGCCTGAAAATATTGCCGTACACGGTTGCGTAGCACTGCCGCCTTTCCAACATAAATAATCTCACCCGATGCATCCTTGTGAAAGTACACACCCGGGTCTTTGGGTAGTTCTGCAAGTTTAGCTCCGAATACGTCATTCATACACATATTGTAACATCGGCCACCGAAGTGGACGACTGTCAACATTTAGCGCACTGCTAGTTTTGTAAAAACAACGAATGCATTTTGAGTTTTTATTTCTCGACCACTGCCTCTAGCGCCTTACATGGATCAACTTTCTTGAAATCCATTATTCTGCGTACGCTATCATCTATTTGTGCAGCAAATTTATTATCTTCTTTAGCTTTATCGGTTGCGATTAAAACAATTTTTTCAATTTGATTTTGGTACGAGCTACTATTAGGCGTAACGATAAGTGCTTGGTCAACACCTGCGGCGAATGCGAGCACAGCGGCATCGCTCACAAGCATACGCCCAGGCATTTTCTTGATAGTGTTTGTATTGAGATCGTCAGAGACAATTAACACCTCATCACCAAAAATTCTACGCATTTCATCGACAGCTGCACTGCTGAGGGCGGCGGGCATTTGATCGTTTTTATCACCAGTTGTCAGACCTGGTACCGTTTGCGTACCCATCATTACGCTCATCTCACCATTGACCTCGTCAGCGACTTTTTGGTATGGCTGCAATGCGATTTTCTTGACCTCACTCCAACTACCAGTGAGCATAGCACCTTGGTCAGTGTTGCCTGTACTACCGTTATACATTTTGGCATCGCCGAGGCCCGGCGCGTGTTTGAGTGTTGGCAGCAACCCGCTCTCTTTGGCGGCTTTGGCGTACCAAGCGCTAAGCTCACTGACGACCCTTGGGTCATCTCCGAAGGCACGGCTCGGGATTGGGCTTCCCTTCGCCCTCGAATCATTAACATCCAAAACAGGGCCGTACACTGCTGTAACGCCCCTTGATGCAAGATACTCATACATCGGGCCCAAGACATTTTTAATGAAAGCTTGTTGCTCTTTGTAACTCATTTCACCGACGTCAGCTTGCGCTGCGATGCGCTTGCCGTTGAATAGTATCCGTTGCACAGTCCCGCCTTCGTTATCTTCGGCTACAGACATTTTGATAGGTTGCGCTTTGAGGAAATTGTTCAAAGTGTCATTGCTCGTAGCCATGTCTTTCGGTTCTTCCATGAGCACTATCCCGCCGATGGCGCTCTGCGCGAACAGACTTTTCACATCGCTCATTTTGTTTACTGTATTATTGTTTTCGGTAACACCCAGCACTAGCTTTTGGCCAATCTTAACGTCGAAGGGTAGAGCCGCTACGCATTCTTCTGGTGTAGTTGGCAGCGTCTCGGTCGGCGATGGCGTGGGAGTCGCATATTTCTGAGCGTATGATGGCACAGGACTATTTGGTTCTTCCCCGAGAGTCGTATCTCGTTTGACAAATGCGCCGCTGAGCCAGGCTGCGGCGAACAGTGCCATCGGGATAGCGGCGCCTAGTACTGTGCCCGCCGTGAAACCCCGCAGAACACCTTTGCGGTATACACTGTGTGCAAATATTGCAAGCGGGCTAGGCAGGTCACGTTCGTCAAAATGAAAATGTGGATTTCCCGCTGGGTCTAGCTCGACGTTTTCTTTGTTTAACGGAAGACTAATATGAGAACTCGGCTTTGGCATGTCAGGCTACTTCTTGAAATGGTTTTTTAAGTACCGTACATCTTTGGCTTTTGGTTTGTAGCCATCATTATGGCGCGGGTTGCCATCCATGTACCACTTGATGTTACGAAGCTGTTGCGCTGGAGCTTTGTTTCCCCAGAACTCCCAGTGCCATACTTCATATTTTCTTGATGCACCTTTCAGCGCCCATGGTGGCTGCACGAAGCCATAGCGCCACGCATTATCTCGAAGCCAAAAAAGGATTTGTTTTTGCTGTGCAGTATTTTGTTTAATCTCAGGGAAAAATGCACCGTCAAAGGCTGTTCCATCACCATGGCGGGATTTGCCTTTTGTAGCCGACATACTACTACCAGTTTGAAGTGCAAGTGGTCGATATGTCCTGCCTGCTGCTTTATTTATAGGTATTGTCTTATTGATATCTCGTCGCATGGCTTCATTCATCTGTTTGAACGCATCAGCGGCTTCTTTCATCATGTAATGGTCAGGACCGTAGCCCGGACCTAAATGTTTCAACTCGTACTTAGGTAGCCTGCCGGAAACGCCTTTGCCATATTTATCTCTTAGGTTGTGTCCTTTTGCTTGACCGTCTGGCATTTTAAATGCCGCTATACCGCCAACGTTGATTTCAGGGACGGCAGCACGATTGGTGCTACGACTGGTTTTGACTTTGTTAAAGCCATATTTTATCTGGCCAAATAATTTTATAGCTAAATTAGCGCGATCATCGCGCCCTGCGGGCTTATCTCTCGGTCTCTCAAATTGGTTTCGCCAGTACCAAGCGCCCCTTCGGGCCGTTTCTGCCGTCTGAGCTTTTTTCAATGTTATATTTTCAAAACCTTTCCACTCTATACCTTTGCCATCAATCTCTACTCTGTTACGAGACTCTTTGATAGTAAATTTCAATATAAATACTCTGGTTTTTAATGTGTCCTTTTTGAGGTTCACGCCAGCCTTTGTTGCAGCCCGTTCAAGTGCCACGCGCCGATCGCCGGTGTGCTGGTAGTAGGCCAAACCACCACGACCGCTTATGGGGTTTTTCTCTGTAATTGTAGGCAGGAAACTCGACTCGAGGCCAACATTACCACCGTGCGCTGCTAACATTGCTGGTGTTGGTTTGATTCCAAGCTGGTCCATGGCAATTACTGCAGCCTCAAAGTACTGTCGCATATGTACTGACCATTTGTACTTTTTAGCTGATAGTTTTATAGCTTTAAGCATGGCTTTTTTACCAGCGATTGGTTTGCTTGTTTCTGGTGTCGATGCTTGCGTTCCTTCAAGCAGTTGTTGAAGCTCTGTTTTAGGCAAGCCCGGAATACTGAAATCTTTGATAGCTTGCTCTACGGCATCTACAAGCTCGGCAGGTTCTTGTTGCACCACAGTTGCTGGCTCCGCTTCGGTAGCATCAGGAATTTCGGAGTCATCGGCTTCTGATTCTGATTGTGTCAATCTTGAAAATAGTCCACCAAACAAGGGGCTCCTTCGCAATAGCTCTTCTTCTTTTTTAGTTAATGGAGGTAATCCGGTAGTTGTCTGTACGGCTTTTGCTCGACTTTCGTTTGGGGCATCGGCTGATGGAGGTTGTATTTTTTTTGTACCGGGTAAACGGTGAGGGTTGATTACTTTCGCTAAAACGCTTGGGTCTTTGAATGCCGCTGTAATGCCTGGGATCTCTGTTCCTTTTTGCTCAGGCAATTCTACTGGTACTGGCCCACGGCTTGCCTCTTGACCGTCATCTCTGCGGCTCCCATCGGTAGCCGCCGTTTGTGTTGGGTCTTGAGTTGGATCTTGTGCTTGCGTTCTGGTTTGAGTCGTTTCAGGTCCGCTTGTGCGCTCTGGTCGTGAAGTTATGGTTGGGTCTGGTGCTTGCGTCGCTGTCGGAGTGGTTGGTTGGCTATCCTTGACTGGCACTTTTGTTGGTTCTCTGGTCTCTTGTTGGTCAGCAGTGGCAGTAGTTTGAGCATTATCTTGGTCTTGCCGTGGTGCGGCTGTCGGTGTTTGATCTTTCTCATCAGATTTGCCTGATTTCCCTGAAAAGTTTGTTATGTCGACAGTAGTGATTTTTGAGTCTGGATCGCTACCTTTAGTCTCGACTTTTTTAACCTTTGCGCCGTCGTTGGCATCCTGTGTTTGTGAGGTCGTATCTTGGGTGCCCGCGCCGCCATCCCCACCTTCGGCATTCGCTTTAGCCGTTCCCAATGTCGGACCTGCCAGCAAGACTCCTGCCGCCGCAAAACCTGCAGTAGCGTTTTTAATCTCTTCTTTGGTGGGTACCGGCACTGTAAGAGTTACCGGTTTACCTTTTAATGATATGCCATGCTCTCGAGCAATTGCATGAATGAGATCTCTTTCATTTGGACGGTCTCCCCTGACTGCATTTTCTGCGCGTAAAACGCTAGTAACAACACTTGGATCTACATTTTGCGTAACATCTCCAAATAGCTTAGTCAGTCGCTGGCTGTGTTCTGATCCCGCTTCTGCTGGCTTAATTTGATCTGCAGTTATAATTGCTCTCGTGAACGCACCGACCGTTTCTATTGATGCATCTTTTGGTAGTGCTTCAATTGGCGGTGTATCTTCTCTCGAAACGTAACTCGCAGCAAGTATCGGGTATATGTATTCATTTGTAGCGGAGTTGCTGCCAGCAACTTCAGCTTTACCCTCAAGCAGGTGTAGCATGACTTGTATTGGGTCTTGTTCAATTCTTTCAGGAGTTACGGTATAGCGTTTTTTATCGAGTGTATCAATGCTCATTACTCTTCACCTGCTTTAGTTAAGGCTAACAACTCAGACTTGGAACTGGCCTGCACGGCATTAGTCGCCTGCTCGATAAGTTCTACAGGAGAAATAGTTGCTTTAGTTTCTGGCATTAGGGCAAAACCTAGCCATGCTAGCGCTAATTGAAGTTTGCTTGGTTTATCGGGAAGCTCATTTAATATGCCAGCTGCATTTTGAGAAATAATCACTGCAGCCTCAGCCCTCTTACGTGCTAATTCGGCTTGTTTTTCGTCCTGAGTACGCAGGTCGAGAGCCTCGGCAAGCTCCAATGGTACATCACGACCGGCTTCAAGGGCGGCCTCGATTAACTCACGGTCGCTTGCCAGTAAACGAAAAACCGTTTCATGTGAGTTGCGACCCACCATTAAGCCTTGGTCAATCAGCTGTTGGAATATTTTTAAATCGTCCAGCCCTGACCGGAAAAGCTCTCTAGCTTTTTCTGTATTGTGTGCTATTTTCTTATTTGTTTCTTGCGTAGCGCTACTAAAAACAGAATGCATTGCTACTGTGTGCTGTACTATGAACTTTGCTAGTCCAATTATGCCACCTTTAACTAATTCTTTGATAAGTGTTTGAGCATCTGCATCCTCACCCAATTCTGCAGCTAGTATTACATCACTCCCAGAATCTCCAACGCCATCGTGGAATCTTATTGTTTCCTCAGCCCCTGCTCTATAGAGTCCCTCTTTTGTCTTAGTATGCGCACCAACTTCTACAAAAAGCTCACGCCGCTCAGCATATACTCCAGCTAGACCCGAAGTTTTAAAAATCTTTAAAAGATTATTGTCAATATTTGTCAGCAATTCGCTTATGGCTACTTCGTCTCCTATAACTGCCCTATGCGCATTCGCATACGTCATCTTTGTCCTGTCTGTAAGCACATCAAATTTATCATGCGCTTTTGATTTGGCAGCGTCCCATGCCCGAGCAGCATCATTCCGACGTTGAGTAGCATGAGATTGTGCGAGATCATTACCATGTGATCGTTTTGCTTGGGACTCTTGCTCGGCAATAGCTACGAGCTTTGCCCGGCTTTCCAAAACGTCTTTGGTGAAACTCAGTATATTCCACGCATCTTCTGTAGTGATGAAAGGATCTTCGAGCAAACCAAAAACAATGCTCAAGTCTAACTCATCATCGATGTAATCACCTTCGGGACGTTCCGCTCCAGGAGCTAAAGAATCGACAAATTCACGAATTTTCTCAACTGTTGGCTTGCCGCGTTCTACGGCGCGTTCTGCGATTGCCTGAACATTTGCTGGCAAGATAGTCCCGGCACAGTCCTTTCGTACGAAATCTAACAATGCTCTGCGCATTTCCATATCAGGCTCATGGTAATTTCCTATTTCAGCTTCTATGGTCAGTTTTTGTGCAACTAAATCTTTTTGATCATTTTCGATACGTTCTAGTTGATCGTCGTTCATTTTGTTTTTTAGCTTAGATTTGGGGTCTGTGCCCTTTTTAATTAATTTTTTTCGTATGTCTTTGCATGCCAAGACATACTGTTCATTGTCGGCCAGTTTTTTATCTACTTCGGCTTTGTTCGCGTTCAAACCCTTTACGGCGTTGTAGACAGGATGGAAATCGACTGCAAGAGCTGAAACTTTTGCTGTACTGGTCGTAATTTTATTAGCTGCCTCGCGCAATGTTTTACGCTCAACGGTACGTTGCGCCTCATTTGCTGCGATAGTAGCGTCGCGTTCTTCATCGATTTCTATGCAAGTCTCTTGGTGCTCCCTTTTGGCAGCCACCAATTCTTTATCTTTAAGAATTTTTAAACCAGCGGCTTTGGCTTTTTCAGAAGCGACTAGAATAGACGGAAGTTGCGCATTTGCACCGCGCAAATGAATCAAAAAATTAACAAACTTGTCAACTTCATCAAGAAATGCTTCTGGTTTTTTGGGGTCTTCAATAACTTGATCTGCCGAGCCGTCTGTGTATTTTTTAATGTTGCGATGTGTCTGTTCTATGGCCTTGGGCAAACCTTCAGTAACTGCACTTTCGGTACGAAGTACATCCGTAATCTCTCTAAGTGTTTGTGCTACTTCGTTACGGCTTATGCTACTAGATCCTGCAACATCCGTCTGAAGCTCGGTTGATAGGTTGCCCCAGTTTGGGTGTTCAAAAACTGCCTCATCAAATTGAGTTGCAATTGCGCTGCCCGGTTTTGCAGTTGATGAAAGTGTCTCGGTTGTTATGCTCATGGTTATTTACCTCCTGGTTGATCGTTAGTTGCGGGTACAAAATCGATTGCTCTTACATCTAAAGTAGTGCGGTCAATCTTGACGCTTGAAATTTTGTTAGCCAACGATTCCGCATACAATTCAGGGTTCATTGCCTTAAAGTCTTTTACGAGTTCTACGACAAACGATTTCTTTTTGGCAAACGTTACATCAACATTTACGCCCCGTGCCGTAGCTGCTTCTTCAATAAAGCGCTTCATCGCCTTTTTTGCCTCGGCGTTTATATTCGACTTTGTCTCTCCGATAGATTTTCCCCTGTCGATATTTATCAGATTACCAAGGGAGCTTTGGAAAAATGACATAATCGTTAGTGGGTTTTCTAAAGCTCTTGCTTTTGTAGTGTTTGCCGCACCCTGCAAAAGGTTATTAACTCGATTATTTTCTTTGGCCGATGTATTGTGAACGCCATCTGGCAAAATCGGGCCTTTGAGCATGGGGACTTCTACGGATTCTACGAAGTTTGGCACCGTGTTGCCTTGCACATAGTCATACCTGCCTTGACCGACCTTCCACAACGAGGGGTCAATGACTACTTTATATACATTTTTAATCTTGTCGAAACTCGAGGTAAAAAGTTTCTTTCCTGGGTTTTTCAGAACAAGTTTTGCTTCCCATGCAGTATTTAATGTTGTTTTAAGCGGTGCGTTTGCTGCGTCTTTGGTAATATTGGCCCATTCTTTTTTGGTTCTGTATGTTACCTGTGTTGCTTTTCTCTTGGCTCCATTAGGCAGCTTGATTTCGAATGTCCTTTTTTTTGGTATACGTCTCGTATGCTGGTAAGGGACGGTGATTCTACCCTCGCTGTTTACGAGCAAAGCCAGGGCATAATTATTGTTGCCGCTCATTACTTTCGGCGTAATCACATTGTTGAGGTCGATTTCTTGTACTACGGCAGCTTTGGCAGCTGCTGGTTTTGGCGCAGCTCCGCTTGCTGCGGGAGCCTCTGGCGCTTTCCACATGTCACGTACAGCATTAACCCCAGCGACACTCATACTCGTTAAACCCCATGCCACTGAGGCACACAGACCTACGATACCAACATTACGTGCAGTCTTAGCACTGAAACGCGGAATTCGTATTTTTTTCTCAGCCTTGCCTTGACGGGCCGGCGGGGTCTGCTGACCAAAAACATCCGCAACCGTCGCGGGACTACCACCAACCATAATGAGTCGCCGTTGAGAAGCAACTGCAGTGCTTGGAGCTGGCATGGAATCATCTCGAAACAATCCAGTCGGATACGATGTTTTACGCTGACCGGATGTATTATGCTGACCGTATAATACGCCAAATGCATCAGTCTGAGGTTGCGCGCTAGGAGCTTCAGCTGTAGCTTGCGGTGTCTGTGACGCTTCAGTCACAACTGGCTGCACTTGAGGCACAGGTGACTCATGGGCATGTTGTTGTGGTGCAAGTGGGCCTTGCGGCTGCCCTTGCTGAACTGTATTGTTCCCATTCTGGTCTTGGATTACTTGCATATGATGTAAAACTTTTGCAATCCAGACTGGATCGGGTAGTCCGCTAGAACCCCCTGGATAATTTTCACCTGTCATTGTTAATTCCTTTCCTTTAGCCACTCAGCTGAGTTCTTAATTTCGTTAAATCGATCTGGTTCATCTTTCATAATTTTATTCAATTCTCCGGCATACCAATTACGTACACTCGGGTCCAGACCTCTAATAACTTCAGGCGGTGCGGCTGTATTGCGAGTAAGATAGCCTTCCAAGTTTGATATTTGCTCTACACACTTATCATCAATCAATGGCGTGTCTGGTTCGGCCGTAGCAAACTTTTCTTGAGGAGGTTCAGCCACAAATGGGGTTTGAACCAGTGGTAAGCTTAATCTTGAGCTTGACCCACCTGCAAATAACCCAGCTGTCCGTGTTCTCACCCTACCCAACACATTTGGTCTTGTAGCATCCGTGAGGTCTAGAAGAGTAAGCCTTTGATCGTCAGCCGTCTCGTCTTTTACATTAGGTGTACGGAGTGCGACTTGACGTGCAAACTCTTCGTCGGCAGCAGCTTGCTCATTTGCCGTTGCCACGGCAGCCATGCCCCCAAGTGCATATTGTTTTATAAGGTCTTCGTAGGCAGGCGGTGGGATAGTTTCAACCTCTTGTTGCGGTCTCGGAGAGAATGCAGCTTTGGTGATTTGAGCTATAACATTCGGATCTACATAATTTTCAGCAAACACTTCAGTAATGAATTCTGAAATGCTAAGCCTGGGTAGTCTTAGTGTTACATATTTAGGCATTTTATTTCCCCACCTCTGCCATATGTTTGACGGTATCATAGACAGGCTTAACATTTGGGTCTTGCCCGGTCTCATCGATTTTAGGCTTTACAAAAGCACATGCTGCAGTCGCAAACATATTGTCACCTTCACAAGATGATTTTGCCAAATCATAACCGAATACCGATGAGACAACCCCAAACAAAACAGCTGCACCAATTCCTGCCGCTAAAACTGCCGCGACATTTGGCTTAGTTTCGATATGTGCTTGCCCACCGCTGTCTGCACATAACCGCGCAGCTTCAACAGCCACGGCTTTCGAAACATCAACGTGTACCGTAGGTCCACCGCCCTCAAAAGTAACCCTATGCGAGTTGCCCTCTACTTTTTTGCCAAACATTATTTTTTGCTCCCCACTACGTCAAGAAGTGAAAAAGCACCCGGCTCAACATTACAGCCAGTCTTAACATCAAACGTCGTATTTCGATAAGTTGTCGTAAGATAATTGTTAAGATCTGCCTCAGTCTTTGGGTCTGTCCCTTCCTGAACTGGCGTCAAGTTAGTAACTTCTACAGGACCAGCACTTTCATTTTGTTTTTTACTATCGACAAAATTCACAGTTATGTCATCGGGAGTCAAGCCTTTGGCGAGCTTCTCATTAAACGGTGCTATATAAGCTTCCGCAACATTAAGTTCGAACGCTTTTAACGCAGACTCTGCAGTCTTCTTGGTTGCAGGGTTTTCCATAATAGCCTTGCTACAGCTCTCGGCAATCGCAGCCACGGCAGCTTTTTTTGCTGCATCTTTGGTTGGCATCGTCAGTATTTCTCTGGCTACCATGCCATTTTTACGTAAAGGCGACTTTGGATCTAGCGCTCCAATTACCAAGTCAAAAGCCTGACCAGCAGCCAGCGCTCCCACTACCTGATCAGTGTATTCTGGGGCACTTTTTTTGCCGTCTGGTAACAGTGGCAATATGACATAATTTTTCAATCCAGATTCTGGGCCACTACCATTGGGCACAGTCAGGGTGACAACTGTCGGTAAATCTTTCTGCTCGGCCGTCCGGTCACTCACCAGTGGAACTTTTGGTCGTACTTCGCGTTTGATTTTGCCCGATTCGAAACCTGTAATTAAATAGCCTGGAATTTTAGCTGGGTTATACGTCGTGGTTATAGTTGTACGAGTAGTATTTTTCAAAAAGTCGGGCAGTTTAGCAGCTATATTTTTAAAATCTATTGTTCTAACTGCGGTAACCGAAAAGTCAATTGTTCCCTTTGTCAGCATGAGGTCACTAATGCCCTCAACATCTGTCACATGTACATCTGTAGCGTCAATGGTGGATTCGCTCGTCGCTGTAACCGGTACAATCGGCTTGGACGCATAGACGCCAGCAGCGCAACCGACGGGAAGTGACACAGCTGACACAATGGCAGCACACCACGCTGCAGCCCTTATTAATGGAGTCTTATCGACATGAGAGCGCGGTGCTTTGAAAGACGGTTGGGGGCCCGGCAAACCCATCGCGCGCGCGTCATCACTGGGAGAAGGATTCTTTGGTCCAATTATCTCTTGGCCTGACATAGTTTTTTCCAATTAAAATAGCGCGGCAAAACTGCCTGCGCCCTCCTGTCCACCCGTTTTGGGCACTCTACGTCATGACATGACAGAGCGAATGCTCAAAAGTCGGCCATGTACCTGCAGATATGCTCTACGGTTACATGGTGAGTATGTCGGGCCCACACGGGCACACTCATCATGCAACTCTTTTGCTTTTGAGTCTTTGTTATTTTATCAGTATACATTTTATTTGCTTGTAGTCAATATTTATCTATTGCTACGTTTTTGTTTTTATAAGTGCTATACATATTGTTGCATTTTTTACTATTATTAAATACAGGCCAGTAGTAATCATGAGCATAATATTGTATGGTGTTAAATCGCGAATATGCACCTGCCTGCCAAAACGGCCGTCGGAAACTGCGTACTATTGTGTTGACACCTATGTTACAAAGGCATATGGTAGATTTCATGAGACGGGGTCCAATCATATGGGGTAGAGAACATGTCGGGGGCGTACAGACGCTTCCGACGCAGCAGACTGACACTGTCAGCCCGTCTACCGCTGGTGAGATAGAAGAGATTGGATACCATATTTTACGTACCCCAGATGAGCCACCTGCTGCTGTTGCAGTCAAATATCAAGGTGTGCCAACTCAACAAGCACCGACCGAGGAAACTCGACCCTTCCTACCAGGAGTAACTGCACGAATAGAACGAACGTTCGAAGAAGGTGCTAGTGTTGCGTTTGCACGCTTTACCGCTCTCTGCATGAGATCGGCAGGTGTGGTTGGTGCATTTGGGTGCACGTACCTACTTTTCAAAGGCTATCTAGATTACAGCTTCAGTCAGGGAGAAGCGTTTGCCGCAACCGTGCTGGAGTCTAGTAATCAAGCGATTGTTGAGGCCAAACTTGCCGACAGATTTGGAAATCTCGTCGGCACGGGTATCGGTGTAGCCTCAGCTTTAGGTGTGTGGGGACTCGGTAGAGCCATCAAAGAGTCCATCGAGAAGCCCGATAACCCCGATAGTTTACTAGAGAGATATTTTCCTAAATCACCAGATGAGGAGGTTGGGGTAGTAACATATCATTGGCCGTTTAATTAAAGATAGGTAGAAAAGAAGGAGTTATAACTATGAGTGAAAACAACACGGCAAACACTGCAGAAACTAGCACTAAAAAGCGTTTGGGTGAAAAGATAGGCGGTGGGATCGAACACCTCGGAGTAAAAACACGTAATGGAATTGATAAACTCGTACCATGGGCCCTTGGTTCGCTTGCACTTTTTGAAGGAATACTTACTGGCAAAACTTGGGGTGATTTGCAAAGATTTGAAGGAATCAAGGCACAATACACAAAAGACATGAAAGCATTTGGAGATGTTGGAAAGAAGGTAGCCGAGCTAGCAGTCAATTTACCTGCAGATACAATTGATAGAATTCATGACACAATGTTGTTGCAAGGCGGTGCGGCTGTTGCGTTAGGCTTGATGGCAATCGCAACTCACAGCATGAGTGAAAGATTACATCCACAACAAATCGTACAACCTAATCCTGCACAACCTAGAATTTAAACAACCTAGTTTGTTGCTTACGCACTTAAAGTTTTAGTCCGTTTTAGTACGCGGTAAATTGCTGAACTTAATGCGCTGTGTTGCTTTATTGTCATAAACTTTGACACTACGACCCTTGGTAGGGTAGAATTGGTTATGGACAACACTATTCTCGAAGCACTCACATTTGATGATGTGCTAATCAAACCAAACTATTCGGGCTTTGACCGCAGCGCTATCAAGCTCGACTCAAAAATTACTAAGCGTATAACCCTGACTTGCCCCATCGTTTCAGCACCGATGGATACCGTCACCGAAGCACCTCTCGCAATCGCCCTCGCCAAACTCGGGGGCGTTGGTTTTATACACCGCAATTTGCGGATTGCCGACCAGGCTGCTGAAGTTAAAAAAGTCAAAGAAGCCGGCCAGCTCGTCGGTGCAGCCGTCGGCTCAAGCAGTGGCTATGAAGAGCGCGTCGCAGCACTCGTAGAAGCTGGTGTCGATATCATTCTTGTCGACTCTGCCCATGGTTATGCTAAAAAAGTTATCGACGCAGTCAAATTTGTCAAAGAAAAGTACGACGTCGATGTTATCGCCGGCAGCGTTGCAACATTTGAAGGTGCCGAGGCACTTATCGAGGCTGGCGCTGATGGCCTTCGCGTGGGGATGGGGCCGGGTGCAATCTGCTCGACACGTATCATTAGCGGCATGGGAGTCCCCCAAATGACCGCTATTTTTGAAACTGTCCGCGCCGCCAAGCCGCATGGTGTACCTGTCATAGCCGATGGTGGCATTAGCTATTCGGGTGATGTCGTCAAGGCACTCGCCGCTGGTGCAAGCACTGTCATGTTTGGTCGACTTTTTGCCGCTACCGAGGAGTCGCCCGGGTTACTTCATGAGCTCCCGACCGATCAAGTCCCAAACAGGTTCCACAGCATCCTCGATGGCTCTAAGACATACAAATTCAAAGAGTACCGAGGTATGGGTTCAATCGCAGCCATGAAACGCGGCGCCGAAGTGAGCAGCGAAGACGAATTCCATGGCAAAAGCTTTACCGGAGATACACTAATTGCTGAAGGTGTTGAGGGCTTAGTACCTTGTAGCGGAACAGTCGGACACCTTGTGTCTCAAATGACTGGTGGCGTAACATCTGGCATGTACTATATCGGCGCACAGACTGTTACCGAGCTTTGGGAGAAGGCGGTATTTATGAAAATAACGCAAGCCAGCCTGACCGAAAGTCACCCGCATGACCTGTTTATCACCAACCCAGGAGAAAACTATAAATAGTAGTCAGCGACTGCTATTTACCCGTGCTAGCACGGGCGCGAGCGTGCAGCGAGCGGGGGAGGAACAGGCTGTCAGTGAGCAAAGCGATACTGGCACCTGTGGATGGGGTGAAACCCCTCCTAACCCTTGGATACACTAACAATGGAGGCACAATAATGACTACGAAGCATCATTCCGAAACACTAGTAATCATCGACTACGGTTCGCAGTACACCCAACTCATCGCTCGTCGAGCGCGTGAACTCGGTGTTTATAGTATTATCGTACCCTTTAGTGCAAGCGTTGAAGCCATTAGCGCTCATAACCCAAAAGGTATCGTACTTTCGGGTGGCCCAAACTCAGTCTATGACAAAGACGCACCGTCGCTCAATGCTCAGTTGTTAGACCTCGACCTGCCCGTACTTGGCATTTGCTACGGCTTACAGCTTCTGACGCTCGCATTTGACGGCAAAGTCGAACCAGCCAGTACACGTGAATACGGCAAAGCAAAAATCGTTCTAAAACAAGACAGTCAGCTACTATTGAGCGATTACAATGGTAGCACCGTTTGGATGAGTCACGGTGACCACGTTGCTGTTGCGCCCGAAGGCTTTGCTGTGACGGCCACCAGTGAAGACGGTATCATCTGCGGTGTCGAAGATGCCGAGCGCCGGATATACGGCCTACAGTTCCACCCAGAGGTTGCTCACAGTGAGTACGGCCGACAGATACTCGAAAATTTCGTAGGACTTTGTGGCTTCGCCCGCGACTGGCAAGCAGACTCAATTATCGAACACAGCATCGCAACTATCAAAACAACCGTCGGTGACAAAAAAGTAATCTGCGCGTTATCGGGAGGTGTCGATAGCTCAGTCGCCGCCACACTTGTCGACCGCGCCATTGGCGACCAACAAACCTGTATCTTTGTCGACACCGGCTTGCTACGTCAAGACGAGTATGATGATGTCCTAGCAGCCTACAAAGCGATTGGTCTCAATGTGAAGCCCATCCGAGCTGCCGACCAGTTCCTTAGCAAACTCGCCGGCGTTACCGACCCCGAGCAAAAACGAAAAATCATCGGCGCCGAGTTTATCGCTGTCTTTGATGCCGAGGCTAAAAAGATTGCTGGTGCTGATTTCCTCGTACAAGGCACGCTGTACCCAGATGTAATCGAGTCTGTTTCAGTTAACGGCCCCAGCGTCACCATCAAATCGCACCATAACGTTGGTGGTTTGCCCGAAAAGATGCATCTCAAGCTCATCGAGCCTCTCCGCGAACTTTTCAAAGATGAAGTACGAGTAATCGGTGCTGCACTCGGTCTACCCGAAAAATCCGTTCAACGCCAACCATTCCCTGGTCCTGGGCTTGCGATTCGTATCATTGGTGACATTACTGCAGAACGACTTGAATTGCTTCGTAAGGCTGATGCGATTGTATGTGGCGAAATAGAAGCCCATGCAATACGACCAGAAGTATGGCAATTTTTTGCCGTGCTACTTCCCGTCAAATCAGTTGGTGTCATGGGTGATGGACGCAGCTACGAACAGGTTATCGCCGTTCGCGCCGTTAGTACGACAGATGGCATGACCGCAGACTGGGCAAAATTACCCTATGAACTGTTGGGGCGCATCAGCAGTCGCATCGTTAGCGAAGTTCGCGGCGTCAACCGTGTTGTCTACGACATCACGTCCAAGCCCCCCGGCACAATCGAATGGGAATAGTGGTTACAGCTCTTAGTAAGTCCTAAAGCTTAAGAGACAACTTTAGAGCCAATAGAAAACAGCGAGCGTTTAGTTCTCGCTGTTTTCATACTCTTAAGTAAAACTGAGATTACATAGTATTGGCTTCGGTGAGCGTCACCACCCTGCCCTGACCAAACATCAAATTGTAATTTTCGAGGTATTTTCCGTATACAATTGGGTCTTTGACACGGATGATTAACTCTTCGTTGTACTTGATAGCTGAGATCGAAAGGTTATGCGAACCTGTAAAGACAACTTTTGCGCTACCACTGCCATCGTAATATCCGTTGATAATCATGTACTTGTGGTGCGAGAAGACGCCTGGGGCTCCATTGACAATGTTAGTGTCCATATCAATCACTTTAATCTTATTATTACTCGTTAATGTCACCATAGGCTCTTTTGAGAAGTTTTTCTTAGAGACAATCACGCGAACGATACAACCGGCATTCGCCAAGTCACTTAACTTCTTTGCAACAGCTGGGCGAGTCGTAGTCCACTGGTACATTGCCACATCGATCGTTGTCTTGCCTGCGCTTCCATACCCTGTCGAAACACCTGTACATTTGACCTTTGCAAGATGGTTATAGTAGGGGTCATCACTGGTCGATGAATACGAACGTGGATATGTCATAATCATATTCTTGCCTGAAGTGGTACTGCTACTAATAGTCCCGCTATTAGGTTCTTTTGCAAGACTATCAAAATACCATTTCATCTTGTCGTATAACGTTTGGTTGCCAACTATAGCATACAGATTGTTCCAGGCATTGATTTGGGTTGTTGTGAGGTTAGAGGAAGTAATCATAGTAACAAGTTTTGAGTCGCCTGTTTGTGAAAACATGAACAATTTTGAATGCATGATATTATTGCCAACACATGCATCTTTACAGATTTTAATGTAGGTTCCAGTTCCTGTTTTGACTGTTGTCCCAAGGGCAACTTTGAGTCGTTCCATTTGCGCAGTGTTAGTCGCTTGGTTGGCGCTACCGTCGTAAAGATGGTCATCGGTTAGCACATAGACATTGACACCCCTTGTCTTCGCTGCAATGAGCTTATCAGCGATGTCTGATAGCGTAAATGAGTGTACGGCTATGCGCACAGTAGATGCAGCAGGTGCGTTGTCGATGCCCTGGCCCAGTTTATCTATAATGGCTCGCTTCTCTATGTCTGTACCGAGCGGGTTATTGAAGACCACAGAACTATCAGCAACAGAAAAGGTGGCTGCATTGCTGTTGCGCTGCATAATGTATCCACCAATAGCCGCTACCATCATGATAGCAAGTATGGGGAGCAGGAAATGGTGACTAGCGCCCCCACTATTAAGACTTTTAAAATGTTTTTGTATCTGCACGATTAACCTTTCTTGATTTTTGCGTTTAGTCTAATTATACAGCTAATGCTTTGCATGCGGAAGCATGTAACTTGCTTTGTAAGTTTGATAATCCTGCTAAGCACAAAGATTGGCAAGCTTGCGAGCGGTATTAACGTTGCGGACCGTCATACGTTTGTATAGTGGCGTGCCAATAAGTTTCACTATCGAGCTTCGTGTCTGAAAGGTACGTTTTACGTTACTCAGCAATGCACCTGGAACATGGAGGATAGTTTCGTAGGCCGCATTGGGACCAATCTTTTCGATGATATCAGGAGTATCAATATCATCAAAAAGATACAAAACGTCTGACTTCTGCTCTGTATCGTTTTGCCACGACGCAGGAATTGCCCTAGTAATCGCTTGTAAACTTTCTGCACTCATTATTAGTACCGAGATTTTGTGACCAAAATTTTTAATGAGTGACTTTTCGACGCCAGCCACATTTGGCTTGTTTTCAGATGTAAATATGACATTGCCAGAGTTAATATATGTCGTCACATCGCGAAAACCGAGTTCTTCAAACACAGTCCGCAAATCGGCCATCGCTACCTTGTGATTACCGCCGACATTAATCCCCCGCAGTAAACAGACGTATTTCACACCAGCTCCAATCTTTCGACTAAAAAGTCGGCAAGGTTCTGACTAGACTCAGGGTAATTATCTGATCTGTAGTGATATGTCTGCCAGCCGAATTCTTGAGCTGCATTAATGTTTCCGAGTGTGTTATCGACAAAGAGAATCCGCTCTTTGGGGGTTCGTGCACTTTTTGTAGCGTACTCAAACATAAGAAGATTGGGTTTCTGAAGTTTTACATTCCAAGAATCAATCACGACATTCCACTCCGCGCCCGGCAGTAACTGTTTACTCCTGATCAGTGGCAACATATCTTTGTACATATTTGTGAGCAAACCTAATCTGACTCGACCATCTAAATTGTCAAAAACAACACTTATTGATTCGTTTCGCTCAAATCGTGAAGTGAACCCATCGCGCATGAGTGAATAGCCATCAGGCACTGTCCCGCCTAATTGCTCTTTGATTACACTTTGAAAATCATCGACAGGATAGTCGAGACAGACTCGCGGTTCGGCAATCTCATCCCAAGTACGCCAAAAACCACTAACATCGTCAATCCTCAGTTCCCGAACCATCTCATCACCCTTGGTACTACAGCTGAAATCTTTCATAAGCACCCCACCAACGTCAAAATAAATGAACTCAATCGGTGGCGATTCAGCAGTCTTCATTAGGGTTGTCGCTATCTTTTTTACCCCAGCGCCATTTGCCGGGTGGCGCAAAGCGGCGAGTTATGAGCCACATGGCGATAATGATAACCAACAGTCCCGCAGAAAATAACCAACCTTGAGATGACGACACTTGCTCAGCGGGCGATAAAATAATCTTGGACCAAGCAACTACAATAATAAGAAATACTAGGACGATAATCCAACCACCCACAGTCACTGGTGTCCAGCCGTAACCGTATCGTTTTCGTTTAAAGAGTAGCTTGCCCATAGCTCAATCATACATCGTATTCGTCATAGGTACTACAAAGCAGCTCTTTAAGAATGCTGATTTATTGGAATGAACGCTCGTAGTGGCAGGTGTAACTGCCGGGGTTTTTCTGTAAGTAGTCTTGGTGGTACGCTTCAGCCGACCAAAAAGTATCAAGCGGCTCAACAGTTGTTGTGATTGGTTTCTGCCAGTTTGATTGCGCACGAACGATGGCTTGCTCGGCGGCGGTTTTTTCGGTCTCATTGGCATAAAATATTGCTGAGCGGTATGATTCTCCGACGTCATTTCCCTGCCTGTTTAGGGTCGTCGGATCGTGGATGCGGAAAAAATAATCGAGCACTGCGGCGAGTGTGGTTTTCTGCTCGTCAAAGCTTATACGGAGTGCTTCGGCGTGGTCTGGATGCGACTCATATGTTGGCTGCTGATTGCTACCACCGGTGTAGCCGACTTCCGTATCGACAACACCAGGTTGGCTCCGGAATAATTCCTCGAGCCCCCAGAAGCACCCACCGGCAAGCGTCAAAGTTTGCATAGCTTTAGTATACTAGATGTATGACAACAAACCCCGATTTGAGCGACGAACAGAGGGCGGTACTATTCGACAAAGCTACCGAGGCACCCTTTAGTGGTTCACTGTTGAACGTGACTGAGGATGGCGTGTATGAGTGTGCAAACTGTCACACAAAGCTTTTTGAGTCCAACGCCAAGTACGATAGTGGCTGCGGTTGGCCGAGCTTTGATACGGCCATAGATGGTGCAGTTGCATACCACACCGACATTTCACTTGGCATGAGTCGTACAGAGGTAACATGCGCGGCTTGCGGCGGTCACCTTGGGCATGTTTTCGATGATGGACCAGTCGAGACGACCGGCAAACGCTTTTGCATCAACTCATTGTCACTTGGTTTTCAAAAAAAGTAGTTCCAGGTACTACGAGTTTTGATACGACGAAACTAAGCGACGATACGACTTGGTCGAAAACGATAAGAGCGCTGCTGCAACCATGATAAGACCGGCAAAAAAGAACACCAGGGCGATGCCGCGAGCTTGACCATCGCCGAGGAGCCACCCAAAGGCTGCCTTGCCTGCGTCAGAATTCATGTAGGGGATTATGCCGAATTGTGCGATAGGTGCTATGAGGAACGCTGTTATTGGCGCTGCGGACGCTTCGAACGCTTGCGCAAAACCAAACACTCGACCCTGTCGCTTGTAAGGCACTACTCTTTGAATAACGGTCTGCTCGGATGCTTCTACTACGGGTATCAGCACCATATAGAGCCAGATTCCTCCTGCATACAGCCACCACCATTCGCGAATGGTAAAGAATGAGCCCAGTAGCCCCATGGCGATTGCCATGAGCAGCAGTGTTTTCATAGGGTTTTTGCCAAGCCCGTACTTAGCAACCAACAAACCACCAATCACAAAACCGGTTCCAGCTACGCCAAATACGGCACCCCAAAGCTCTACAGGGAACATAGTCAAACCATAGGCATCCATTAGTGCCATGTAGACACCACCAATCAGGTTGTTGAACGTTGAAAATATAAGCAGCGCAATCAACCCTGGCACAGATTTGATTGCCAATATACTACCCCGTATATCTACCTTTTTGTTCTTAAGCGCTGGGTCATGCGCGATACCTTCTTCAGGAATCTTGACTACCAGTAGATGTAACATTGCTACTGCAGTAAAGAAAATCGCAATCGCAAGTGTCCAGCCCATACCAAGCAGACCGATAGATAAACCGCTAAAAACACTCGTTACGATAAAGCCAAGACCCTGCACTGTACCGACAAGGCCGTTGGCTTTATCGCGGCCATCTTTAGGTACGAGTAGTGTCACGGTCGTGCTGAGCGCGATATTGCGCATGTTTTCAACGACCCCGCCAATCAAGATTGCGCCAGCAAACAGCCAAAAGACCGGCTTACTTATAGCCAGTAACGAACTTTCAGGGAACAGCAGATACGTCACCCCAGCAAGCGAAAACATTACGAGTGTTACAACGCTCGAGATGACCATTACATTCTTTTTCTTGTTATGGTCGACTATCGTGCCGAACGCAATACTACAGAGCGCTATAAGCAGCATATATGATCCGCCGATAATCCCCGTTGCTAGCACCGACTGCGTTTCAAGATACACCCAAAAAGTCAGTGCAAACCAAAGGTAGCTCGTCGTCACATTAGCTATAAGCGTATTGATAAGCACATTATAAAAAGGTTTCATCCGCGCTACCCTTTCCTTGTCTGTTTTTTAGACCGTAAATAGTCTTCGGCGTCATTGATTAAAAACATACTCACATCATCTTGGGTTTGGCCCGAAGCGTGAAATGGTTTGCTGATACTTTCAAGAAGTAAAATCATATACAGCAAGCCGAAGGTGATAATGCCGATTATCACCAGACTACCGTAAAACGGATCAACATTTGTTAAGATTAGCAAAATGATGACCATTAATACGACTGACCGCGATAATATTGTTGCCGATGGCACTGACTGGATAGTCTGGATGTAGGTTATGCGTTTTCTATGACGCATAAGCACACCTTGTTGTTGTTTGAGCTTGACGATAAAATTCGGCGGTACCCCAGCACGTTCCATGTCTGCAAAGTGCTTGTTGAGTACCCTAATCGTATCACTCACTCCACTTGTCGATTGCCGTACTTTGCTGCGGAAGGATTTCGCTATCTTTTCTAATTGCGCTCGAAACGCTTCAAGGTCAAACTTAGGGTGAACGGTATGAATTTGTGCTGCATCATCGTACAGATCTTCGAGGTTAGCAGCAAACTCTGCCGGTACGCGCTCAGACTCTTTGTAGTCTGCGATCGTAACCGACAGCAGAAAACCTATCACAAAAGTCGCGCTCGTAATCACGCCGTTATGTAACGAACTTTGTCCGATTATTTCCCAACCTAATACATGAAAAAGGTATTTTAAGCCGACAACTCCCATAGTCAAAAGTATTGTGATGAAAAATAATCGAAATAACCGTAGCCTGATTTTCATATACTCAACTATGCCCTACCTTTATGTGGTCTTTTTCAAATCAGCAAATACTCAAGTTTCTGCTTAAAACAAATTCAGTACAAATGCCGCAGCCAGCAATGTTGCGAGCGAACCGCTTGCCATGATGCCAAGACGCTTTGGAATCCATTTTGCATCAACACCGCCAAAAATAACTGCCGATACCTGTGTTGGTACAACGAACCCAAGCCACACCCAAAACGCTAAGACATACGGGGACTTTTCAGGTAGCCACACCATAAGCAACGCCAATACAAACGCGGTGATGGCCGTAACGACCATCTGCAAACCGTAGTATGGCCCCATCTGGGCTTGCATTTCCTTCTGCTTCGATTCGCTTAATTTGTCGAATCCAAACATTTCACCCCATTGCTTTGCGAAAAACACCATGTACCATAGCGCACCTACTGCGAACATCGCAATCGTCGCGACCAATACACCTAATAGATTTACGTCCATCCCGTACTCCTTTATTTGTTAGTTGCAATCTGATTGTATCACCATGCACCACTTAAAAATTGTGAGAATATTTACGCTTTTTGCATTGAAGTTTTGCGGTGACGTACCATTCGCTCTACTAACGCGGTGGGTAATGGTTCAGAATGCGGGAATTGTACCGAACCCTTCGCAAATGTATAGCCCTTTAGCTCTAATTCAAACGCCGCAATTGTCTCGGGAGTGGGGTAAAACCCAATGTGATGTGCGTAGCCTGCAAAATGTAGCATGTTTTTACCACCAAGTTTGTAGGTTGGCATGGCATAACCGATTTTTTCCTCTGCCTCGGGCGCAATACTGCGCACTAGCTCACGCATGGTCACGAGTCGCTTTTTAGTCTCGCCGTTAAAACTTCCGATATACGCGTCCACCGTGCTTATCTGATTTGATTTTTTGGTGTGTGCATATGATTTGCTGACTAAGTCATGTAAAACACTGAGGTCGATATCTGCCAGCTTTTTGATGTACAGACATGACACACTCGTGGTGTGCTTGCCGAGCCGCGCAAGCTCATCAGCATAATCATTGAAACCATCAGGGAAATACACCGTTAGGTTCGCCTTGCGAGGTGAAAACCCGATGACACCTGAGTCACCTTCTCGACCAGTCTCATACACGTAGTGGTACGTATCAAAACCAATGATTGACGGTCCCCACATCACAGGTTCGCAGCCCGAAATATCGCGCATCATGTCAATCAAAACGAGGCTTTCCCGACGCCGTTGCTCATCGACCGTTTTGAGGAAATCCGCAATGCTCACACTTGTTGGCTTAGTTTTATTGTCTGCTTTCACGGTTCCTCCTATTTTTTAAGCATACGCTTTCGATATTCATCTGCAAGCATATAGGTCGACGTGTCTCTCACTTTATCGACAAACACAATACCGCTCAGATGATCGGTCTCATGCTGGAAGACGTGCGCTACAAACCCGCTGAGCGTTTCGTCGTGGAACTGGGCATTCTGGTCGTACCAAGTTGCGTGAATGCGAGTGTAGCGAGGCACTTTTCCATACAGCGTGTTAACCCCCGCGCCAGCACTTTGACAGCCTTCCCACAAACTTTGTCGTCGGCCTAAACCTTCGTACGTGGGGTTTATGATGACACTCTCGAAACGCGTAATGTCTGGGCGAGTCGGAGTCGGTTTGATACCGATAACGCTGAGTGCCACGCTCACGCCAACTTGCGGTGCCGCTAGACCTACTCCAAATTGCTTCGATTCGTTGGTATAACGAATGTTTTGTATTAGTTCTTGAATATCGGCAGACAGAATTTCGTCAGGTGATAATTGTCGTGCTTGCGCACGTAAGATTGGGTTGCCAAGTCGTATAAGTTTAAGCGCTTTCATTATGAGGGTCTACTTTTTCGGGTCGTGTTTTGAGCTTGCTGGCAGCTCTACACTTCGCTGTGTGAAAAAGTTTGTCAGGGTCGTTTTTGCACGTTTCGCATATGAGAACGAGGGCATTGCAGCTATCGAGCGCACAATTTTCATAGTTACTCGTTTTGCTAGCGCAGTGAATGCACTCGCCGATAGTTTTGGCATGGTCGGAAAAATCCATACCCATACGACCATCAAACACATAAAGTTGACCTTCCCACAGACCATCGTCACCGTACGTTTCACCGTATTTTACGATACCGCCATCAATCTGGTAGACATCTTCGAAACCACGCTGCTTCATCATGGCGCTCAAAAGTTCACAGCGCACACCTCCTGTGCAGTAGGTGACAACTTTTTTACTCTTTAGCTCGTCATACTTGCCGCTTTCGAGCTCGCGTTTAAAATCACGGCTGGTGCGTGTGTCGGGCACAATAGCGTTTTTGAACCGGCCAACTTTTGCTTCGTACTGGTTACGGCCATCGAAAAATACTACGTCATCACCGTGTTTATCTACGAGTTCATTTACTTGCTGTGGCTTCAGGTGAGTGCCCGTTCCGACAACTCCTGCTTTATCGACCTGTACTTCATCCCACGTTTCAAATGCAACGAGTTCGTTTTTAACTTTTACGCTCATACGCGGGAAATTATCGCGCGAGCCTTCGCTCCATTTCCACAAAATGTCTTTAAACCCAGGGTACTGCTTGGTGGCCTTGATATAAGTCTTTAAGTCTTCGACTTCGCCACCCACCGTGCCATTGATCCCTTGCGTACTGACGAGAATTCGACCATGCAAATTGAGATTATCGCAGAGAGTTTTTTGCCACAGTTTCAATAGTTCCGGCTCTTTGACTAGGGTGAATTTATAGTACAGCAAGATTTTTTGCATATGTTACAGTATACAACCTTGTGCGTTAAATGCAGCGATGAAGCGGGTGTCAATCAGACAATAAAACCGTATGTCTGCATGACAGAAATTATGACTTGTTTTTACAATACAGGGGTGGTATAGTTGTAACTATTACAAATATAACGGAAAGGCGCCAAACTTATGAAAAATGCTGTATTTCATCATTCGAACGGTGCTGCTTCGTTTGGAATCTAGCATTCGATACACCATTCTAGGTCAATCAACACGATCTTCAAAAACAAATACTATTCGTCATAAACATCTATAAACTGTACACTTTTTATTAAAGCTATATCGCTTTCATCTAGAGACTATTACTATGCAATTCACGTCAACCCACAAACCCCACCAGAAAAAAGCATTCCTCGTCGTACGGTATTTTTGGAGCGTCGTAGAACGCTATCCAAAGTACCTTATCGGCGTTGCCATCACGCTACCGTTCACGGTAATCATAAACAACTTCATACCGCCTCTCGTCATTGCCGAAATCATTAGTCGACTCGGCTCTTCGAGCACCGAACCTAGCCAACTCTGGTCTCATTTTGGGTGGTTGGCAGGTTTATATGTTGCCATACAATTTATCGGCATTTTGACGTGGCGGCTCGTCGACTATTTTATGTGGCGGCTTGAAATTCGTGCACAACAACGGGTTGCTGAAGATGTTTTTAACCATTTGTTGCAGCGTAGTGCTGATTTTCATGCCAACCATTTTGGCGGTTCACTCGTTTCGAACGCTAACAAACTCCTCACGAGCTATGTTCGAGTTTTTGATACGACTGTCTTTCAGGTTTATCCGATGATTGTGAGCATACTGGCTACAATCGTTATTTTGCTGCCAAAGGCGCCCTACTTCGTGCTGGTCATAGTAATCATGACGTTAGTTTTCATCGCAGTGGCACTCAAAATATCGGTGCCGATTCGTCGGATCGCTACGAAATGGTCCAAAAACGAAAGCAAACAAACTGGCTTATTGGCCGACGCTGTTACCAACATCTTAACCATAAAAAGCTATGCCCGCAGTAAGTTTGAGCAACGTCGCTTTCACAAAGCAACCGAGGCCACCAGCGCAGAAGCCTACCGTTTTTCACGCATCCATCAAGTGCAGATGAATGCCTTTGGTTTCATCGTGCGAACTATCGCTAGTGGTGCATTAGTCATGGCTATAGTTTTAGTTGTTGTTTTCAAGCAAGATATAAGTCTCGTTTTCCTGATAGTTAGTTACACGGCAATAATCGTCGAACACCTCTTTCGGTTTGGCAATGACAGCATGCGAGCATATAACCGTAGCTTTGGTGACGCCTATGCCATGGTAAAAATATTACATGAGGCTCCAGAAGTGCTTGACCCATCTGAACCTGAGAATTCGCACATTCGCGACGGTAGTGTTGTATTCAACGACGTCACATTTACACACAATGGTGCACATGATGCATTGTTCCATAACTTAAATCTTGCTATACAGCCGGGTGAAAAGATTGGCCTAGTTGGTCATAGCGGTTCCGGTAAGACTACCGTGACACGTTTACTGATGCGGTTTTCTGACATCGACGGTGGTGAGATTCTACTAGATGGTCAAAATATAGCTCATATCACGCAAGACGATTTGCATAATGCCATCGCCTATGTGCCGCAAGAACCGATGCTTTTTCACCGAACGCTCGCTGAAAACATTGGCTACGGCAATCTATCGGCGGCAACCGATGCTATCAAACGTGCCGCCACATTGGCAAATGCAACTGAGTTTATCGACCAATTGCCCGATGGGTTCAATACGCTCGTCGGCGAACGTGGCGTTAAACTCAGTGGTGGTCAACGTCAGCGCGTGGCCATCGCCCGGGCGATGCTCAAAGATGCGCCAATTTTAGTGCTCGATGAGGCAACTAGCGCACTCGACAGCGAGAGCGAAGTGCTCATACAACAAGCTCTGTGGAAGCTCATGGAAGGCCGTACAGCCATTGTGATTGCGCACCGCCTATCGACCATACAAAAGATGGATCGCATCGTTGTACTCGATAAAGGTGCCATCGTGGAGTCGGGTACCCACCATGAGCTCCTCGCACACGGCGGTACCTATGCCAAACTGTGGGCACACCAATCCGGTGGATTCATTGAGGAGTAGTGGCACGAGACGTGATAGTTTAGGCCTGTCACGCTAGTGCTACTCCCAGCGATACAGTACAATTGTAAGTAATGTCAAAACTTGCTGATCGATATAGTATTGCAACCATGCGCCTCTACTGGCGTGCAACGACCAAATATCCGAAACTACTAGTAGTCTCATTTTTGTCTCCACTTTCATTACTGCTCATATCGGTTGCTGTGCCATTTGCGGCGAGTAATGCGCTCAGCACTTCATTTAGCCGTAGTGGTAATTTTGAGCTGTATTTTCTAATCCTCATTGCAAGCGCAACGGGTGCAGCTATTTTCAACCGCGTTGGAGTCGCAACTTTCCTCGATATGCAAGCTCGCATATTACATGATTTGCAGCACCGCGTGTTCGACACACTCATGCAACGTGGACTTCGTTTTCACACCAACACAATAGGCGGAAAACTCGTTTCTGACGCTAATGATTTTACAAGCGCCTACGTCCCACTTTCCAACATGCTCATGCTGCAAGGCGGTCCATTTGCGCTCTCGCTCATCATTGGCATGATTATCATCTTCGTTTCGTCATGGCAGCTTGGCATCTACATGGTTGTGACAGTCGGCGTTACGCTTTTATGGGCTTACCGTGATAGCGTTCGACGGTTTGGGCTACGTGGCAAACGACTGATTGCTACCAAGAAACTCCTTTCGCATGTTTCAGATAGCATCGTCAATGCAGTAACCGTCAAGATGTTTTCGGCTGAAAAACGCGAAGCTCACGCTAATGATTCGCTTAGTCGGACACTGCGCGACCTACGTGTCAAAGATTGGCAATTGGCGAGTCATAGCGCCAACAACCGCTTGGCTGTATTGCTCGCATTTTTAATCGGTATGATATTGATCGTCAACGCAACCGGCCAGACGAGCTCGACAACGCTTGGAACGAGCATATTTGCGTTTACGTACACACTAACACTCATCATCCGGTTATTTGACATCAACAACATGATACGTACCATTGAAGAAGCATTCCTGCAGGCTTCGCCAATGACAACTATCTTGCTCGAAGAAGTCGAAGTTCGCGATGCACCTCATGCATCAAAACTCATTATCGAAAAAGGTATGATTGATTTTCAAGATGTATCTTTTTCGTACACCGACACTCGTAGTGGGCAAAACATTTTTACTAAACTGAGCATGCACATCAAGCCCGGTGAGCATATTGGTTTGGTTGGGCCAAGTGGCGGTGGCAAATCTACACTGACACGCTTACTGCTCCGTTTTGAAGACATTCAGGACGGCGCAATACAGATTGACGGACAGGACATACGTGAAGTCACGCAAGCAAGTTTACGCGACGCAGTTGGCTACGTACCGCAGGAACCACTGCTCTTTCACCGCTCGATTCGTGAAAACATATCCTATGGTAATCCTCTGGCATCTGACCGCAAACTAAAACAAGCCGCGAAGCACGCCTTTGCCGATGATTTTATCTCAAAGTTACCAGATGGCTACGACACTATCG
>CAYUNX010000008.1:0-46397 GCA_964446255.1 uncultured Candidatus Saccharibacteria bacterium
ACAATCGATGGGTCAAAGAGCGAGCTAATCTCATCGGGGTGGTGCACATCAGTCCGAACTGACTGGACTCCGTAAATAGCGTCACGCCGATAGGCGCTGAGAGCCTCACCAGAAATAAAACCGTCCCAAACATGCCACTCAGGGTAAAAACTGTCGACGCACTGATACTCCATCATATTGGCGAAACTCTCGTTGAGCCATAGGTCGTTCCACCAGCGCATGGTGACGAGGTTGCCGAACCATTGGTGGGATGTTTCATGGGCAATGACAACAGCGGTTTGTTCACGAGAGCTCTGACCTGTTTCACCTTCGTAGGTAAGCAACACGCGTTCACGATAAGTTATCAGTCCCCAATTTTCCATGGCTGCACTGCTAAAATCGGGCACTGCCACATGGTCAGCTTTTGGCAATGGGTATGCCACCCCAAAATAATCTTCAAAATACTCGATACTCTTAACGGCCACATCGAGCGCAAAGTCAAAACTACTCGCTGGTTGCGCGGTCGTACCCCACACATTCACATCGACACCAGACTTTGTTTGGGCAGATTTCTTATGTAGGTCGCCGACCACAAATGCCAGCAGGTACGTGCTCATACGTGGGGTTGGCTCAAAACGGGTCTCGAGTCTTGCGGCTCGTTCTTGCGACACGATAGGAGTGTTCGAAAGCACTTCTACGCCATCATTAGTGACAAGTGTTAACTCAAACGTAGCTTTTGCTTCCGGCTCGTCTATGCAGGGGAAGGCTTCGCGCGCATGGTGGCTCTCGAACTGCGTCATGAAAAGTTTCTTTTCGGTCTCGCCGTCTTTGAAGAAACACGGGTAAATGCCGGTCATACCTTTGGTGATAGGTGCTTCAAAAGACATCTCGACAGTGTAATCACCAGGGTAGAGAAGCGCTTCTGAGTGTAGACGTACCTCGTGCAATGATTCGTGATGGTTGATACGGCTCACGGCAACGTCACGTTCGCCCTTTTTGTCACGAACTGTGATGGTCGCAGAAGTGACTTTGAGGCCATTGGCGTGAAACGTCAGCCGCTTGCTTGGTCGCCCGGTTTTTTTGCCAGTTACAGATACGTCACCCGAGAACCGCATAGCAGTCTCGTCGAGTTCAAGCGTTAGTTTATAGTCTTCGGGCTTAAAGCCAGTAAAAAGGCGTGTTACAGATTTGCTCATATCGTACTATTTTAGCACGCTACTTAGGGTTGGGTGTGGAATCTGAAGTAGATGTTTCAAATTTTCTATCATGTAGGCTGAAACCTAACGCATACTGCGCAACTAACTGAGCAGTACGATCGAACTCATGTTCAAATTCAGCGCTGCCGATAACTGTAAGCTCAGAATCATGCACGATTAACTTCCGTGCAACAGGTAAAAGTTGTTCCAAGTGACTTGATACTTCTCGGTGTAAGTCAACCGAAGCAGCTTCAAAATGGGTAAGTCGCTCTGTAGGGTCTTCTGAACTCAAATCAATTGTACAAAAACCAGGGTAATTGACACCTTCAGGTCGCATAATGAGGTTATTTTCAGCGCCGGGAAAACCGTATATGAAGATACTCTCAAGAGAAGCGTCATGGACTTTTTGGATGCTTTTCTCGATTGATGACTCAGGCATAATACTAATAATACCATACAAGTAAAGTATTGTCGATTATGCTGCGTACCGCGCCGAGGCTATTGACTATATTGACTAGGTGTGCTATTATATAGGTTATGCTTAAAGCACTCGGTACTGCAATCCACACAGATTTCAAGAGAATGTCTCATATGGCAGAGCGCTATGATACTTCTATACGCGATGATCTCGAGAGGAATACTCCTTTTAGTGATAGTAGTTTGTTAAACTACACCTTAGCACGTGCACTTCAGGCTGATGAACAAGAACGGGCTAGATATGCTCGAGAACCTAGACGCGCATATGACGAATACCGAAGTACATTCGAGGCCACAGCAGGTGAAGTCTCGGCGATCACCGAAAAAGTCTCAGCTACTGTTGATGAATCCCTAGTCGCGGTTTCCGCATTAGTAAAAACGCTCTTGCCGGCCAAGCGCCCACGCTTGACGCAGTAGTATAACTAGAGTAGAATGTAATTGTTCCAGTCGGCCAGCAGGTCGGCTTTTTTCATACCCATTCTGTTAAAGCAAAGGAGAAACACATGGAAATGGATTTTAAACAATTAGCTGTCGCGATACAGGCTATCGCTGAAGAAAAAAACTTACCAGAAGACACTGTTAAGGAAGTAGTCGAGCAAGCCTTGGCGGCTGCATATCGCCGTGACTATGGTGACCGCGAGCAAGAGGTTCGAGTGAGCATGAACCTCAGCACTGCCGAGGTTGACGCCTATGTCAGCAAAGAAGTCGTCAACAAAGTTGAAGACCCTGAAACTCAGATTGCCGCCATCGACGCACGCAAAAACAACAAATTTGCCAAAGTTGGCGATGTTGTCGAAGTGCATGAGAAAGTCGAAAGTTTCGGCCGTGTTGCTGCCCAGACTGCTAAGCAAGTTATTTTGCAGCGCCTCCGTGAAGCTGAGCGCGAAGTAGTACTCGCTGAGTACGAAGACAAAATCGGTACTATCGTCAACGCTATGGTAAGCCGCGTCGAAGGTAACATCGTACGTCTCGAGCTCGGTAAAGCGCAGGGCATCATGCCACGGAGCGAGCAAATTCAGAGTGAGCGCTACTACCCAAGCCAACGACTAAAAGTTTTCCTCAAAGACGTCGAGCGCGGTCCACGCGGTCCACAGCTTGTTGTAAGCCGTGGTAACAAAGAGTTTATTGAGCTTCTTTTCCGTTCTGAAGTACCAGAAATGGACGCCGGCGCAGTTGAAATCAAGGGTATCGCCCGCGAAGCTGGTGTACGCAGCAAGATTGCTGTATCGAGCAACGTTCAAGGTGTTGACCCAGTTGGCACTTTTGTCGGTGGCCATGGTACTCGTGTTAATGCCGTCGTCAGTGAAGTTGGTGAGCAAGAGAAAATTGATATCGTTGTCTGGGGTGAAGACACTGCTCAGTACATCATGCAAGCTCTCAGCCCAACCAAAGTTACGCGCGTTGTTATCGACGAAAGTGCCAAGCGCGCTAAAGTTGTTGTACCAGAAGATCAGCTCAGTATCGCTATCGGCCGTGGTGGTCAAAACGTCCGCCTTGCCAGCAAGCTGACTGGCTACGAGCTTGACATCGAAGCAGAGCAACAGACACAAGTCGAAGGTGAAGTCTCGACCAAAGAGCTTCCAAAGCAGCCAAAACTCAAACGCAAAGAAGCTCTTGAAAACTCACTGCTCGAAGCTATCGAAGAGCACGGCCAATAATACTCCTCGGGGTATGTACCGAAACGTACTTGTTCAGACTAAAGTCATGCAAGCTGAAAAGGCTGTGTGACTTAGCTTGACGCTACGCTCGAGTCGGATGACTTGGTTTCGCTAGCGCTGTTTGAATGTAACCAATCGAAGCATATGTGCCAATCGCACAAGAAGTAACAGCGTCTGCCCAGCCGATTTTTCTTAGGACAGCAGCTTCTTTGGGATCACCTAGTTTATCCGCAATAGCCGATGCCAGAAAAACGACTGGGACGGTGTCACGACATAACTCGGCGAGCTTTCCAGCATCAGATGTCTGCATACCATCACCATGCCGTTTTATATGTACGAGGCTAGTCACGGCATTGACTGCTTTCGGCCCGTAGGCTAGTGCGGCGGCACCAATTGGTAGTATGCCGGCATAGGTAAGGCTTGTGACAGTGATGGTGCCTTTCGCGAAGTCAAAACTTTGGTCGACTCGAGCCCCCCACACTGGGTCATCAACTCCAGATAGACGTGCGAGGCTCCCTTCAAAATCACACAGTGCACCGGCAGCGATCGCAGCGGTAGCTTTTGCAGGCTCTTGGTGCAGTGCATAGGTAGCACCAAGTACGGTCAGAGATAAGCCGAGCAAGGACAGTCCATTTGGAGCTCGAACAATGCCATGGGTGGCTTTGGCTAACTTTTGTTGGCGGTTGAGGGGGATGCCCGCAGCTTCGTCACGCTCCCAGCCAGAACGCAAGTCATTAGAGTTTTGGCGTGGCATATGGCGATATTTCATAAAACAAGTATACGCAAATATGTCACAAATATTCCATAATAAAATTAACTATTTTAATAATATGTAGTACTTACGCTGTATTATGCATTATTAACACCTTCACCTATATGAGCAGTATTTGGCAAATTAGCACTCTTGACTGGCGAGTGCTAATTTTGTAAAATGGGTGTAGTGCGGAATTATCAGTTCGCACCACCACTAGCATAGCTAGGAATCGAGTTGTAGTACGTTGCACATGCAACAATCGAATACTCATTAACATACAGTACTTGTCACGAGAAAACCCTCGGTACAGCTCTATGACTGCACGAACGGTTTCCGCTGCGGCGGCTATGACGGGGAGGGGATTATTATGCAACCTGACTTTCAAGAATTTTCAAAATATTTAACCGAAAATGCGCGGATGAGCTTAGCTCATGCCGGTACCATTGCGCGAGGGCTCAGCAGTGCGTACATTGGCACTGAGCATTTACTGCTTGGTCTCGTGGCGCAAGATGGTAGCCTAGGTGGCAAAATCCTTGAAGAGGCTGGTTTTACGCTCAAAAAAGCCCAGCAAGTCCTCAAACTTAACCCCCAAAACATCGTTATTACCAGTGGCGCAAAAGGCTATAGCGAAACCGCTAAGTTAACGCTACGCATGGCGTATGAGATAGCCCAAGATTATGGACAAGATTACTGCGGAACAGAACACATACTCTACAGTCTACTGAGCCAGAAGAACGCTCGTGCGACAGTGTTACTCCGTGAAATGGGCGTCAATGTCGAGAGTTTGACTCGTGAGCTCGAAAACTTCCTGAACCGCCAGTTCGACGAAGCCGAAGACGAAATGCTCGGTTCGCGCCCTGGTAGCCGACGCCCCACCCGTGGTGGCAAAGCACCGAAGCAAAAGTCGACGCTCGACACATTTAGCACCGACTTGACCGCACAAGCACGCTCGGGCAAACTTGACCCAGTTGTTGGCCGCGATCAACAGATACGTAGGCTCGTCACCATCCTCAATCGTCGTACCAAAAACAACCCTGTGCTGATTGGTGAGCCAGGCGTTGGCAAAACCGCTATAGTTGAAGGTTTGGCACAGCGTATTGTTGCCGAAGATGTGCCCGACAGTCTGCTCGACAAACGCATTGTTACTCTTGACCTTGCTGCCATGATTGCCGGTACCAAATACCGCGGTGAGTTCGAAGAACGACTCAAGAAAGTAATGACTGAACTTGAAGCCGATAAGCGGACTGTGGCATTTATCGATGAGCTACACCTCATCGTTGGTGCTGGTGCTGCCGAAGGTTCAATGGATGCGGGCAACATCTTGAAGCCGGCTCTGTCTCGCGGCAAAATCCAGATTATCGGTGCAACCACCACTGCTGAATACACCAAGCACATCGAAAAAGATGCAGCTCTCGAGCGACGTTTCCAGCCAATCCAAGTACCGGAAGCAACCGTACCCGAAACCATTGCCATATTACGTGGACTACGTAAACATTATGAAGCATTTCACGGTGTAACGTACAGCGACGAAGTGCTTGAAGACACCGTGCATCTAGCGAAGCGCTACATCCAAGACCGGTTTATGCCTGATAAAGCCATCGACCTGCTCGATGAAACAGCTGCACATCTCCGGTTCGACCGTGGCAAAACTAGCCCAGAAGTTCGAAGGTTGCAAAAAGAGCTCAAACTCGTTAACGCACGTATCGATGAAGCGGTCGACGTCGAAGATTATGAGCGTGCTGCTCGCAGTAAAACTCGTGCCTCACAGATACACGAAGAGCTCGACAAGCTCGCAAAAGAAGGTAAAACTGCTAAACGAATCAAGGTACTGAGCAATGATGTTGCCGAAACTGTCGCTCGTATGACGGGCGTGCCGGTTCAGCGTGTAATTAAAAGTGAGGCGAAGTACTTGCTCAACCTCGAGAAAAACATAGGCAAACACGTTATTGGCCAGTCAGAGGCTGTCGAGGCAGTCAGTAAGGCGATACGTCGTAATCGTAGCGGTATCGGTGCTGGTAATCGTCCGATTGGTTCATTTATCTTTCTGGGGCCTACCGGTGTTGGTAAGACTGAGCTCGCACGTGTACTCGCCCGTGAATTTTTCGGAAGTGAAAGTGCTTTGGTCAAAATAGACATGAGCGAATTTGGCGAACACCACACAGTCTCACGGCTCGTGGGTGCGCCTGCTGGGTATGTTGGTTATGATGACGGCGGTCAGTTGACTGACAAGATTCGCCGTCAGCCTTACAGTCTCGTTCTTTTTGACGAGGTCGAAAAAGCCCACCCCGATGTGTTTAACATGCTTCTGCAGATGCTCGAAGACGGTTACATCACAGACGCCAAGGGTCGCCGTATCGACTTTACCAACACAATCGTCATCATGACGAGTAACCTTGGCGCTGACAAGTTGCAAAAAGAAGCTGAGCTTGGTTTCCGTGCCGACCGTCAGACTGAGTTTGAAGACCTAGATGCCCTGCATGCGCAAAACAAATCAAAGGTACTTGACGGTCTTAAAAAAGCATTCCGTCCAGAGCTGTTGAACCGTATCGACAAAATCATCGTTTTCCGAGCGCTAACCAAGCATGACATTTTCAAAATCATCGACTTGCAGATTGAAGAGCTACGCCGGCGACTACAAAAACATGGGCTCGGCGTCCAACTTACCAAGGGAGCCAAAGAATACCTGCTCGCTAATGGCTACGACGCTCTAAACGGCGTACGACCGTTGCGACGACTGATTCAGGACACCATCGAAGACCAAATGGCAGCAGAGCTACTCGAAGATAAATACGTCAAGGGTAACATCATCGAAGTTGGAACCAAATCTGGCACGTTAAGCTACAAAACCACTGTCGAATAACACTGCATTTAAACATAACATTTTGCCTTTCGGTGTACTGTAACTACGATAATTTAAACGCAAGACCTCACCACGGTTGTGCTTTTAGGCTTAACTCTTTGGGTTCGAATCGCTATACTATGTATCGATGCAAATAAAGCCTCAACACGTTAATAAACATTCAAGTAGCAACCTTGGCTCGCTTGTCGGAGTATGTATCGGCGTGGTTTTGGCGGCGTTGGTAACTCTGAACGTACAAGCCATTATCGATTGGTGGCGATTGCATGATTACACTCCCTCGGCCGATATCGCTACGATTGCCGACCAGACGACTATGAGCGACAAGGCTAGAAAACTGTTTTACGTCAATCGCCCCCAGTTGCTTACGGGTAGTGCTTTTACCTCTTACTGTAGCCTTGGGGTCGAAAAAACTGTCGTGCTCGGCTGTTACCTCAGCGGTGATCGAGGAATCTACTTGTACCATGTAACAGAGGAAAGACTTCGCGGAGTTGTCGAGACGACGGCAGCACACGAAATGCTTCATGTTGCCTACGACAGATTGTCTAATACGGAGCGTCAACGCATCGATGCATTATTGTTGGACTTTTACACGAACGGTCTCCAAGATGATCGCATCAAACAAACCATAGAAGCATATAAGAAGTCAGAACCAAAAGAATTAGCCAACGAGATGCACTCTATCTTCGCAACAGAGGTAGCTCAGTTGCCAACCGACCTAGAAACATACTATAAAACATATTTTTCAAAACGAGCGAGTGTTGTAGCTATGGCGAGTCGTTATCAGGCAGAGTTCACCTCACGGCGAGAGCAAGCGGCATCATATGATGCACAACTTTCGGCACTTAAAAAACAGATTGACGCTAACCAATCAAGCGCCACTGCTAAGCGTCAATCACTCGACCGTGAGTATGCGCGTTTGCAATCGCTGCAACGCTCCAGAAATACAGCGTCTTACAATCAGCAAGTTGATGCGTATAACATCGGTGTCCAAGATTATAACAACTTGCTCAGTGTCACCAGAAATCAAATCGACCAGTACAACCAAATCGTCGAACAGCGTAATGCTGTCGCTCTCGAAGAACGTGCTTTAGCTCAGGCACTCACGAGTGAAGCGATAGAACAGTAACCAACACAAAACGACTACGTGCGATTTCCCATTTGGCTTGCGGTAAAATTTGCTATAATAGACCTATCACCATTTGAGGGTAAGAGAGATTTATATAGCCTATGAATGCACAACGTCCGCGTCGCAGCGCTTCACGCAGTACTTATACCACGCGCTCTGGCAAAACTATCAAGCTCAACCAAACAGCCTCTGACCGCCGCAAGGCAAACAAAGAAGCAAGTGCTCGTCGCAAAGCCGAATACCTTAGCTCACTACCAAAAGAACCATGGAAACGAGTTTTGTACCGCCTGAACCCGCGGCGCTTCTTTAAGTACCTCTTCAGCCGCGAAGGTGGCATCATGGCACTCAAGGTTGCCGGGATTGGTTTTGTTGTCGGCTTCTTGCTACTTGTTGGTATATTTGCATATTTCCGTAAGGATTTGCCAAAAATCCGTGATATATCAGGCAACAACCTTGGCGGCAGTGTCACATACTATGACCGTACCGGCAAAACCATCTTGTTCCAAGATTACAATGAACGTAAACGTATCCCAGTCAGTGGCAGCAGTATCGCAAAATTTATGAAAGAAGCCACCGTTGCTGTTGAGGACAAAGAATTTTACAATCATGGCGCTTTTGACACCAAGGGCATCATGCGAGCGGTGGTGACGGACATTAAGGGTGGTCAACGTCAGGGTGGTTCAACTATCACGCAGCAACTTGTCAAAATCAATGAAGGCTGGACAGACGACCGCACTATTACACGCAAGGTCAAAGAGCTTATCTTGGCTGTTGAGCTTGAGCGAGAGTATGAGAAAGAAGACATTTTAGTTGGTTATCTCAATATGGCTCCCTATGGCAACGTGAATTATGGTGTCGAGACTGCCGCCCAAGATTATTTTGGAATCGAGGCAAAAGACTTAACGCTCGCTCAGTCAGCCATGTTGGCTGCTATTCCCAAAGCCCCTGGTGTTTTATCACCTTTTAGCAGCCCCAAGTACAACCCAAGCTTGACCGAAGATAGTTTTGACTCAGAATGGCTCCTTGGGCGCAAAGATTACGTTCTCGACATTATGAAACAAGAGGGTTACATCACGGCGGCTCAGGCGAAGGAAGCCAAAGCAGTCGATGTGCTTTCGCAGATTAAACAAAAACGGTCATTCTATGCGGGCATTAAGGCGCCATACATGGTACTTGCTGCTAAGAAAGAACTTAGAAAATCATTCCCGCAAGCCGTTGTTAACAGAGGTGGCTGGAAAGTCATAACGACGCTAGACCTCGATTTGCAGCAGCTGGCTGAAGATCAGATGGAAAAGGGTCGGGCACAACTCAACCGTCAGAAAGCCGATAATGCAGCATTCGTGGCCCAAGATAATGCGACAGGGCAGGTGGTGGCTCTGATTGGTGGGCTAGATTTTAACAATGATGAGTACGGTGAAATAAACTATGCGACAGATGTGAACATCTCTCCTGGTTCAAGTATCAAACCGTATGACTATGTTTCTTTCATCGACAACAATACCAATGTTGGTGCCGGTAGTGTGCTGTATGATCAGATTGGCCCACTGCCAGAATACCCTTGTACAAACCGCGCATTGCCACCTGCAGGTAACTGTCTGTGGGACTTTGACAGACGATCTCCAGGAGCAATGACGTTGCGCTACGCCCTGGGTGGTTCAAGGAACATTCCTGCAGTTAAAGCGTTTGTTTCGAGCGTCCCGAATGACACCAGTACCAATCGTACAGCGTCTATCAACCACACTATGGATATCATCAATGGCTTGATGGGTAATTCTGATGGTTATCGCTGCTTCAAGCCAGGAACAGATGTGACGATTGCATCAAATGCTGATGAATCACAGTGTTACTCGGCTGCTGGCATCGGCGACGGTGCGTATCTACGACTCGATGACCATGTTAATGGCATAGCGTCTTTGGCTCGCCTCGGCCAATCAATCCCGAAGACGTACATCCTCAAAGTTACCAGCTCATCTAACAAAACGCTTAAAGAGTTTAAACAGCCAAAACCTAAACAAGTCGTCAAGGCTGACTCTGCCTATATCGTAAATGATATGGCTTCTGACCCTGGAGCATCATATCTTGGTGGAAGCTGTAATGCCACGACCTGTAGCGGTATGAAATTCCACCGCTATAAAAGTTGGAAAACAGGCATTAAAACGGGCACCACCAACGATTTGTATGACGGACTTATGGTCGCTTGGAACAAGAAATACTCGGCAGGTATATGGGTTGGTAATCACACCCGAACCGTGCCCTATGTTGGCCAGCCAGAAAATATGACTGATCCTATCATGAAAGGCTTTATGTTAGGCGCGATCGACCGACTGGGCCCCGCCACGGCCGATAACTGGGTTCAGCCAAGTGGGATCAAAACCGCACCAGCCTATGTTAATCGTACAAAGACAGCCTCTGGCCAATCAGTACCGAGTGCTGCCACCGACCTCTTCCCATCATGGTACGTCGGCAAAACTGGCACTAACACCACACAGACACTCGATAAAGTTTCGAACAAAGTTGCAACAAGCTGTACGCCAGAACTAGCCAAGCAAAATAGCGTCAATAGTAATGCTGCAAGTTGGAATGTTGATGTCTTTGCTGGTGGTAGCACCGGTGGTAGCGCGCCACAACAGACTGGTAAAGACGACATTCACAACTGTAATGACACGAAACCAACTGTATCGATTACAGCCGTGAACGGTTCAAGCACCGGTGGAACCGGTATCGAGTGCCCAGCTTCTGGCTGTAAAGTCATGGCGTATGTTGAGCAAGGAACACACCCGCTGACGAGCGGAGACAGACTGAACTTCCCCGGAACATTGACACTCCTCGCGAATGGTCAGACAGTCGAATCAGTTGGCATTAGTAGTTCCGGTGGGCATGAGTTTAACTACGTACCTGCGGCTGGAACAACTGGCTCAGTTACATTGACGGTACAGATTACCGACAGCGTGTTGTACCAGGGAACTGATACAGCTACTATAACTGTTCAAGCAAAAAAATCTACAGCAGACGATACACCAAGTTCTGGCACCCCCAGCGGTACCGGCAGTACCTGAAGAGAACTAATCAAACGTGGTCGTGGCAACAATTAGTTACTAACACCAGTCAAAAGTTTAGTTTTTGAGAAAATCATTGAGGGCAGTACGAACATCGGTCACAGGGTGAAGAAATGCTGGTTGCTTTTTGCCACCGCGTATCTTTGGGCCTATCGCGGTGTCAAAACCTAGTTTTTGAGCTTCAGCTACGCGCTTGTCGATAAAAGGTACATGACGAACCTCACCGCTCAAACCGACTTCACCAAAGACAACGGCATTTTGTTTGAGTTTGAGGCCTTTAGCGGCTGAACCGATTGCCATGCAAATCGCAAGGTCTGCCGCCGGGTCACTCAGTTTGATGCCTCCGACGATGTTGATATAAATGTCGTTATCAGCAAGTTGCAATTTTGTACGCCGTTCGAGCATGGCGATCAGTAAATTAACTCGGTTCAGGTCGATACCACTTGCGGCACGTTTCGGGTAACCATAATTCGTTTTGTTAACGAGTGCTTGCACTTCGACGAGCAGAGGGCGGGTACCCTCAAGGGTTGCCAATACAACGGAGCCATCAGTTATCTGACGTTCTTCGAGCAAGGCTTGTGATGGATTCAATACTGGTTTTAAGCCTGCCTCGTCCATTTCCATGATGGCAGCCTCGCTCGTTGGGCCGAACCGGTTCTTGACCGCACGCAGGACTTTAAAGCCGCCATAGGCATCACCCTCAAGCTGTAGCACGACATCGACAATATGTTCGAGCAGCTTTGGCCCAGCAATGGTGCCTTCTTTGGTTACATGACCGACGACGATGAGTGCTGTGTTGCTTTGTTTGGCGGCGCGAAGGAGTACGCTGGTGCTGTTAGTAATCTGGCTGACGCTACCTGCAGCCGTACCCACACCATTAGTAGTCATAGTTTGTATGGAATCGACAACAATCAGGTCGAACTGTCCGCCCAGCATAGTCGCTGCAATGTCGTCTGCAATAGTTGCGTTGGCGATTTGCAGTTTGCTGGCATTGGCACTAAGCCGGCTAGCACGCATGGCGACTTGATGCTCTGACTCTTCGCCGCTAACATACAAAACATTTTGATACGCAGCGACATTATTAGCAATTTGAAGCAAAAGTGTACTCTTTCCAATGCCAGGTTGCCCAGCTATCAGAACAACACCACCGCTTACGAGACCACCACCGAGGACTTGGTCGACATCGGGCATAGCAGTTGAGTGACGTTTTTCTTGATGCTTGACTGCTGTTGCGATGTCGCGGGCGACCAGTGGAGTACCGGCTTCACCACGCTTTTTGCCTAAGGTGGCGGATTCAACAAGTGTTACCTCTTCTTCGAGCGTGTTCCATTCACCACACTGGCTACATCGCCCCGCCCACGCACTGGTCTGCGCCCCACAGTTGGTACATACATACTTGGTAATACTTCTCGCCATATGAATTTAATTATACAGTTAATTTTGGGTCTGGCATCAATTGACAATAATACAGATAGTGATACAATAATAGTATGAGGTCAGTAGACAGTTTTGAGCAGAATAAACCAGTTTGGTTAGCATATAGTCCAAGTGAGACTATGGATGACACACAAACGCCTCCTTCATGGCCTATATATGACAGAAGGGGCGATTGGAATGTTTATGGGTCTGGATCTGAGCAAGCCGACCGTAACTCTTTACACGACAGTCGCGAGTTAGAGCAAAGACATATTCTTGAAAAACAAAAGATATCATCAGAACTTGCGGCAAAACGTAACAGGGTCGCAGAGCAACTTCGAGATAAAGACGAATATTTACGAAAGATTTTTCGTTAATTATTTATTGATCGGCAAACTAAAGCCGCAATTTAAACAGTCCATGATTAGTATTTGAAGAGCTAATCAAACAGTTACTATTAGTTGAAGAATTTTTTAGATAATTGCCTACAGCATAAGTGTTGTCGTGACAGGAATATAGAGTTGAAGTCGGTAAAATTCATTTGATGCTATCAAAACATAACATTCATAAATTGGAGAATATCCATTGAATATACTAATTTCATCAAATTTCGATATAAAAGAGAACTCTATTTTAATACCCAAAAATCAAGTCGACAATCACAATAAACTGCCAGCTCTTAACTCTTAAGTAGTAACTCTGTATACTGTTGGTATGACATTAACCGAAGAGCTCACTTGGCGCGGGTTTGTTAACCAAACCACCTACAAAGATATTTCAGTTCTCAATGGTCAACCCATCACGTTTTATCTCGGCGTTGACCCGAGTGCCGATAGCATGACGATTGGTAACTTTGCTATAGCCATGATGATCAGGCATTTTATCGACCATGGGCACAAAGCTATTTTGCTGGTTGGTGGGGCGACTGGTATGATTGGCGACCCCGACGGTAAAAAAGAAGCTAGGAGCCTCAAGGCATTAGATGAGATTGCGCAAAATAAAGCAGGCATCGCAGCGCAGTACAAACAGATTTTTGCCGGCAAAGACTTTGAGATTGTCGACAATTACGACTGGTTCAAAAACATTCACTACCTTGATTTCCTACGTGATGTTGGCTTTAACGTGCCACTCAGTCAGATGCTGGGGCGTGAGTTCGTGCAGAGCCGTCTTGGTGAAGACGGCGCAGGGATAAGCTACGCCGAGTTTAGCTATGCGCTCATACAGGGTTATGATTTCCTCCATCTCTTCCGTGCAAAAGGTGCAACCCTGCAGCTTTGCGGAGCAGACCAGTGGGGCAACTGCATAGCAGGGGTCGAGCTGATCCGTCGCATCGAAGGTGCCGAAGCCCACATATGGTCGGCACCACTCGTCATGAACAAATCGACAGGCGTGAAATTTGGTAAAAGCGAGGGTGGAGCCATCTGGCTCGATGCTAAGAAAACGACACCAACTGAGTTTTATCAGTTCTGGATTAACTGTGACGATGACGGTATCGAAGATTACGCTAAGATTTACACGTTACTTACCCAAGAAGAACTGAGCGCTATCATGGCGTCTCACAACGAAAATCCTGGCGCTAGACTGGCACAAACCCGAGTTGCCGAGGAAGTTACACGGCTGGTGCACGGCGAAGACCTGATGCAACGTGCCAAGCTCGTAACCGATGTACTGACGGGCAAGCGACCCATCGCTGATGCCGCCGAAGTTCTTGAAGATCTACGGGCTGAGATTCCAAACGTAAAAACACATGAAACTGGTTCAATTATCGAGGCATTGACGCAAAGTGGGTTGGCTTCGTCCAATGGCGATGCTCGTCGGCTGTTGCAGGGCAATGCCATCTCGGTAAATGGGGTTAAAACTTCGTCGGATACATTTTCACCCGAGATGTTCAGAGGCGGCCTAGCGCTACTACGACGCGGCAAAGCTTTCAAAGATAGTGCATTGGTGGAGTGTGCGTGACGTTTATTAGTCTTTTTATCGGTAAATTGGCGATGCGGCTTTTGCATCTGACGGGTCGAACGGGTTCGGCTCTGCCTGGTTTGGTGGTTGAGCGCATTAACCCAAACATATTGCAGCGTACGCTTGGTGAACTTCCAGAGGGCGTTATTATCATATCGGGTACCAACGGCAAGACAACAACTACTAAAATTCTCACAAGTCTGCTGGAAGCACAAGGTCTTCGCGTCTTGACCAACAAAACCGGCAGTAACTTTGTACGTGGTATCATCAGCTCTATCGTCCAGCACGCTCATGTGAATGGCAGGCTTGATTATGACATCGCCGTCTTTGAACAGGATGAAGCCTACGCGGTGCACCTTGCAAAACTCATCAAACCCCGTGGCGTCATCGCACTCAACGTCATGCGTGACCAGATGGACCGTTTTGGTGAGATTGATACGACGAGCAAACTTTTGCAACAATTGGTCGAGAGCGCAACCGAATGGGTCGTTCTGAACGCCACCGATGAACGCATCAGCAGTCTCAAGCCTGCAACGGGTGTTAAAAAGTATTGGTACGCTCATAGCCCAGCGTTACAAAACGACTTTTTAACAGATGACCAGCTGTATGATGCTGAAAAAGCTGAGTACAAAGTCGCTGCAAAACCATATGGTGAACTGCAGGCGTATGGCGACGGCACAGTTACTGTAAAACTTGGTTCGGAAACGCGGCGTTATGATTATGAGCTTGGTGGAAGCCACAATGCCATCAATGTCGTAGCGGCACTCACGGCTCTCCATGCAATTTTACCCAATGAAGATCAAGCAAAAACAGCCGTAGCCATCACACTGCTTGAGCCTGCCTTTGGTCGCGGAGAAGTCTTTGCACTCGCTGATGGTACGCAGATTACCTTGCAACTCATAAAAAACCCAGCTGGGTTTACCCACGCTCTTCGTATGGTAGATGTTAAAAAATACGTTGTCGCAGGGATTGTCATCAATGATGAGTATGCAGACGGACGTGATGTGTCATGGCTGTGGGATGTTAGTTTTGAAGGTCTTAGGGCTAAGACTAAAACTGTTATCACAGGCGGAACAAGGGCTGCTGATATGGCCGTTCGTCTCAAATATGACCTCTTTAAAGATGTTCAAGTGGTACCTGACTTGTCGAAGTTTGTTCTGGCGCTTAACTTGGCAGGAAAAAATAGTGGCGGCAGGGTAATCTTGTTTTGTACCTACACAGCGATGCTCGAGCTTCGGGACATCTACAAACGCTATAGCAACGAAGTCTATGAGGTGGTTGTATGAAAAAGACAAATTCACGTGCTAAGTCTACGTCAAGCCAGAATTTGGTAATCGTACACCTCTACCCTAAAGAGATGAACATTTACGGCGACACAGGGAACACGCTCGTTCTAAGACGACGCGCTGAATGGCGAGGCATCGATGTTGACGTACGACATGTCGGTATTAACGAACCTATCCCAACAGATGTTGACATTGTGCTCGGTGGCGGTGGCCAAGACGCAGGGCAAGGTTCGATACAGCATGATTTGCAGTCAAAGGCGCCGCAGATACATAAACTTGCTCAAAGCGGCGTCGTGATGCTCATGATTTGCGGTATGTACCAACTCTTTGGTCGGACATTTATCACAAACGAAGGTAAAGTTATCGCGGGAATCGGAGTTCTACCACTCGAGACGCGGGCTGGACAAGTCCGCATGATTGGAAACACCAAGTACCAAATGCCGTTTGGTGAAGTTGTTGGCTACGAAAATCATAGTGGCGTCACCACGCTCGATACACCAGCTGATGCGCTAGGAAATGTGCTTTTAGGTGACGGCAACAATAACATCGACGGCACAGAAGGCTGCCGAGTTTTGAATGTGTTTGGCACCTACAGTCACGGGCCCGTGTTAGCGAAAAACCCGGCTTTTGCAGATGAGCTTTTGCGGTTGGCTCTTGAGCGTAAATATGGCAAAGCAAAGCTCGCACCGCTCGATGATACCGTCGAAAACCTTGCCCACATTACCGCCACTTCACGCCCAAGGTAGGGCGCACTAATGATTCTAAAGCTGTACAATGTATATATGGAGTTGAATAGTCCATTATCAGTGGTTAAGGGAGTTGGGCCGGCTGTCGAAAAGGCATTGTTTTCTCTTGGGCTAACAACGATCGGTGATTTGCTCGATTATTTGCCTCGTCGCTACGAAGACTACTCGGTCATAACACCAGTCAAGCAGCTACATCCCGGTATCGTGACTATTATGGCAGAAGTTAAGCAAGTAACAGGGCGCTACGTACGACGTGGGATGCATATCACCGAAGCACTCGTCAGTGACAAAACGGGTAGTTTGCGGGTGACGTGGTTTAACCAGCCGTACCGCGCGACTTCTTTGAAAATCGGACAGCAATATTACTTCTCAGGTCAGTACGAACTGAGTTTCCAGCGGATGCAGCTCATGAACCCGAGCGCTGAAATGGTGGCAGATTTTACACTTAACACTGCGCGGATTGTGCCTGTTTACCGTGAGAACAAAAACATATCAAGCAAACAGATCCGTAAGATCATCGGGCAGTGTTTAGCGGTAGCTGACACCTTACCCGAAACACTGCCTGCATGGTTAGTACAGGACGCAAAGCTCATGAGTCGTGCGGAAGCTGTCCGTGCCATGCATTACCCCGAATCAAGCGAACAGCTCGTTATGGCAAAGCGTCGACTCGGTTACGAAGAGGTTTTTGAGCTGTCGCTCGCAAGCTTACTAAACAAGCAAGAAATCGCCGCCGAACGTAGCCTGAAGATTCCTTTTGACGAGCTGTTGGCTAAAGAATTCGTTGGCCATTTACCATTTACGTTAACTGATGATCAGCGCAAAACTGTCTGGCAGATTTACCTCGACATGCAAAAACCACACCCCATGAATCGACTGATTGAAGGCGATGTCGGGGCAGGTAAGACAGTCGTCGCAGCTATGGCGGCAGTCATGGCGATGCGTCAGGGTTACCAAGTTGCACTTATGGCCCCGACTGAGATACTTGCGAGGCAACACGCCGAGACGTTGCACAAACTTTTCACACCGCTCGGAGCGGCTGATCAGCTACTTATAATCGTGGGCAGTATGAAACCTGCCCAAAAAGCTGCCGCCCACAAGCGAATTTCTGATGGTTCTACTCGATTTATCATTGGTACCCATGCATTGATCCAAGATGCAGTTGATATGCAGCAGCTCGGACTTATCATAATTGACGAACAGCATCGTTTTGGGGTTAAGCAGCGCAAAGCACTTATGGCGAAGGCGGGTCTCATGCCACATGTTCTATCACTCACCGCAACACCAATTCCACGTTCATTAGCGCTCACGTTGTACGGCGAGCTCGACATCTCAGTGCTACGGCAAAAGCCTGCGGGCCGCTTACCGATAGCCACCGAAATAATCTTGCATGGCAGTCGTGATTCACTTTATAAAAATCTGACTACCAAGCTCACAGACGGGCAGCAATTGTATGTCGTCTGTCCGCTCATTACTGAATCAGATACACTATCAGTTCAATCTGTTGAAACTGTTTTTGAAGAACTCAAGAAAAAATATTTTAGCAAACATCGTGTTGGTTTGTTGCACGGAAAACTCAGCAGTACTGACAAACAATCTGTGATGCAAGAATTTGCCAGAGGCGAAATTGATGTGCTCGTCGCGACAACTGTTATCGAAGTCGGGGTTGATGTACCGAATGCTACGCTGATGGCAATCGAGTCAGCCGAACGATTTGGCTTAGCACAGCTACACCAATTACGCGGTCGAGTTGGTCGTGGTAGTCAGCAATCACACTGTTATCTCGTGCTCAGTGCAAGTGTTGAGCCAAATAAACGTCTGCGCGCTGTTGCGACTAGCAATGATGGGTTTAAACTTGCCGAGTATGACCTTGAGCTTCGAGGTGCTGGTGCGATTTACGGTGCGATGCAGCACGGCGCACTGGACCTCCGAGTGGCGAAACTAACAGACACCGAGCTTATAGCTGCGGCACGAAGTGGAGCTAAAAGTTTCATCGAACGTGGTGAAAATCTGTTACAATATACTGAGTTAGAGGAGCGCGTGACTAAACTTCGCGCTGTCACCAATTTAAATTAAAACCAATGTATTCTCTTTCAGCTGGCCTAAAATCTCTTAGAACTTTCGATGCCTGGTTCGGTGCGCACCAACGCCTCGATCGGTTTGCGCTGCGCCAACTTAAACTACTTGTCCGTGACGATCAGCTTGCCGCTTTTCCAAAATCTAAACAACTTATGGAGTTTGAAGGCATTAACGGGCCAGATGGTATAAAAGTTAAAACACCAGCTCAGGGTGAACCATGGCATTTTTACAACCCATATGACCCTAAAGACACGCAGATTCTAGACATTATACGTACCCACTATAAAACGCTCGTAAAAGCTCTGAAAAGTGGCAATGAGACTCGTGCAGCATTTGAAGCGGCGTGGTTGGCACATGCGATTGTCGATGGGCTCACACCTGCACACCATTACCCCTACGAAGATGAATTGTTGCGACTGCGCGGCGGTGCAGGCATCGACACCCGCACCAGCTACAAAGAAAAAATCGTCATGCCTGGAGCAAGTGTCTTTGAGCGCTTTAAAAACAACTGGGCAATGATCGGAGATAAAGGTCTTTTATCGACGCACATGGCATTCGAATTCGGGGTTGCAGTGCTTATTGTACCGATGCGTAGTACCCGTAAAAAGGGGCTAAATGCAGCTGAGCTCAAACTTTCCGGCACAAAAGATGGGTATATTAAGTATTTCCAAAAACAGGCAAAGGATATCGCTGACCTTGACTTGTACAAACGCTTTTACAAAGCAGGCTGGACACCGAGCATGGTGCGACGAGTGCGCGGAAACATGGCGCCGATGATTGTGAATGCGGTTACATTGGCTTGGTACGCGGCGCTAACCGAGGCTCGCAAGTGAGAGTAGTTGCTGGGCGTCTTGGTGGTCGGATTTTCGATAGCCCACGTACACACCGAACACACCCGATGAGCGAAAAGGCGCGTGGCGCCATTTTTAATGCCCTAGGTGACATCAAAGGTCTCTCGTTACTCGATGCGTATAGTGGTAGCGGCGCCCTCGCTATAGAGGCTATAAGTCGTGGTGCTGCGCATGCATTAGCTATCGAGGTGGACATCGAAGCGGTTAAAACTATTTCGCGGAATATCACTACCTTAGAACTTGCAGATTATATTACGTGTCTCCGAAAAAACATCAGTGGCTGGTCGCGCAATAATATCGATAAAAAGTTCGATATCGTTCTAGCTGATCCGCCGTACAACGACATCCGCCCTGATGTACTCGAACGATTGACGAATCACGTAGCACCAGGAGGCATTTATGTCTTGTCATGGCCAGGTAGCGAGCAGATACGTCCATTCAAGGAGTTCAAAGTTGTCGCTCACAAACCGCTCGGCGACATCCAGCTCGTTTTCTATCGTCAGAAGTAACCACTACTTGCAAATATCGCAATAAAAAACTACAGTAGGATGCAAAGGAATCAACTATCGTGAATATTGAATATCGATTAGGGTCAAACCGTAAAACCACTGAAGTTACATCTGCGGCTGACATCGCCGAGCTTTTTGAAGGAAATGGCCACATTCCTCGGTTTACATTAGGCTCACTACATACAGTTATGGATATACTGCACAACGAAGGACTTTCGAGTATGGGTGGGTCTGAAAGTTTTTTACGACCACCCTTACTTGAAGATGCTACAGGGCTTCTGACCCAATCGCAGCGTAGAAGTGCAGTCATGTTTGGTCCTTTAGTTGTAGGCGACGAATACAGACCCGCAGGGTTCGCCCTTTATCAGCACGACCAGCCAGAATCTTAGTTGGATAAACAACTCCCAAAGGGTAAAATACATAAGAGTCATTTAGTATACGTAAATGCGGATGTGGTGAAATTGTAGACACGCTAGTTTTAGGTGAGAGCCGCCTGTGGCGGGTCGCAAGGTGATCATCCGAGGCAAGCTATGCTTGCGCTCGAGAAGTCACGGGGTCGCGGAACGTGACCTAGTGCCGTTGGCACGAACGTACTTTTTCGGTAGAATATATAAGTATGCGGATGTGGTGAAATGGTAGACACGCTAGTTTTAGGAGCTAGTGCCGCAAGGCGTGAAGGTTCAAGTCCTTTCATCCGCACCAAGAATTAAGCCCCGATATTGTCGGGGCTTAATTCTTGGCTTCGTGCGAGAGACTTAAACCTAAACCCTAAGTGTGAAGGTGAGGACTGTTAGTGGCAGCGATAAAACACTGCTTAATACGATCTTAATTAGCGGGAGCTACGGCTGCACCATCAGGATAGTATCGATTATTTTGCCATATGTTGCCAGGTGCGTTGCTGTCGAACGATGTTATGGCGCCCCAGAATCCGCACTGACCACTTTCTCCTCGAACGTACCAGTTACTTATATAACGAATGTTATTTGCATTGGGGAACGGTTTATTTGAAGAGCCGCCATAAGAACAATAACCGCCACCTGGAAGTATGAGGTTGTTTTCAAAAAGATTGTTTTGCACTGTTTCAAAATCACCATAACCAGTAATGCCAGCTGAACACCCAGCATCAGGAGGGATATCTGGGGCGCTACAGCCAATGACGTTACGACGAAAAATACCATCTGTGCTCATACGCCCACCGCTCATGTGATGGACCCCTGTCTGATCTGCGTAACCACCAACGATATAACTATCCTCTACAAGGCAATCTTTGTTGCAGAAGATACCGCGCGAACCACCTTGTACGACAACACGCTTCATTACAAAATGTGACTCCTGAATCCCCGTGCCCGGCCAGTCTCCTATTTCGATAGTACTGTCAGTTATGGTGAAGGTTCCAGGCAGGTAACTTATGTCGCTGCGCACAGTGCCACGAATCTTTGAATTCTTGATAACAACATTCTTAGCCAAGATTCGTAGCTCGCCGTCAATCAACTTTGAGTCGATGACAAGACCATCGGTTTGTACCGCCATATCACCAGTATAAGGAGTTAAGGTGATATTTGAGGGCAGACCGACAGTCAAGGGCGACGGCCAACAGCCCCACGATGGATTTGGCCCTGCTGGGATGGTCGGGTAGCTCGGACACGCTACTGGTTGAGTTCCACTTGACCCACCCGATGGTCCGCCGTTAACAGGAGGAGTACCTGTCCCGGCATTTGATGGGGGAGTATTTTGACCTGTGGCGCTATTTGCGGTTGTCGACGTAGGCTGCTTAGCAGCAGTGACGCTGTTTTGCGTTTTGGTGTTCTTCTCTTCTGGATTATTTGTGACTGTAGTAGGCGAAGGATTGGTAGGGTTATTTTTCGAAGCAGAAGAACCTGATTTATTTGAAGTTAACTCACTGTCAGATTTTTGCCCGTTGTTTTGATTATTGGACACATATGCAAAAGTAGCAACACCGCCACCTAAAGTCACGAGTAAAATTAGTAGTATAATTTTACGATTAAGCAAATGTAGTATTGGTAGACTGCGTGTGTATAGATTAGGCATACTTTCTAACTAGCTTTTTGTTTTGATATTTATGTTATGTTTTAGGCTTATACTTTATCCTAACATATGTTTATCAAGGCATGTATTTTAAAATAAAAGCTTTAATCAGGGGTGTGTAACGTCCAATCTATAGGAAAGAATTATACTTCCAATATAAAACGCCCTACACGAGATTTAGGGGCTACCCCCAGATGATAACTAATTACTGAGTAATTTTTCGCGCTCAGCTTTTTTCATCTCGAGTACGCTAGAAGTGACTGCCGTTGCGATAAAGACGAGACCAAGGCTGCCGACCATCCATTCGGGCAGCTCGACATGGTACAACTTGACGAGCATGACTGCACCTAGTGCCAAGATTGCCCAGTGAGCACCGTGTTCCATATAGCGGTATTTGCTCAGTACACCGGCGCGCATGAGATAAACTGTAAGCGACCGTACCCAAACCGCACCAGCACCGAGACCTGCAATGATGAGTAACACATCGCTCGTGATAGCAAACGCACCGATAACACCGTCAAGTGAGAACGAAGCATCGAGTATCTCCAGGTACATAAATGATCCAAACGCCGCCATGCCGGTTAACTTTGCGGCTTGTGACTGACGCTTTTCAAAGAATGCACCAAAAATCTCAAGTCCCATGTGGAGCAACGTGCCAAATATTGAAGCCACCAGAACTGTCTGTTTGAGGCTATCGTCTACCGTGAAGTATAAAATCATCGCCACGGAGAGCATGACAAATGCTTTAAAATTCTCGTAGTTACCGGCTCGTACTAGACGTTTTTCGATGCGCCCAAGCCAGTGGATGTCTTTTTTACGGTTCATGAAGTAGCTTATACCAATCATGGTCAAGAAAGTACCGCCAAATGCGTCAATCGTCGGTGCAGCTTTGTGCAAGGTTTCCCCGTACTCTTCGGGTTTATTCAGTGCTAGGTCGACTACCTCTTTAAAACCGTGCCCAGAGGTAAGCATCACGATAACAATGGGCAACAAGAAACGTACAACAAAAACCGCAAAGAAGATACCAACTGTCAGGAAGAGTTTTTGCCAAAAAGGTGACATACGGGCGAGCACTTTACTGTTAAGCACGGCATTATCAAAACTGAAGGTTACCTCAAGTACGACTAAAATCGTGAATAACCAGAGTCCCACGGCGCCGTTATGGAAAACGACCCAAGCAGCCAAGGCGGCGGTTATGAGGCCTGAGACCCAAAAAATACGAAGTGGATGAGATGAGTGGATTTTTGTCATAGACACTACTATACCAGACACGGCGTAGCGCTTCGTAACAAAATCACGATTATCATCGAAAAAACAACTTAGTTTAAAACTCATTTACTTTGCTACAATGCATATACAACTAAGAGAGGGTCAAACATATGGAATGGGTCATTGGCGTATTATTACTCACTATTTTACTAACAGGCCTGTTTACGGTGCGACAGCAAACCGCGGCCATCGTCGAGCGTTTTGGTAAATTCAAGAAAATCTCGAGCGCTGGACTTAATTTCAAGATTCCACTTATCGATCAGATAGCCGGCCGTGTTAGCCTGCGCGTACAACAACTTGACGTACGTGTTGAGACTAAAACCAAAGACAACGTGTTTGTTTTTGTGGTTGTGAGTGTGCAGTATTTTGTCATCCCAACAAAAGTCGTCGATGCATTTTACCGTTTGCAAAACCCCCAAGAACAGATTACAGCCTATGTTTTTGATACTGTTCGTGCCCGTGTGCCAAACGTCGTGCTTGACCAACTTTTCGAGACTAAAGACGACATCGCTAATGCAGTCAAAACCGAGCTCGATAGTGTCATGGATGATTTTGGCTATGGCATCGTCAAAGCACTCGTAACCGACATCGACCCAGACGCTAAAGTTAAAATGAGCATGAATGAGATTAATGCTGCACAGAGGCTCCGCGAGGCAGCTATCCAACAAGCCGAAGCCGACAAGATTCGCGTCGTTAAAGCCGCCGAAGGTGAAGCCGAGAGCAAGGCACTGCAAGGGCAGGGCATCGCCAATCAACGTAAGGCAATCATCGAAGGTTTGCAGCAATCTGTCGAAAACTTCAGCAACAAAGTCGACGGAGTTAAGAGCCAAGATGTCATGAACCTCGTCATGATGACGCAGTACTTTGACACGCTCAAAGAGCTCGGACTGAGCGGTAAAAACAGTACTATCCTCATCCCACATAGCCCCAGTGGCATGGCTGACATAAGCGACCAAATGCGTAACGCCATGATTACCTCTGACGCCGTAACCAAGACTCAAAAAGACGCGACATCCTAAATAAGCAATAGCAAAATTAGTATTGCAATTACTATCTATTAGTGGTATACTAGGAGTATGAATAAACTAAACCTTACGAAGGGAAAACAAAAATGAGAGATCCTGGCGAGTTTTTGCATGTATTAGCAGGTGGTGAACGTGTAACTTCACCTGCTTATCATGAAGCATGCCGAAGATTGCTAAATCAACTTACCGAATTTGCTGGAAAAACCGATTTAAGTAACGAAGAAGCTAATGTCGATGGCTATCTGGTAACTTCACAGCAATAGAAAAATTACTTCTTATTCAGCGTCTTAGATTCGGTATTGTCAATTGACTTAGACACTTTAGTTTGGTAAAGTGTTTGAATGAGCAATACGGATGCATCGGTCATGGAGCAGGAAATGCCTACGCAGTTGTCTGAGGCTTTTTGTGCTATTACAGATCTCACTCTTATGCAAAACTTCTTGTGTGATGTGATGACCGAGAAAGAAATAGTAGAGATAAGTGCTCGGTTTGAGGCTGCTAAAATGCTGAAAGCTGGCGAAACATACAGCAGTATTATAAAAAAGACGAAACTTAGCAGCCGTACAGTAGCCCGCATAAGTGATTGGCTCCAAAACGGCACTGGTGGCTACTCGGTTGTGCTAGAAACATTGCATCACGCCCATACGTCGCCAGACCGAGCTGTTTAAAATTATACAAATAGAATTTATGCCAGCTCGTGAGCTGGCTTTTTTGAAATGAATTAATATATTTTGGAGAATAAAATGAACCGATTAGTAGATATTGCCCAATCAGCAGAGCGAATATTAGTGCCGAGTAGTAAAGACTCGGGTGCAGGCATCAAAGCATTTACAAATGTAACGGGTATAGAGATCCCCGATGATGTGTGGGACAAAATGGAATCAAAGTCACTAGGACGCAGGTTTCGTCTGGTAAAAGGAGCCGATATGCCCGGACAACTTTGTGCTGGATGGGGTGACGTTGCTGTTGCGAGTACCGAGCTTCAAATTGAATTTGGCCAAGGCAAGACTTACGGGATTAATATATCTGACAAACCCGTTTGCCGTTATAGTCTGATTGCCCTCCAAGCGATGGTAGAGCAAGTGCAGGACTTACTCGAAAGAAATGCTAGATACCCAACTGCACTTATGCGAATTCCTGCAACTTTTCCAAAGACTTTAAATTATATTGCAGTGTTAAGAGATTTACCCTTTGCCGCAATGGATGTGCCAGTATCGGGGCAGGGTGAAGGTTCGATGCGAGCGAGTGGAGTTGGTGTGATGGCCGAGCGGGTAGTGACTGGTGAATCAGCAAATAAGGTAGGCGCAATTGAAGTATTTAAGCTACTCGATTTGTACCCGATGATGCTGACAAGGTTACAAGATGCGTAAATTGACAAACCCGAGCACGAAGGTATGGTCGTCATTAAGTCAACGCCCAGCTCTTGATCCTAAAAGCTTGATGCAAACGGTACAAAACACATATGATACCGTTGCAAAAGGTGGTGACACTGCATTGCTCGAACTGACCGAGAAATATGACGGTGTAAAACTACGAAAAATAAATCTACCTATAAGTGACCAAACAAATGAAGTTCAAGATCTTGAACCAGAGCTGCGAACTGCAATTGACCTGGCATATGATAATATTTTGACATTTCATGCGTCACAAGTGGTTGAACAGCAAAAAATCGAGACAATGCCTGGTGTGATTTGTTGGCGTGAGGCGAGGCCGATTGAGTCAGTCGGGCTATATATTCCAGGAGGTACGGCTCCACTTATCTCAACTCTTTTGATGCTTGGAATACCGGCAAAGTTAGCAGGTTGTACAGAGATAATCGTCTGCACACCACCAGGTAAAGATGGTTCTATTAACATGGCAATACGCTATGTTGCCGCAAAGCTCGGGTTAAAGACTATTTACGCTGTAGGTGGTGCGCAGGCAATCGCGGCAATGGTAGTAGGTACCCAATCAATCCCAAGAGTAAGTAAAGTGTTTGGCCCGGGCAATCAGTATGTAACAGCAGCCAAACAAATGGCTGAGCGATTTGGTGTCGCAATCGATATGCCCGCCGGACCATCTGAAGTCTTAGTTATTGCCGACGAAACAGCTCGCGCAGATTTTGTAGCAGCCGATCTGCTCAGCCAAGCTGAGCATGGGATTGATAGTCAGGTGGTTCTACTCACGACATCTCAAAAAGTTCGTCGCGAAGTACAGTTCGAGCTTGAGAAACAGATTGCAAGATTGCCAAGGCGTGCTATTGCATCGCAAGCACTTCAAAAATCTTTGGATATTTTCTTTGATTCAGTTGAAACGGCGGTAGCTTTTGCGAATGAGTATGCGCCAGAGCACATCATATTACAGGTTGAAAAAGCCGAAGAGTGGGCAAAGTCAGTTAACAATGCAGGCTCAGTGTTTGTAGGAGCCTTTACTCCAGAAAGTGCAGGTGATTATGCCTCTGGCACGAACCACACACTGCCGACGGGTGGGTGGGCGAAAAGCTATGCGGGGGTATCGCTTGCTTCATTTCAGCGTATGGTTACATTCCAGTCAATAAGTCAGGCGGGTCTCAGCGATTTAGCACAAGCCATCGTACCGCTGGCGCAGGCCGAAGGTCTGCAGGCGCACGCTAAAGCGGTAACTATTCGAACAACGCTTAACTCTTAACGCTTAACTCTGTATACTGGGAGATATATGACACTAAACACACAACCATACAAGGGTGCGAGGGATTTTTACCCCGAAGATAAGCGCCTGCAAAAATACATGTTCAGCAAGATGCGAGAAGTTTGCGAGCGGTTTGGGTATGTTGAGTATGATGCGCCAATCTTAGAGCCAACAGAGCTGTTCCTCGCTAAGGGCAATCAAGAAATCATCGACGAGCAGACCTACACATTCACTGATCGTGGTCAGCGAAGCGTAACGTTACGTACCGAGATGACTCCGACGGTAAGCCGTATGGTTGCAGGCCGACGCCAAGAGCTTGGTTACCCCGTGCGTTGGTATAGCATCCCTGAGGTGTGGCGCTATGAACGCATGCAAAGAGGCCGTCTGCGACAGTTTTGGCAGCTCAATGTTGATGTCTTTGGCTTGGATGGTATCGAGGCAGAGCATGAACTCATCGTACTCTCGGACCTAATAATGAAAAGTTTTGGTGCCAAGCCAAACATGTATAGCTTCCGCGTCAACAGCAGGGTTCTTGTAAGGCATCTTTTCAAGGACTACCTTGGGGTGAATGACACGCAGCAGGAAATGCTCGTGCGCTTGATAGACCGCATGCACAAAATGGAGACAACCACCTTTACCGCCCAAGCTGATGCAATTTTGTCACCAAGCCAGCGTGAAGTCGGCGTTCTTGAGCGACTGCTTGGGATGTTGCAAGCTACTAAGCTCAATGACCTTCCGGATACTGCGCTGCAGCTACCGTCTGTCCTGAAGCTCATGCAGCTGAGCGACATGCTTGAGGCAGCCGGAGTAACAAACGTGCAGTTCGATATGACGTTAATGCGCGGTTTTGACTATTACACAGACATCGTATTTGAAGTTTTCGACGAAAACCCCGAGAACAATCGCAGCATGTTTGGCGGTGGCCGCTATGATGGACTCGTGGGACTCTTTGGCGTTGAGCCAGTGCCGACAGTTGGGTTCGGTATGGGTGACGTCACTCTGCAAAATTTCCTCGAAGTACACGGCTTGCTCCCCAAACTTCTACCTGAGACAGATGTTTATGCAGTGTTGATCGGAGATAATATCTACGAAAAAAGTCTCGCAACCATAGGACACATGCGTCAGATGGGACTTCGTGTTGCCGTCGACCCCACGGGCCGCAAAGTCGAAAAACAGCTTAAATCTGCTGCAAAACAAGGTGTAGAATATGCTATTTTCATCGGTGAAACTGAGCTTGCTAGTGAACAATACCGTCTTAAAAACCTCGTAACAGGTAGCGATGAAACTCATGGGCTCGAGCGTATCGTTTCGATTGTGGCTGACCACCGCCGGGCTGCAACCGTCCCAACGGTTCCTGATGATGAAGATTCTGAAGATATTTTATAATGCATCATACTTTTAGCGTGAAGCGTAGCCTTTAGGTTGAGAGTAGCGCTTTTTTGATTCAAGCATCCGATATAAGACGACATGTATTTGTAATAACCATTGCTCGAGATACGTACATATTGTTATGACAAACGTAAACTGTTAGGATGAGCTTAAGCACTAAATCCCTTCGAAAGGATGCAAATGTTCAAAAAACTAAATAAAAAAGGTTTTAGTCACCACTTGCTTATACCAGTTCTTACAATTGTACTTGTTGCAGGCATCGGCACAGTGACACTAAAATCCAGCAGCGCACTAACAACTTTACCTTCTGCATCCCGTTGTGGTGTAGGATATAAATTTTTAAGCCATAAAAAGTTTGATAAAAGACGAGTTACGACAAGTGTTTATTACAAACGTCAAATGAATCCATACAGATTCACATTTTGTACGTACTTTACCCAAAATTATGGAAAGTCAAAAAATAATAAAATAACAATTATTCGACCAGATAACACACTGATTACTTCGCCCTTGACAACTGGTGCGTACAGTAAAACTGCAAAATATACCGTAACAGCCGCTAAGCCGAAGCAGTGTATCGGGGTAAAAGGTGATATGTTGACCTGGGGACGCGGTGCTTGGGGCAAACTGGGCTACAATAAAAAAACCATAGCGGAATACAGTCCTGGTAAACTCTGTAGCTGGTAGCATTTCTGCTCTATGTAAAGTATAAAAATGTCATTACGTTGTAGTTCCAGCCAAATGCTAATAATGATAGTCGTCGATGTTGTGAGTCGAATGTGTTCTACTTTTGATAATCTGTCACAATCTGTTAAAATTAGTGACTATGCAGATTACAACGAAACAACTCAACCCTACTAAAGTCGAAATAACGGTCGAAGCCGACCAAGACCTGATAACCCGAGTCAAAGACGCCGTCGTGGCTGATTTGGCAAAAAGTGTACAGGTTACAGGTTTTCGCAAAGGCCACGCACCCGCCGCAATGGTAGAAAAAGCCGTTGATCAACAGCAACTTCAGTCACGTTTTCTTGATGGTGCCATCAATGAAATGTATGCCGGTGCGGTAGTTGAAAAACAGCTACGTCCTGTCGGTCAACCAACCGTCAATGTCACGAAATATGTGCCGTTCACTGTCCTGGAAGTTAAGATTGAAGTTGAAGTCGTTGGCGAGATTAAACTAGGGGACTACAAGAAGTTCAAACACCAGTCAAAAGCCGTAACAGTCGATGACAAAGAAGTTGAAGCAGTTGTCGATGACTTACTCGCCCGCGAGGGTGAAAAAGTTGAGACTGCGCGAGCTGCCGCAGACGGTGACGAAGTGGTTATCGACTTCAAGGGCACTGATGCTAAGACAGGCGATGCAATCCCTGGTGCCGATGGCTCCGCATACCCACTAACGCTTGGTAGCAATACCTTTATCCCTGGTTTTGAGCCAGAACTCGTAGGCTTGAAAGCCGGCGACGAAAAGACGTTTACCCTGACATTCCCTAAAGATTACGGCGCCGCTGAACTACAGAACCGCAAGGTGCAATTCGCTGTAACAGTGACTAAGGTCAATGAAATCAAAGCACCAAAACTTGATGATACGTTTGCTGCCAAAATTGGCCCCTTCAAAACAGTCGCTGAACTTCGTATCGACATACGTAAACAGTTAAAATCAGAGAAAGAACTTCAGGCGCAACGAGAAGCTGAAAACAATCTGCTGACCGAGCTAGCCCAGAAGTCGAAGGCTGAAATCCCAACTGCTCTCATCGAGGAAGAAATTGAGCGCATGGAAGCAGAAGAAAAGCGTAATATCCTCTACCGTGGCCAGACCTGGCAAGAACATCTGGAGGCCGAGAAAAAGACCGAAGCCGAGCACCGTGAAGGTCTTCGTGAGCAGGCTGAACTACGGGTACGAACTGGTGTTGTACTCGGCGAAGTCGCCAAAGTCGAAGATGTCCAGGTGACGGAAGAAGAAGTGCAAATTCGAATCGCACAACTTAAAGTTCAGTACCCAGACGCCCAAATGCAATCTGAGCTCGATAAGCCTGAAAACCAGCGCGACATCGCCAGCCGAATCTTGACTGAAAAAACTATTGAAAAGCTCGTTGCTTACGCTAGCAAGTAACGCGCTTATTATTTATTGACATCACTGTTTTATCTAAAAAGTAAGATGGTCTATTATTGTGCGACAAACTTTTTCCAAGGTCCGTCGGGGACAGCTGAGTCATCGACAAACCGCCAATCGACCAAATCTTTTCCATCCAGTCCAAGTAGGTCGTTAACGGCAGGCGAAAGGTCCAGCCCCGCTCTTGGCTCTTGGGGTAGAGCCGTTCCGAATACATACTCAATATCATCGCTACGAAAAGGTCCGACGTCTTTCCATTGAGCATAGACGGCTTTTCCGTTTGCCGTTACCGCAATCCACCTATTTTCGAGGACTGATTCCCCTGTGTGCGTGTTTGGTTTGTACCAGGGGATTTTTCTAAGTTCGATTTCAGATTTTGGGTTGCCAGTTTCGGAGTCCTCGATATCATTGTAAGGTAGGGCAAAATAATAAGGATTATCTTGAGGCACGAATCCACACGGGAGGTTGTCACAGCGATCTAGCGGGTCGTCGACGCCACCATAATGCGTCATCCATTCTTCATCCCAGGCAGATTTAATATTTGGTATAAAATCATTAGTTTCGTCACCGGGCTCTCCGACCCAGAATTTGGTTGCAATAATATCGCGGTGGACTGGGTACCGTTCATTGACGTTCACCTCAGAGGTTGACGGGGAGTTGGGCGCATCGGAAGAGCTATTGTAAACATTGTAAGCCGTGATTCCCGTAGCCAAGACTAATCCAATAATTGCACTACCTATCAGTATGCGAAATCCTAGGTTTCTTCGTTGTTCTGACGAGGATGTTACTGGTCCGAGATGCTCCATATGTACATAGTATACTCTCGTGCGACAACTTAAAGTTCCAGCACTTACCCATAGCAGTTGTTCGCCACGTCTGCAAGCATGAGTATAGTTTGACGATTACCTAAAGCATTCTGTAATAAATATAACTGCAATATTCGCCAGCCGAAGCTAAAGTAACTGTATCTTTCTAAGAGACATTGGGAGATGCGTACTTATGCAAACTGAAATGCCGGTTTTTTATGACAAGAGCGGTAAACGAGCGAGTATACTGCTTACCCTGATGACAGCAATTCTTTTTTGCATTTCGCTGGTAGTTAGCAACGTTGTACCTGAAACATTAGCGGTGGAGAAGCCCGGTGTCACAACTACGAATGTGGCGGCATTGTCGAGTATCGAACAGGGTCAAACAGTAGCTTCGGTTACAGCTCTCGCAGCGCTACCGGCCCCCTCTGCTGACGAAGTTATAGCCTCTATGGATTCTACGAATGTTCCAGTAATCGGCAGTGGGCCATTTATTCGTGTCATGCAGGCCATTCGCTCAGAAGACTCGCTTATGCTACGGAATCCGTTTAGTACTGCCGCCGCTGTTGTCCCGTCCCAGCAAGAGCAACAGTCAATCGGTGATGCCGGATTCGTCCTACAACGTTACGGTCAACACAACCAGAAGCGCATAGCTTTGACATTTGATGATGGACCTGATGTAAAAAACACACCGCAACTACTCGACATACTTTCCAAAAACTCCATTCCGTCGACATTTTTTGTGCTTGGTTCAAATGCGACGAAAAACCCCGAAATTATGAAACGTATTGTACGCGAGGGACACATGCTCGGCAATCATACATACAGTCACATCAAACTCGGAGTACACTCTCGGTGGTGGGAAACACAGGAGATCAACCAAACCGAGCGGATAATTAGAGCGACGACTAGCCGGACGACAGCATTAGCCCGCCCGCCGTACATGGGTGACACAAACGAATCATTCAGAGCGTCTGTAGCCGCTATTGTTAACATGCAGCACATGGGTTATCTCGTCGCGAGTCACACATTTGATTCGAGTGATTGGCGATTTACGTCTGGGCTCAAACCGCAATATCCTGATTTATCTGGAACGGAAGATATAACTGTGCTGTTGCACGACGGTGGAGGAAACCGCACTGAGACACTCCGCTACGTTGAACAGCTTGCAGTACGAGCTAAACAAAAAGGTTATACGTTCGTAACAATGGGCGCGTTGACAGCGGAAGCTTCTCAAAGTTATGGTGCGGCTAGTCCAATGCTTGCAGACAAGGTGGCATATGCCACTTCATCAAGCGTGCTCGTGTGGCCACAGAAAATAGTTATACTCTTATTCTTCACGAACACGCTGCTGGTTGTAGTGATTTCAATGATCACGGTCGTTTTAGCTGGTATGTATCGCCGGCGGTCACGGCGTCAACAATATGATGAGTCTTATAAACCTTTGGTATCCGTAATCATCCCCGCATATAACGAAGGCAATGTACTCGTCGCAACAGTCGAGTCATTTGTTCGTGGATTGTATAAACCGATTGACATCACACTCGTCGACGACGGTTCAAATGATGACACTTGGAAGGTAATGCAAGATTTGGCAGGTAAATACGAAAATGTCCATGCGCTGCAACAAGAAAACACTGGTAAATCAGGAGCGCTGAATTATGCACTCAGCAAGGTAGAGGGAGAAGTGATTATTTGTGCAGATGCCGACACTGTGTTTGCGCCTGATGCTGTTGTAAACCTCGTCCGACATTTTGAAGACGAAAAAGTGGCGGCGGTTGCTGGGGTCGTACGAGTAGGGAATATTCACAAGCTCATTACCCGTTGGCAAGCGTTGGATTACACGGTAAGTATTTGGCTCGACCGGAACGCGCAGGCCTTACTAGGTTCAATCATGGTTGTGCCGGGGGCGTGTGGTGCATGGCGGCGTACTGCTGTTCTGGAGGCTGGCGGTTTTTCAAACCGTACATTAGCAGAAGATTGTGATATGACGCTTGAGATGCATCGACTCGGATACCAAGTACATCAGGAGAATGCCGCTTATAGCAGTACTGAAGCACCGCAAGACATCCGCAGTCTTCAGAAGCAGCGTTTTCGCTGGACCTTTGGCATGATACAAGCTCTGTGGTCGCACAAGTATATGCTATTTCGCACCCGATATGGTGCGCTCGGTTGGTTTTATATGCCGATTACATTCTTTACGACGTTGTTCCCACTAGTGTTTTGGCCGTTACTCTGGCTATTGACAATTGAGAATATAGTCACCGGCAACTTCCGTGTGATACTGTTATTTTTCGCTTTGTCATTTGTGGTACAAGGACTCGTCGGTCTTATCGGGTTGCTTTCTGCCCGCGAAAAACTATCATTGCTATTTGCCTTACCCTTTAAATACTTTGTGTTTGCCCCGATCCGCGCGTATATATTGCTCAAAACACTCAGTACAATTGTGAAGGGAAGTTTAGTAGGTTGGAATAAGCTCGTTCGAATCGGGAATGTTGCTGCCGCTGCCGAGCGCTCAATCATCACTGCGCATCATGCCGCAAATTATATCGTCAAACTAAGCTTTTCAGGCAAATCCCGAACATCAGATAAAATCAGCAAACCATTCATTGCCGATGCGTAGGTTTTTCCTAAATCTTGGTCGTGTCTGGCAACGGCAGCTTCTATCAAATGAACTCCGCTATAGATAGGTGCGTCCTGTGCGACGAGGATACCATAAGCAAGCTCGTCAAAACCTACTGCTGCATCGCGGTAAACAGCTCCAAATGCGTCAGGCAAGCTGGCAACCTCGGCTGGCGCGTTATAACGTTGCGAATCATCCGCTAGTTGCCTGAGTTTAGTGGCTTGTTGGTACAACTCATCGCTTCGACCAGCGTAATTATTAAAATCTTTAACACTGTTAAGGTCGGTTGTGATTACCACGAAATCGCTATCTTTCGTTTTTTGGGTCTCGGCGTACAGAATGAGTGCGCTAAACTTTTGTAGAACTTCGGTGCTTTGGGCGACCACCGTAAAGCAACGCGCCTGTGATGCGACGGCTTTCTGATATGTATTGGCTACAGCCCAGCTCCCGTAGATAGGCAGCTGCTCGCAGACTTTCTCGTAACTGGCGAGCTGCTGTATAGTTTTTTCAGTTCCTGCTTTGGCTGTGGCTGTTTGGCTGTAAAATTTTGCAGGTGCAATAGCCATATCTCCAAGGAACTCCATATCAGCCAACTTGGACTGTGCGCGCATCTGTTTATCAAGTGCACTGGTAGCAGTATGGAGGTCCTTCAAGTAAACATCGCCAGTATGTTTGGGGATAAAGTAACACGCAATGACGCCGCCTATCAAAGCACCGATTACAATACTATACAGAATAAAATAGATGTTACGTCGAGAAAACAAAAAAACACTCCCTTTATATAGAGATACCCTATAGACATGTTAGCAAAATAGTTGCAGAAGTAAAACACATTCAAATCTCTTAGATCATGATTTAGCGTCCTTGACAGTATGGCGACTTATTATGTAAGCTGTTACGGCACTTTGCAATGTCATAGTAATGTTTCACAAACGGAGGTACATCGCAGTTAGTACCTATATTAATAGATATTATCCGTAGGTAAATTCATATAATACGCCTGTTAAAACACGGAGATTTTGAGTGTGCATATAGCAGCCGAAAAACAGATTGAAAGCTATGCCAGACAATTACCGGTAGCACGCTACGGGTCTGACTTTGGTGTGCAACTGCGTGCAAAAACGTATGCAGACTTATTTGATTTGAACGACCAGCTTGAGGTTCCCTTAAATGACAATCGGCCGACCTGCGCTGGTTTGATTGCGCTTGGGTGCTTCGGGTTGTCGTCCGAACCGGTTGCAATACCATTTTTACAATCACCGAGTCAGCCAACTAAAAAGCTCGGAAGCATAGGTCTTCACGAGACTGTTTTTAAGAATGCAGCCGTTTTTGCAGAAAATAACGATTTTCACATAGCCAAAGATGTGATTGATCTGCACTATGTACGTACTTTTACTGTAAAACATAGCGGTGAATGGTTTACTACATTTAGCACGGATTCATACCAAGACTGGGTTAAAGAAGCCAAGATGACACAGGCACTCCGGCGGATGTCCAAGGTGCTTCCAAATGTCGAATTCTGCATTAATACTGATAAAAGAGAATGGATGATAGTGCGACGCGGCAAAGCCCTGATGCACCGCACTTCTGGCGTTCATAATGCTTCTTAAGATTAGTGGCTGTAACGAATCGTGATTAAGCCTAATTATAAATAACAGCGAGCGGTCCAAGAACGTACTTACCAACAACGACTGGCTCGACTGAACGAATCATTTCGGTCGTTGGCATCAATTGTTTGTCTTTAAATCGTCCTGACGTAATGTGTCCTGGTACTTCATTCCTGAGCATTTTCACAGATGTTAGTTCTTCGACACCAGTAAATAGTATATCTTGCTCCTTGGCAATAACAGCACTTGAGCTATCGTCAAGTTTTGCGACTAATACACTAGAAAATGTGCTGTATCTTTCTGTAGATAAGGTATCTATACCAATGACCTGGACTTCCATGTCGGGATTGCCATACTTCTCTTGGTAACCTTTAAGGATAAAATCTAGCAGTAAGCTTCCGGTATCTTCAGGTGCTAGTTTCTTTTTTTTACTCTTATTTTCATTATGAAGACCCATTACAGCGTGCCAAACTTTTCTTCGGTTCATTTGCGTAACAATCCAGGAGGCAGGGTCTTGTAGCTCAAATGCAGAATTTCTGAAAGCTTCATTTAATGTCTGCCTTATTTTACGACGGTCATGGACGGTATCAAGTCCCCATAAAACGCGTCGCCCCAAAATAGGCCATGTTGGTTCTTTGACCGACCGTCGCTCGTGTCTATCTGACATAAAACCAACATACCATAAAAGTGACAATCTTGCAGTAATTAGAATCTACGTGTGTAGTTATGTACATAGCTCAAAGTAAAGTCCCAAAATCTGGGATGTAGTAAAGACACGAAAAGACTTAACTCTTACTAGACACAGTAAGATTTATCATGCTAAAGGCGCACCAAGAACAAGTTGCAGCCGATATGAACGAGCTTTTACCGGCGCTGGCCAAAACAGACGGTTTTCAAGGTGCAAGCGTAAGGGCATGGAATGCTTCAGGTTTAATTAACCTGCAAGTTAATGCAAATTGTGAGATTAGTAATGTCGAGGTCGAAACTGTAGACAAAAATGGTAAACCAAGCTGGGGAGTGGACACGGTAGATATCACAAAATATTCCATTGAAAATAGCTCCAAAGGTGATCCAACTACTACAGTCAAACTCTATAGTTACGAAGACTTAGTAAAAAGTGGATTGTTGAAAAAATTCTGTTAATAAAACTTTTTGAAATACAAGATTTCTAAATAATTGTATGTAATCAATGGCTGATAAACAGATTACTCGTAATGTACGATTCGTGTAAATAGAGTAAACACAATACACTTACCCAATAGTTTACAGCCCGAAACAGCCTGTTGCGTGCATCTGGGATTGTTGGTCAGTTGTTAGTTTGGATGTCGCTGCAGAATATCGTGCATTCTCTTCGGTAAAATCTTGGTCTCGTAATTGTTCGGGAGTGGTGCTATCGTTGATTTGTTCTGCGGCCTGATCGTAAACTCCATAATCATACGCTGTTTGAATATCTTCGATCTCGTCCTTGTGATGCTGGTTTTCGGCCGACAATGACATATTATAATTGAAATAAATATTGTTGAGTTTGTCATTGCAGGCAACATTTTCAGGAGTCGAGTTTGGGAGGGCTTTTCTTGTTGTGGTTGTTGCTGTACCTGAGTTTGCAGATGTTGCAGCTGGCGTGCTTGCGGGGGTTTGTTCTGCTGCGGGTGGTGGAGTTGCGGGCGGCTGTGCGGGTTCGGCTGCTTTTTTCTTCACAACTATGATTTGTGGGGGAAGCGGGGTCTTGATTGCGGTTTGGTACCGGTCCGAGTGGGCATATAGGGCACTTATCGTGCCTGTAGAAAGTAGCACACCTGTAACGAGTAGTGGCCAGAAGTATCGCCAAGAAAGGAGTTTCTTGAACCGTTTTGGCGAGGGTAAGACTAAATGCATTACATACTAATAACATACACAAGTATATAACACAAGCGTAACCATGTAATTAAGCGTTGTTGACATGATAGTGGTTGATTCCGTAAGCTGTTACGGCGTCATACAATACAGCACTGATATTTCAGAATCAAACTGCAAAGGTGCAGTCAGTGTTCAGCGAATTGATATTAAATTTTATGACTATAATACTAAACGCTTTCAAACAGAAGTTAACTAATATCAGAACTATTCACAGCTCGTACTATGTCAACCGCACCAAAACATATACTTGACCAAATTGGTCTTTACCGCGAGCAGCTACACGGTCTCGAACCCGTAAGCCAGATGACCTACACAAGGGCATTTGAAGATGATCTTGTGCCGATTCAACGTCGTTTAACAACACCCTATAATCAGGAACTGGCGCTTCTTGCGGGCTGCATTGCATTTGCGAAAGTGGGTGTACATAAGCGTCTCGTCGCGGTTCCTTTTTTGGGTACGACCCAGAAAGACGGTGAGGTAGGACAAACTCAACACACCGACACCCATTCGCTAGTGAGATACTTTGCGAGTTCTCACGGCATACCATTTATGAGTAGCAACTATGGTTCGTTCGGTATCGAAACATATGCATGGAAAGGGGAGCCAAGCATGGTAGCTACCTATGCCAAGACTTGGAATAATTATCCTCATGCGAAACAGAGACAGGAACTCTGCGCACTGGTGCGTCTGAGCGCGAACATTCCCGAAATGGAGCTTTGCATTCCAACGAGCCCTACCAAGTGGTTACGAATAAAAGCAGCACGATCATCGCGACTCAGGCTACCCTCGTAAATAGTTAATGTTCGTAATTAAATAGGTAAGTGTTAGTTCTTCTTGTTAGCAGCCAGTCGCGCCAATTTAGCCGCAATTTCACAGTAAAAAGTAAGAATAATCGTATGATAATTAGCACTCTTGACATGAGAGTGCTAATTTTTGTATTATGGAGTTGGTAGAGTTGTCATGCTGAACTTATTTCAGCATCCCGTTGAATGCTAATAGACCCTGATACAAATTCAGATTGAGAATAAGGAGAACACTAGTATGAGTACATTAGTCCCAATGGTAGTCGAGAGTGATGGCCGCGGTGAACGCGCCTATGACATCTATAGCCGGTTACTCAAAGATCGCATAATATTTCTCGGTAGCGATGTTAATGAAGCCACAGCTAACCTTATCGTTGCCCAGCTACTGTTTTTGCAAGCAGATGACGCTAAAAAGGACATTTACTTTTACATAAATAGCCCCGGTGGCAGCGTCTATGACGCCCTCGCCATTTATGACACCATGCAATACATCGCAAATGACGTCCAAACCGTTGGTATCGGCGTGCAGGCAAGTGCAGCGGCATTCTTGCTGAGCAGCGGTACTAAAGGTAAACGCTTTCTACTCCCCAATAGCACGGTGATGATTCACCAGCCATCTTCGGGTACTCGAGGCAAGGTGACCGACCAAGAAATTGACCTGCGTGAGAGTTTGCGTGTCAAGAAACTGCTCGAAGAGATTATGGCGGGAAACACTGGCAAGGACCTCAAGACAATACACGAAGACATGGAACGCGACCGTTGGATGACGGCAGCCGAGGCGCACAAATACGGCCTCGTCGACAAGGTCATCACCACCCCACCTAAGGCTTAGGATCAGACTATTCATAAACATTGAGTTGCTAAGTCGGGCAAATGTCGGCTTGACAACCTTGTAAGCAGCGCATACTATCCATTAAATAATGAAACACCTTACCGAACTTGAAAAGTTTTTGGGGTTAGACGTGCGAACGCTAGCAAGTTCTAAAGACTTGGCGGACGCACTTATCCCTGTTGGAGACGTGCTGAATAGCGCGGCGATAGATTTTAATGAAGAGTACGGCACAAACCAAGGTCGCCCAAACTCAACAATAGGCATAAAAGAACACATCGGTGGAAAAATTTATCAAACATATTCAATATTTCCTACAGAGCTGGATTATGGTGCAAGCATCAATTTGGTGCGTCATGACCCTGTAAGAGCAAAAAATAGAAAAGCGCGCATAACGATTCCGCTTACATATAGAACCATAAGTTTTTCAAATTTGGGGTTCATGTATTCTCCCGAACAATTTTTTGCGCAGAGTGATAATCGAACCTACGAACCATTTGTAGATGGATCAAGCCTGTCAGATACAAGAGTGTACGCACGTCTAGCACAGTTTCTGATATCACCACTTGTTGATCATAGAAAATTAGGATACCCATTAGTATGGTCACTTTTTAATAAATAATAGAGTTAAATCATAAGACATTCAGTTTAATTGACAAACTTATGATTAACCCACCAAACGGTAAACTAATAATTGTGATACTGTGAGATTCTTCTCAAGGCACTGAAATAATCTGCACTGTCATGACTCTTGACTATTGAATAGTGAGTATGTACAATACTATGTTAAGAAGTAGTGTAAGTTGGGCTTGTGCTGTAGAAGTGGCGCCAATCACAGTAAAGCACCAAAAACCCTCGGCTTAGTTAGCTTCGTAAAACAGTCTATAGAAGTTAGGCTACTAGTTATGTCATGAGCCCCTCTGGGCTATTTGTACATACTAGGCCCAGACGCTATATTCGAGTGCTCTAAAATATACAAACTCAACAGTTATATATAACTATTAACCATCATAGGAGTTACAACCGCGTATGGCGAAAGCATCAAGCACCCAAGCGACAGCTCGAGTGTATTTCACTCAGCAAGACGACAAAGCTGTCCTACCAAACCTGGTAGACCACCAGAACAAATCTTTTCAATGGTTCATTGACGAAGGTTTGCAGGAACTACTAGCCGAGATTAGCCCAGTCGACGATTATACCGGTACTAAACTAAGCCTAACTTTCAAAGAATACCATTTCGAAGAACCCAAGATTAGCGAGATCGAAGCTCGTGAGAACAACGTCAGTTATGACGCTCCACTCAAGGCAACTGTTGAGCTAACCAACAAAGTCACGGGTGAAATCAAAGAACAAGAGATTTACCTCGGTGACTACCCATGGATGACAAAGCGCGGCACATTTGTGATTAACGGTGCCGAGCGCGTAGTAGTAAGCCAGCTGATCCGATCATCTGGCGTTTTTTATACCGCTGAAGCACATGGTACCCACAACCTCTACTCTGCAAAGGTCATCCCTGGCCGTGGTGCTTGGCTCGAATTTGAGACTGCCGCTAACGGCGCGCTGTACGTCAAGATTGACCGCAAGCGCAAAATGCCTATCACGACGCTGCTCCGCGCACTCGGTATGAGTGACGCAACCATGAAAGAAGCTTTCAAGCACGTTGATCAAGCTAAAACCAGCTATTTGCAAGCTACCCTCGACAAAGACCCAACCAAAGGTCATGCCGAAGCCCTCATCGAAGTTTATCGCCGACTGCGCCCCGGCGACCTCGCAACTGTTGACAACGCTCGCAGCTTGCTGGAAAACATGTTTTACAACTTCAAACGCTTTGACTTTAGCCGCGTTGGCCGTTACAAGCTCAACAAGCGCTTGAACCTCGACGTACCAAACACCTCAGAGAACCGCATTATGCGTCTCGAAGACCTTGTTGCTATCATTGCCGAGCTCATTCGCATGAATGTCAGCCAAGAACCAGGTGACGACATCGACAGCCTTGCGAACCGCCGTATCAAAATGGTTGGTGAGCTCGTGCAGCGTCAGTTCCGTATCGGTCTACTCCGTATGGTACGCAACACCCAAGACCGCATGAGCATGAGCGACCTCGAGACAGTACAACCCGGTCAGCTTATCAATGCCCGACCAGTTGTCGCTGCTGTCCGCGAATTCTTCGCAAGTTCACAGCTTAGCCAGTTCATGGACCAGATCAACCCACTCAGTGAGCTCGCTCACAAGCGACGCCTTAGCTCGATGGGTCCTGGTGGTTTGAGCCGTGAGCGCGCAGGTTTTGAAGTCCGTGACGCCCATGCGACTCACTACGGCCGCATCTGTGCCGTCGAGACACCAGAAGGTGCCAACGTTGGCCTCGTGCTAAACCTCGCCAACTACGCCCGTGTCAACGACTACGGTTTCATCGAAACTCCTTACCGCAAGGTTATCAATAGTGCTACTGCTAAGGACATCGTTGGCCATATCGCCAGCGTCGACCTCGAAACTGAAGACGGCAAAGTCATCGTAAAAGCTGGCAAAACTGTTACCAAAGCCGATGCCGAAGCGCTCGCTAAGGTCAAGGGCCAAGTTACCTGGCCAGTTAAAGCCAAAGTTACCAGTGACGTTATCTACCTCGATGCCGCCGACGAAGAGTCAGCAGTTATCGCCGGTGCCGGTATCGACACTGATAAAGATGGTTATTTTGTCGAAGAGCGCGTTAGCGCCCGCATCAACCTCAAATCAGGTACTGTCGATAGCGATGATGTCACCCACATCGACGCCGCCGAAAACCAGATTATCGGTTCAAGCGCAGGACTTATCCCATTCATCGAGAAAAACTACGTCTACCGCGCACTGATGGGTAGTAACCAGCAACGTCAGGCTGTACCACTCATCAAGCCAGAGAGCCCAATTGTCGGTACTGGCCTTGAAGCAACTGCTGCCGCTAACACCGGTCAGCTCGTTATTGCCCAAGAAGACGGTGAAATCGTCCGTGCTAGCAACGACCAAGTCGTCGTCAAGTACAAAGACGGTACCATCACTTATGAGCCACAGCATTTCATCCGCAGTAACGAAGGCACCAGCATCAACCAGACGGTTGTCGTAAGCACCGGTGACAAAGTTAAAGCCGGTGATAGCCTCATTGAAGGCATGAGCGTCCAGGGCGGAGAGCTCGCACTTGGTAAAGACCTTATCGTGGCTTTCATGCCATGGGCAGGCTACAACTTTGAAGATGCTATCATCATCAGCCGCAAACTGGTCGAAGACGATACCCTGACGTCTGTCCACATTGTCGACTACATGATTGAAGTCCGCGAAACCAAGCTAGGTCCAGAAATCGTCACCCGAGACATCCCAAATGTCAGCGAAGAAGCCCTCCGTCACCTCGATGACGACGGCATTGTTCGCATCGGCGCCGAAGTTCACCCTGGTGATATCCTCGTCGGTAAGATTACGCCAAAGGGCGAACAAGAACTTTCGAGCGAAGAACGTCTCCTCCGTGCTATTTTCGGCGAAAAAGCCAAAGAAGTCCGTGATACGTCACAGCGCATGAGTAACGGCAAGCACGGCAAAGTCGTCGGTGTTAAAATCTTTAGCCGCGAAACTGGCCATGAGCTGAAAGCTGGTGTCCTGATGCAGATCCAAGTATTTGTCGCCCAGATGCGCAAAATTAGCGTTGGTGACAAACTCGGTGGTCGGCACGGTAACAAGGGTGTTATTGCCCGAGTTCTACCCGTCGAAGACATGCCATTCATGGAAGACGGTACACCTGTCGACATCATCTTGAACCCACTCGGTGTTCCAAGTCGTATGAACATCGGTCAGTTGTTTGAAACGCACCTTGGTATGGCTGCCCGCGCCCTTGGTTTCAAGGTCGCCAGCCCTTCATTCAACGGTGTTCCGGTCGTTAAGATTAAAGAGCTCCTCAAAGAAGCTGGCTTCCCAGAAGACGGTAAGCAACAATTGTTCGATGGCCGCACTGGTGATGCCTTCAAAGAACGCACGACAGTCGGTAGCATGTACATGATCAAGCTCAACCACATGGTTGCCGATAAGATCCACGCCCGTTCAACTGGTCCATACACCATGGTCACCCAGCAGCCACTCGGTGGTAAGGCACAAAACGGTGGTCAGCGCTTCGGCGAAATGGAAGTGTGGGCACTTGAAGCATATGGCGCTGCCAATACGCTCCAAGAAATGCTCACCATCAAGTCCGATGATGTCTATGGTCGTAGCAAAGCCTACGAAGCAATCATCAAGAAGACTGAGATTGTTGGACCGAAAGTCCCAGAAAGCTTTAACGTGCTTGTCAAAGAGTTGCAAGGTCTTGGCCTTAAGGTTGACCTTATTACGAGCAACCAAGTCATCGATGCTGAAGCAATTCTCGCGAGCAATGTTCACGAAGAAGCTATCCACCCTGCAACAGTAGAAGTGCCAACCTCAATTATCTCAGGCATTGATGTCAGCGACGAAGAAGCTGCCTCAGAGGGCTTTGAGTTCGAAGAAGGTGACCTCACTACTGAACCGACCATCGAAGCAACTGCCGAAGATGTAGACGAAAGCGCCTTTGCGACACTCAACACTGAAAACGACGATGACAGCAAAGAAGGGAGCCTATAATGCGTCAATACTCTTACGGAACCAATATTGCCGACTTCGACGCTGTGCGTTTGGCAGTTGCCAGCGCTCGCGATATCCTCGACTGGAGTTACGGCGAAGTCTTAAAGCCCGAAACCATCAACTACCGTACCCAAAAACCAGAACGCGACGGCTTGTTCTGCGAACGTATCTTTGGCCCTGTCAAAGACATCAACCCACATGACGCCAAGTACAAGGGTGTTCGTAGCCGCGAAGCTGCCGTCGACAAAAACGGCGAGCTCGTAACTCGTAGCATTGTTCGCCGCGAACGCATGGGTCATATCAACCTCGCGGTTCCTGTTGCACACATTTGGTTCCTTCGTGGAACTCCAAGTGCTATGGGCCTTCTGCTCGGTATGACTGTCAAGAACCTCGAACGCGTTGCCTACTTTGCAAGTTACATCGTCAAGCGTGTCGATGTTGCACGCCGCGACTCGTACCGCGCCGACAAAGAAGCCGAGTGGAAAGCCGGCCAAGAAGCTATCAAGATTCGTTACGAAAACGAAGCTAAAGCCGAAAACGCCGATGTTAAAGCCCTCGCCGAAGCGCAAACCAAAGAACTCGAAGAGTTGGACGCTGACTGGTTGGTACTGAAGGGCCAACTCGACAGCCTCGTACGCCTCAGCCTTATGAGCGAAACCGATTACCGCAACTTGCCACGCGAACTACGTGACATGATTACTGCCGGTATGGGTGGCGCAGCCCTGGCAGAACTTTTGACCGACATCGACCTCACGCAGCTCATCGCTGAGCTTACCGCTGAAGCTGAAGAAGCCAAAGGTCAGCGCAAAAAGAAACTCATGAAGCGACTCCGCCTGCTTGAAAGCATGGACCGTGCTGGCATCCGCCCAGACAGTATGTGCTTGAGTGTCCTGCCTGTCATTCCTCCAGATCTTCGCCCAATGGTGCAGCTCACCGGTGGCCGTTTCGCAACCAGCGACCTTAACGACCTCTACCGACGCGTCATCAACCGCAACAACCGCCTCAAGAAACTTATGGAGCTTAACGCCCCAGAAGTTATCCGCCGCAACGAACAGCGTATGCTGCAAGAAGCCGTCGACGCACTCATCGACAACAACAATGCCCGTAGTGGCCGTGCTGTTGCCGCAACCGGTCAGCGCCGCCGCCTCAAGAGCCTCAGCGACATGCTCAAGGGCAAGCAGGGACGTTTCCGTCAGAACTTGCTTGGTAAGCGTGTTGACTACTCAGGTCGTTCAGTCATCGTGGCTGGTCCTGAGCTCAAGATCCACCAGTGTGGTCTGCCAAAGATGATGGCACTCGAACTCTTCAAACCATTTGTTATCGGCGAACTCATCGCTAATGAACATGCGCACAACATTCGTAGCGCAACACGCATGATTGAAACCGGCGAAACAGAGGTTTGGGATGCACTCGACGTTGTAATCAAGGGCAAATACGTCCTCCTCAACCGTGCTCCATCACTTCACCGCCTCAGCATCCAAGCGTTCCAGCCAGTCCTCATCGAAGGTCGCGCTATCCAGCTGCACCCACTCGTCTGTAAGGGCTTCAACGCTGACTTCGACGGTGACCAGATGGCCGTCCACTTGCCACTAAGCGATGCTGCACAAGCTGAAGCTCGTGACATTATGGCTGCCAACCGTAACCTGCTGAAGCCAGCTGATGGTTCACCAATCTTGCACATTGAGCAAGATATCGTCCTTGGTTGTTACTACCTGACCTACGAACGCCCAGGCAACACTGATGCTGTCAGGACATACTCAAGCATAAATGAAGCAACCATGGCGTACGATGCTAATGTTGTTACACTCCAGAGTCGTGTACGAGTACCATTCCGTGGTGAACTGCGCGAGACTACGCTCGGCCGTTTGTACTTCAACGAGATTTTCCCCGAAGATTTCACGTTCCAAGACGAACCAATGACCAAGAAGCGCCTGCAAAAAGTCATGTCAGCTGTCTACCAAAAGTACGGTCAAGACCGCACGGCAGAAATCGCCGATGACCTCAAAGATATCGGCTTCCACTACGCAACTGTCTCAGGACTGAGCATGGGCATGGGCGACTTTGTCCCAATCGATGGTCTCGAAGGTGTTCTGTCTGATGGTGATACCCGTGCTGCAGCTATTAGCGACCAGTACGAACAAGGTTTCATTACTGATGACGAGCGTCACCGCTTGACGGTCGACAACTGGTCCAAGATCGATACACACGTCCAGGGCATGCTCCAACAGCAGATGCAGGGACAAGATGGTTCAATGGCTATCGCGATTACCTCTGGTGCTCGCGGTAACATTTCTCAGATGAAAATGTCAGTCGGTATGCTTGGTGTCTTCCAGGACGCCGGTGGTAATGTCATCGAGCTTCCTGTTAAACACGGTTACCTACACGGTTTGAACCCACTTGAGTACTTTACCGGTACCCGTGGTACCCGTAAGGCCGTCATTGACATCGCACTTAAAACAGCTGATGCCGGTTACCTGACACGTCGCTTGGTCGACGTCTCACAAGACGTCTTTACGATTGACGACGAAGATGTTTCGACTGACCCAGGCTTTAGCTTGCTACGCGAAGATGCAGCTACTATTGGCGTAAGCTACGCTTCACGGCTCGAAGGTCGCTTTGCGGCCGCTGACGTTAAGGGCTTTATCAAAGCTGGTGAACTCTTTACCAAGTCTATCGCTGAAGCAGTCGATGCCGAAGAGAAACTTGATGGCATCAAGATCATGAGTGCCCTGAGCGCTTCAAGCGTACATGGTGTCCCACAAAAGAGTTACGGTATCGACCCAGCTACTGG
>CAYUNX010000009.1:0-33353 GCA_964446255.1 uncultured Candidatus Saccharibacteria bacterium
CCGACCCCGAGAAGTACTTCGACGCCCATCGCCGCTTCAAAGAAGTCTTGTTGCGCTACACGAGCAACGTGACCCCCAAATCTATCGATGAGTTTGTGGTCGACTTCACCGGCTCACCGGCTGTCCAGCGTGGCACAGGCCTTGTCGACATCGGGCACCAGATCAAGCGAGACATCCGCGAGGCTCTCGGCGAATACGTCACCGTCAATATCGGCATAGCGCCCAACCGTTTCCTGGCCAAGGTTGCGGCCAGCCTCGACAAGCCTGATGGCCTCGATGTCATACGGGCAGAGGACATCCAGAACATCTACGGGCAGCTCGACCTCATCGACCTGCCGGGCATCAACTACCGCTACAAAGCCCGCCTCAACCTCGCACACATTTTCACGCCGCTCGATTTCCTCGACACACCGATGCACGTACTCAAACACGAGGTGTTTCATGGGGTGGTAGGGTACTATTGGTACCTGCGCCTGCGTGGCTATGAGGTCGATGCGGCACGGCTCGCCACCCGCAGTTTTGGCAATGATTACGCCGTCGGCGACAAGACCGCCGACCCCGAGAAGCTGGCTCGCCTCATCTTGAAACTCTCCGAGAAAACGGGCAGGCGACTGCGTGGGCACGATTATCAGGCGCAAGGCGTCTACCTGGGGCTTGGGTTTGAGAACGGTACTTGGTGGGGCAAAAGCCGGCGCACGCGCACGCTACTGTACTCCACGCAAGACATCTACCGCAACCTGATGCGCCTGTTCCAGCTCGTTGACATCCCAGGACGGGTTACGCACATCAACATTGCTGTCTTCGACGTCGTCCCCGCCACACCTATCCAGCTGGGGCTATTCGACGGCACCAGGCTCGACACCAACTCGTTGGCCCGAGCATCCGACACCATCAATAACCGCTACGGCGAGTTCACCCTCACGCCTGCCGGCATGGCAAACATGCAAGACGTCATCATCAAGCGCGTACCCTTCGGCAGCGTCCGCGACATCTAAAAGTTTAGTTATGCAATCAATACTACTTGCGCAGCAGTGGCGGCCCGCGAAAGTCGCTGCGCCGTCTCGACCGTTTTGTGAGGGTAATTAGGGTCGTCTGGATTTTGCAAAATATCTAAAACCCTACTAGTCATGTCACGAACTGACTCAGGTAGATGGGTGTTTCGTATAATTTTTGGGTCTGTATCTGTAATTGGAAAAAACTCAAGCGTAATCATACAATCTGACCTCATTTAAAAGTATTGTTACTTTACTCTAATTCAAATAACAGCAAAACCCAAACTGGCAACAAATTTTTGACACCAGTTTGGTCGGTCATCGGGGTCCATGCGTTCGACTGTGGCGATATCGATTGACCGCATCCTTAAGCGCAGGATTAGCCCGGCGTTCATGCAAGTAGCCAGCGACTGCACCACAAATTAGCGCGCCTTCATCGGTGTTCCATAAAGATTCTGCCCTACCAATAGACTTCTTCTCTCCTTGGGTAAACATCATACTTACTAATTGGGTACTTTCACGATATTTAAAAGGCTGGGGCGCATATAGACCACTTTTGCCTTTCTCCCATTCGTGGCTAGCAGCTGCAAGAGCACCATGTATCTGGCAAGAGAGTGTTGTGCGGTCCACGATGGCGAACGCCTTGAGTAGATCGTTATGGCCCTGGGACAATCGAAATTCACGCCTTTCACTATGTGCAGATTCTTCTGGACTGATAGAACGGGGGCGGGGTATGTGCATAGTATTTCCTTGTGTTACTAAATTAGTGACCCTACAATACCGACAACTTAGAAAGTTAACTAGAGTTTGTGGCTACACTTTTTTGACGCCATTTCTGATTCCAATAACCATTCCGATCGGTAATTTTATTGGAATGTTTGAGAATGTGTTGACGATTTGTGTGGGCATGGTGAGTGTGGTAGTATCTGTTACATATGACAAACGAGTTTGATTTTTCAACAATTGGCCTAGATATTCGTGACAAACGAGTCTACGAAGCATTGGCGGCAAGCCCGCAGAGTAGCCTACGCAAAATTGCTACCGACACCGGCATCAACCGTGGCTCAGTCTATGAAAGCATGAAGAAACTTGCCGATCAGGGACTCGTCGGCAGCATCGAAGTCGGCAAACAGCGCCGCTACACCGCGACCGACCCAAGTGCCATCGTCGAAATCATCAAAGAACGCCGTGAGGAGTTGGCTAAAGCCGAGCGCCAAGCCACGAGCTACATCAGCACACTCGAGCAGGGGTCGGACGATTCGGCGAGCATACCATTCGCCACCTTTTACGAGGACCACGAGGGGATTGCCGCGATACTGCGTGATGTCATCGCGACTTGCCGCAGTCAAAGCGGCAAAAACTACCGCGTTATCTCAACCAAGCGCGTCCGCGAATTTATGTACCACAACTTTCCCAACTTTACCCAGCGTCGCATCGCCGAGGGCATCAGCGTGCGCGTCATCGGCGTCGGCAAGGGCGGCAGCAGCGATAACCTCAGCGAGCGCAAGTGGTTCGATGCTGCACGCGGTGAAGCCCCCAACTGTTACACACTCATCTACGGCGATAAAACAGCTTTTATAACTATAGACGAGGCAAATGTCTTGTCTGGCATCGTTATCGACAACGAAGGTGTTGCGCACCTCCAAAAAGACCTTTTCGACCACTTGTGGGAAACGTTGTAGGGCAGGAGTATCTATGTCACAAACCATAGACCAGCTATTGCACACCCGGCTCATATCCGACCAGGTTAGCAAAGACCAAGTCCGCGTCATACTCGGCGAGCTCGAAAAAGTACTAACAGCCAGTACCGAGGGTGCGGTTGTTGAGTTTGGCTGCTACATCGGTACGACCAGTCTTTTTATCCGCCGGCTACTAGATAACCAAGGCGACAACCCCACTTTTCATGTCTACGATAGTTTTGCGGGCTTGCCCGAAAAGACAAGTGCCGACGAGAGTAGGGCGGGCGACCAATTCACGGCCGGCGAGCTAGCCGTCAGCAAAAAACAGTTCCTCCATGAGTTTCAAAAAGCCCAACTCAGACCTCCGATTATCCACAAAGGTTGGTTCGGCGACCTGACCGAACAAGACGTGCCAGCTAAGATTGCATTCGCATTTCTTGACGGGGACTTTTACGAGAGCATCCGCGACAGCTTGCGGCTCGTACTACCACGCATGCAAAAGGGTGGAGTGATTATCATCGACGATTACGCCCGTGAGGCACTCCCTGGTGCCGCCCGTGCCGCACATGAATTCTTCTGCCCCGACCAAATCCGTACCGTCCATAACCTCGGCATTATCCACCTATAACTCTGTTACCTTTTAGTTATTTGATACTGTTGCTGTCAAATCAAAGCAAAGTCGGTATGGTACACTTTAGGCATGAAAATTCAGATTGTAACCGTCGGTAAACCGAAGCTCGAGTATGCAAAACTCGGGTTCGAGGAGTATTTTACACGGCTCAGCAGGTTGCATACCGTTCGGCACACGACCATCGCGGACAAATACGCGTATGATGCGGGGCAAATTCTGGAAGCAACTAAGAGTACCACTCTAGTAGTTTTAGAGATCACGGGCGCTGAATTTACAAGCGAGCAGCTGGCAGATTTTTTAACAAAACGAGAGCTCGAAAGCAGGGAAGTTAGTTTTATCATCGGCGGGCCAGAGGGGCTACCTGAAGAAGTCCGAAAAGTCGCTCAGTACCAGTGGAGCATCGGACGTCTAACACTCCCGCACGACCTCGCCATGGTCGTGACACTCGAAGCCCTCTACCGCGCCAGCACCATCAACGCCCATTTGCCCTATCACAAATAGGTTTTTACCACGCGCCAGGGTGCGAGGGTTCGTCCATCGGGGCGGCATGACGGGATGGCTGAAAATTCGAGAGAACATCCTTGGCAGACCTAAGGGCAACTTTGCCTGTACGCATCGCGTCACTATCTGTTGGTCGCAAAATGTTTGCACCACGACAAACTAAGCTACAAAACTGTCCAGAACTTTTATTGGTCAATCCGTCACACTTCACGAGCGGCAGCGTCGTATCGACTCGCTCATGCGGTGACTGCATATCATATATGTCTGATTGGATAGCGTCATAGTTAAGTGCAGAACGCATATTAAAGCACGGCAAACCGTCAGAACACGTCACACTAGGCACGCCACCAACCTGGTCAGTTGGTAAACCTTCCATCATCCGCACTGTCATGATTTTGCCTTTCTATTTTTGTAACTTATCTACTTATAATTTTACACCCATTGCGCAAATGGTTTTCTTTAAGAGATGGTGGGGTGCTTACTTCGATAACCCTGCGGCGTAGCGGTCGCGTTCCGCTACGTTTTATTTGGTAATTCCTACCAGGTATCGCCTACGGCTCCTCCGTTCGGAAGGGACGTGAGCAAGCTCCCGTTTCCTTCCTGAGCTACGCCGAACCCTACGGGTTCGCACTCGAAGAGCGCAACCAAAGAAAAAAGCCGGCACCCACAAGATGGCTGCGGGGTAGCGGTCGCGTACCGCTCCCTATATACGTTCAAAAAGGGTCGAAAGCGAGCTTTCGCTTCCTTTTCTCTCTTCACGCACCCGCTTCGCGCGCTCAATTCTCGAAGAGAATTACCAAAGTAAAAAGCCCACCATACGGTGAGCTTTTTACTTTGGTGACCCCTGCGGGGTTCGAACCCGCGATTTTCTGGATGAGAACCAGATGTCCTGGACCACTAGACGAAGGGGCCAGGTCGCTACGCGCCAATTTTCAATAGCACCATGCAATTATCAATTGGGCGGCAAACTAGCTGCGGTATTGTAGCATAACGGGGGTCAAAAGAAAATACCTGTTTACGTGGGACAACAGGGGTTGCAAAAGGTGGCACGAACACCGATAATAAAGGATAAGCGTAATTATGAATACTATGTTGCTTATCATCGGTGGGGGAGGCATTTTGTTGCTCGTTGTGGGCCTGATAGTTGGCATTCAGTTGCACAAACGTGGCCAAAAAACTTCCGATGTTAGCCCAACAAAACTCGCCGTCAACTTACGAGACGAAAAAGCCAAGTCAGATATCATCCTACGAGCCATAGATGACGGCGTGGTGCTCGTCGACAATCAAAGCGTCATCCGACACTTTAACCAAGGCGCATCAGACATCACCGGCTGGAAGCGCGAAGAAGCCGAAGGACTCGATTGGCGATCAGTGTTTCGCTTTACCAATGACAAGGGCGAGACCCTCGATGACGCTGCTACGCCGTTTGGAAAGGCGGCAGCCGCCAATGCACCCTTTCGAGACAATTCACTCAACATCATAGGCAAAACCAACAAATCAATTGCGACAAGTTTTAGCGTATCACCCCTGAGCGACGGCGGTAGTAAGTCCGAGGGCTTCGTCGGGGTCTTTCGTGATGTCAGCCAAGAACGCCAAGAAGAGAACCAACGCGCCGAATTCATCAGTACGGCGAGCCATGAAATGCGCACTCCCGTGGCAGCCATAGAAGGCTATCTCAGCCTCGCACTCAACGACAAAGTCGCAACCATCGACAGTCGCGCCCGTGGCTACCTTGAGAAAGCTCACGAAAGCACTAAACACCTCGGGCAACTGTTCCAAGACCTTTTGACGAGCGCTAAAGCCGAAGACGGCCGCCTCACCAGCCACCCCCACATAATCGAGCTGGGCGAATACATCGAAAAGCTCGCCAGTGACCTGCGCTTTGCCGCCGAGAAAAAACAACTTTTTATGGAATTTGTCTTCGGCAGCAATACCATCACCGATACGAGTCACCCGACAGAGTCTGGCACAAAAACCGTACGCCCCTTGTACTATGTCCGCGCTGACCCCGACCGCTTGCGAGAAGTCATCACCAACATATTCGACAATGCCTGCAAATACACTGCAGAAGGCAAGGTAAGTCTCGGCATTACGGCAAATACCAGCGTGGTACAGATTTATGTCAAAGATACTGGCGCAGGTATCCCCGCCGAAGACATACCTCATCTCTTCCAGAAGTTTTACCGCGTCGACAATAGCGCCACGCGCACCATCGGTGGCACCGGTCTCGGCCTCTTTATTAGCCGCAAAATTGTTGAGTTGTACCAGGGGCGAATATGGGTCGAGAGTGAACTGGACAAAGGGAGCACCTTTTATATCAACCTTCCGCGTATCGATACGCAGAAGGCCGAGGCCGAAGCTGCGCTTGAAACGACTGCAACTCCTGGGTACGTATCATAATCTAGCGAGCAATCATTCGGGCGTAGACGCCGAAGCTGACGACAGCGACGATACTACTATCAAACTACTTTTCTGCTATACTACCTAGCATAAACATAACTACGTTTAAAAAGAGGGCAAAACAGCGTGGCCAAAGTACTACTTGTCGAAGATGATAACAACCTGCGTGAGATTTATGAAGCGCGTCTAACCGCTGAGGGTTACGACATTGTAACCGCCCAGAATGGCGAGGAAGCTTTGTCTGTTGCCAAACAGCAAAAACCTGACCTCGTGATTTCAGATGTCATGATGCCACGCATAAGTGGCTTTGAGATGCTCGACATCTTGCGTAACACCGATGAACTCAAAAACACCAAGGTCATCATGCTCACCGCGCTTGGCCAAGCCGAAGACCGCGGTCGTGCCGACAACCTCGGTGCAGACAAGTACCTCGTCAAGTCACAAGTAACGCTCGAAGATATCGTCAACGCCGCCAAGGCGCTCCTCTCTGACGAACCAGGTGATGTTACTACACCAACCGTCCCAGCAGTGCCAGCCGCTACGCCCGAACCAGTGAGCGCTCCAGTTGAAACCCCTGTTGTCGAGCAAGCAGCCGCACCGGAACCCGTGGCTACAGTCGATACTTCGCCAGTGACAAGCACGCCTCTGGTACCAAGCGAACCAGCTGCAGTTGCCGCACCAGTAACCGTAACGCCAAGTGTAGCACCGGTGATTGAACCACTCATAGCATCAGATGCCACTGCAACACCCCCTGTGACAACTACACCAACCTCAACCACACCAGCAGTTGATCTAGTCAGTGCCACACCCATAGCGGCCACCGATCCAGTCGCACAACCGGTGAACGCAACAGTAACCGTAACAGATCCAGACCCCATCGTGCCGCACATTTCACCGGCCGCAGAACAGCTAGCTCCTGCCGACGCACAACCAGCCACCGCTCCTAATGCCGAACCCGTGCCAGAGCCAGCGATAGTCATAACACCGCCAGTAGAACCTGCAGCATCAACCACCGCAACGACAGCAGCCGAACCACAAACTATTGCAGCCGAAGAAGCTGCTATCGAAGCGCAGATTGCGTCTTTTGCCGCCAATGACGGTGACACGCCAGCAGTTACTCCAGCACAGGCCAGCAATGATGCAGTCCTCGAAGATGCCATGAGTAAACTAACCACCGCAGAATCAACTCTGCCATCGGCTGATCAGACACCAACAGAAGCAATTGTCGTCACTGCGCCTACACAAGAGCCAGTTGCCGAAGAAACGCCAAGCCCTGAGCCTGTCGCACCACCCGACCCGAACATCGACACAACTTCACAAATTTCTGGTCGCAAGGTTATACAGCCAATCAGCGACATCGAAGCTGGTACACCTAACCTCGAAGCACTCCTTGCCAAAGAAGAGGCTAAAGAAGCTACCTACAACGAGCAAAATTCTCAACCTACAGTTGTCGATGCAACAGCGGTCAATGCACCAAAATCTGGCATAGACCCCAACACCATCGCCCTCTAGGCTGTCCTCTCGAGACATCGTGAGCAATTTGATTTGACATTATCGTAACACTGTGGTAACATACCTAAGTAAGATTGGTGGGTGTCAAATATCATTTTTAATGCTCAGTCCAAGGAGATACTATGGTCAGCACGCTCAAGTTAAAGAAGTCAGGTTTTGCAACCGTATTTATCATGTTTATGCTCCTAACCCTAGGTGCCGGTCTTTTCGCACCACGACAGGCTAGTGCAGCTATCTACACAACGGCAAATGGCAAAAGCTGCAAGCAGCGAGTCTTTAGCACTGGCTCTCGTAGCGTCTGTGTATCATACTTAATCAGCCTTATGAATGCTTCAGGCAAGATAAGTAGCGCCAACAAGCTTACCCCAGGGGTTAATTTTGGCCCACGCACCAAAGCAGCCGTGCAAGAGTTTCAGAACGATGCAAACGCCAAGGGTGGTGCCGATGGCATCGTCGGTCCAAACACCTGGGCAAAGCTCTGCTCACTCGGTAAAAGTGGCGCAAGCTCAGCTTGGACAAAAGCTGGTTGTAGTGGACAAAACACCGACATCTACCGTTCAAAGCCAGTTAGCACCGCTAGCAAGCCTGATTACCGATGGGGTTATTTCAACTGCTACCCAACCAGCAAAACCTACCCTAACAAACCAGTCTGGGCATGTGAGCGCAAATGGGTTCTCAAGAGTCAGACCGTTAACGATGGTGGTGGCGTCTACGCACTAAAGAGCCAGCACAACAATGTTAAAAAACGACACACTCAGTTCGGCCGTGACATGAAAGCCTACAAGATTTCAAAGAGCCTCAAGGCGGCCGTTGGCGGTGAAGTCAACCGATTCGTGACAGCCTGCCAGAGTATCCCCGGCACCGTCAACCACAAAGTTTGTAAGGCAAAAGCAGTCTAGACACCTCGTCATAGCGCTTTGTCACCCAAACAAATATCTCGCTGTAACGGCGAGATATTTTTTATGTCGGCATGACTGGCGTGCCACCTACGTGTCGATACTATTTACCAAAGCAACAAGGGGCAGTTTGAACTCCTAAGATAAAACTCAAACTTTGATGCTATCATAGGGTCCGTATTGCTTGACAAAACATAAGTTTTTTGTTACCCTGCAAATATTAACAGTTTGTAAACACAAAAAAGGAGCCCGCGTGCTCAAAAAACTAAACTCCTTAGGTTTTAGCCACCACTTTATACTACCGTTAGCAGCAATATTACTGGTCGCTGGGATTGGCACGTACACACTCCATATGAGTAGCGCAGCTGCAACCTGTAAGGGTAGGACCTTCAATACTGGAAGTGCAAGTGAATGCGTGCGAGACGTACAGCACATGCTCGGCTTATCCGCAGACGCCGCATACGGCAGAAACACAAAATCAGCCGTAAAATCTTTCCAGATAAAATACGGCATCAAACCAAGTGACGGCGTACTACGACCTTCAACTTGGTCTAAACTTTGCAGTGTCAAGAGCGGTAAGTACCGTAACCACGCCTGCCTTGGCACAAAGATTGAAACCCCAACCTATGGGTATAAAGTTTGTGTAAAAATGAGCTACAAATCTCCCGCACGTACGGCTAGCGGAGCACCAAGAAAACCAACCAAACCAAGCTGTGCAACCTACAAAGTGTTTAAGGGTGTCGGATCATACCAAAAGTCGCGCAATGCACTGGCAGCCTATAAAAAGTCCGCTCAATACGCGGCCATTATGAGCAAATTTAATGCAGATCAAACTACTTACAAGAAATACAACTCGTCATACAATAAACAATCCGCTCCGTCGTTTACCACCTCACCAATACGCTTTGGCCCTGACACGAGATAGTCCAGTCCGTACGCCGCACACACTTAAACCTATGACATTACCTGTTGGTCTGCGATAATCTATAGATATGCGCATCAACAAATTCGTCGCTGCAAGCAGTCAACTGAGTCGTCGCTCGGCCGATGCGGCAGTCGCCTCCGGAAGAGTTCTCGTCAATGGCAAAACCCCAGATCAGGGAGCTGATGTCACAGAGAGCGACGTAGTGACCCTAGACGGCCACGTACTAACGCCAACAGTAACAACGACTACTATGCTATTTAACAAGCCTGTAGGCTACGTGTGTAGCCATGACGGGCAGGGAAGCAGGACTATCTACGACATTTTGCCGTCTGAGTATCACCAGCTGAACCCGGTCGGACGCCTCGACAAAGATAGCTCAGGCCTGTTACTCCTCACCAACGATGGTCAGCTCGCCCAACAACTCAGCCATCCCAAATACGAAAAAACGAAAGTGTATGAAGTCACCCTCGACCATGCTCTGCCACCGCTCTATAGGCAGATTATTAGCGACCACGGCGTCATGCTTGAGGATGGTCGCAGCCAGTTGCAACTTGAGCGACTCAAAGACGACAGCGACGCTGCGTGGCGCATCACCATGCACGAAGGGCGCAACCGTCAGATTCGCCGGACGTTTTCGGCGCTCGGTTTTACCGTCACCAGACTCCACCGCACCCATTTTGGCTCTTATGCCCTCGGCGATTTACCCGTGGGTCATCTCAAGACCGTTCAGTAATCTAGGTGTTGAAATCACGAGGGTCGGCAATTATCGCGTCGTCCCTGGGCAATCGTTGCTCAACATACGCCCTTATGCCTGCCTCCGCCTTGATAACATCATCCAGTGGCTGCGGTACCGCATCGTGTGATGTGAGCGCAGCACATATTTTGAGGAGTTTGGCCGCGTTGGGGACATATTGTGCATCACTTTTACTCAGCGCTTTCTCCATAACTTTTGCGGCACGCTGTCCTTGAAAAACTGACCAGTTTCCAACAATTTGGGCTATCCATAGGGGGTAAGCTTCTGATTCTATATACCGCTCCTCAGCTTTTTCTAATTTGCCGGCAGCACGCGTTGGCAACATCGAATCGCTACTGTCAAATCGCAGTTTGATAAGTCTCCTCGTCAAAAAGGCTCCCGTTTTTGCAGTTAGCTCGCGTCTCGTATTTTTCTCGGTCACGTGCAAATCTCGGATTTTAGTCGTTTTTCCTTCAGTTACCAAGTCTGGCACATCGAGTCGATTAACCTGATTCACCGCACTTTTAAGCCACCCAAAGATGGTATCAACACCAACGATGAATGTTTTCGTTTCGGCAAAACGTTCACGTATAAATGCATCCAAACCATCTTGATACACCCGTTGGCTGAATTGTGTTTCAAGTTCGTCTCGACTCAACAGAGGTATTTCGGAGTTTTGTATCATAGAAGGGTCTATTGTACCACCTTATAAGACCATGTCAAAGACGAGCATACGTACCTAATAGGTCAAAATTGTAGTTTAACAATTGTGTTTGACACATAGTCAACTATTAATTTTCGTTTTAATCTGTTATAATGCTCCCAATGATAAAGAAACTGCCCATCGTGGCTATCGTCGGGCGCGCCAATGTTGGCAAAAGCAGCCTGTTTAACGCCATTCTCGAGCGACGAGAGGCTATTGTGGCACGCGAAGCCGGCACAACCCGCGACAGCATCGCCGCTAAGGCCAAGTGGGGCGAACACGAATTTTGGCTCGTCGACACCGCCGGTATGAAAGACGCTGCCGATGATTTTGAGTTCACCATCCAGGAGCAAATCACCCAAGCAGCCGATAGCGCAGACATCATTTGGGTACTTGTCGAAGCCAATGTGCCCATCACCGAAGATGATCGCCGCGTCGCGCGACTTGCCCTCAAGAGCCGCAAGCCCGTCTACCTCGTCATAAACAAAGTCGACCGCGGCCGCGGCAAAGACCTCGAAGGTTTTGACCGTCTCGGCATCAAGCCGATTTTCCCAACCAGCACCACCCAGCGCCGCGGTATCGAGGAACTACTCGACCGGCTTGTCCACGACATACCCAAGGTGAGCCAGCCCGAAGAAAGTGACCGTTTGCATATCGCACTGCTTGGCCGACCAAACGTTGGCAAGAGCGCACTCTTTAACTCACTCGCCCAAAAGCAACAAGCCATCGTGGCCGACAGGGCAGGCACCACCCGCGATATCAACCGTGCAATCGTGCGCTACCAAGGCCGCGAAGTCGAGCTCATGGACACCGCAGGTATCCGTCGCCCCGGCAAAATCGGCACCGGTATCGAGCACTTTAGCGTGGTTCGCTCGCTGGCTGCCATCGAGCAGGCTGACATCTGTCTGTTACTGACCGATGTTAACGAGCTTTCAACCGCTCTCGACCAAAAGATAGCTGGCATGATCGAAGAAGCCGGTAAAGGCCTAGTCCTCGTCGTCAGCAAATGGGACGCAGTCGAAGGCAAAGACGCCTTTACCCGTGATGCGCTCGCTCCCCAGATTCAAGCCGCTTTCAATTTCGTTCCCTGGGCACCACTGATATTCACAAGCTCAGTCACTGGTCAAAACGTCACCAAGCTTTTTGACCTTGTCTTCGACATAGACACCGCACGCAAGCGCCGTGTCACCACAAGAGAGCTCAACACCTGGCTCACCAAAGTCATCAGCCACCACCCACCGGCTGGCCTCAAAAACCGCGCACCCAAGCTCAATTACATGGTGCAAGAAGACGACAACCCAACTCCAGCGTTCAAAATCTTTGGCGCACATACCAAGTTCCTTCACTGGAGCTACCGACGTTATATGGAGCGAGAGCTCCGTGAAGCATTCGGTTTTGTCGGCACGGCTGTACAGCTCTGGTTCATCGAGAAGTCAGACCGTCACAAGCATGGCAACAGCCCCACTAAACCAGAGCGAAGTGACGTCCAGCGCATGGTTATCAAAAACAAAGCCAGGGGCAAGAAAGTCTAGTCATGGCACTCTTCCAAAAGCGTCCAGAAGTTGGTCACGGTATCACTTTTACGACGTACGGCATGAACAAAACCTTGCTCATTGTCGGCCTCGGTAACATCGGTGATGAATACGTCGGAACGCGGCACAACATCGGTTTTGCGTGCGTCGACGAGTTCGCCCGTAAAAACAACTTCGCCCCATGGGTCAACAAGACCGACCTCAAGTGCCAGCTCACCCAGGCAACCCTCGGTGAAACCCGCATTATTCTCTGCAAACCTACCACATTTATGAACCTGAGCGGGGAAGCGGTCCAAGCGGTCACCCACTTTTATAAAATCCAGCTCGATAAGATCATCGTCGTCCACGACGAGCTCGATGTCGATTTTGGGCAAGTTCGTCTGCGTATCGGCGGCGGCAGTGCAGGGCATAATGGTGTCAAAAGCCTCACCAAACACCTCGGCGAAGGTTATGGTCGTGTTCGCATCGGCATCGGCCCCAAAACTCCCGAGCAGATAGACAGTGCTGATTTCGTTTTGCAAAAGTTCAGTGCGACAGAGGCAAAAGAACTTCCTAAGCTCATTCGAGAAGTCACCGCAGTTCTCAGCGAGCTCGGCTACGGCGCCCCCCTCAACCCCGAAACCCGTTCGTTTTTGTAGAACGTTTTTTTACATAGTTTGCTTTTACATTTATAATATACGTGATGAGTCATTCAACTCCAGATACCCCAGAATATGAAGTAAGATCTTCTGGTATTTTTATGAAATATGGAGACACCGCAGATTCCATGGCAATCAAGCTCGGCGAGAGAGATAAAGCCATCGCAGCGATCTGTAATGAAGCCGCATTAGCCGGACATGAAGTGACACATATACTTGAAACAGGCATCAACACCGACGCATTAGCATTTGCGGCTATAACGGTAGTCATTAAAAAGCACTCCTAAGCAAATGAATTGCCACCGTATCTCAGATAATGTATTCTGTGCTGCCATTCTTAAAGTTAAACTCTTGAAATTAGTCTGATTTAGCTAAGATTATTTGAAGTAAGAAAATACAAGCACACCAAAACAGCCCCATACTTCAATTTGCTTGGCACCAACTGGTGTAGAAAGTAGACATACTTTGATTCATGTCTTACCATCATCGACCAGTTTTTAATTTCTAAAATAACTCAAGCGTTTGTCACGTCTAGCACGTAGCCGTTTCCGGTAGGAGCTTTTCCGACGTAGGTATACTTCTTTTTACCGCTTCTGATAACGACGTCACCGGGCTTTATTTTGCGATTGATTCGCACTGTTGATTCTTGAGGTAGCTGCTTTTCATATGCGCCTTTATCAATTTTTGTGTTTTCGTCACTGAGCGATTTATCGTAATGCACCTCAATTTTGCCCTTTTTTCCGACAGATATGTAGGCTCCCGCTTTGCGCCCGTTAAAGGTTGCCGGTAGCTTGATGATTTTTGGCAGCAGCATGTCACGGCTTGAAACCTCGCCAAGTACTATGCCCCCCACTGAAATCTTTCTCGCATCAAGTATCTCAGAGGCATGTAGTAGCCCCAGATCTTCTAACTCAGGAGTCGAGAAAGGCGCCTCAGGTCTCTTGTAGCCCATCAGAGACTCGTTATCGCCATATTGGTCCGTCACACATCCTTTTGCTTGGACTGGGTCTTTGCAGGTTGCTACGCCCGCATGCGGCAAAACATTTTTCAGTGTTTTGTCATAGCCATGGGCCCACTCATGAATCGTCACCCAATTTGCATCCCGCTGGTTAGCAATCCCAGCCGCCAACACCGTGGGCGTGTCGCCGGCTATAAAAAAGCCAAGTGTTCTCTGTTTGGTAACAGGGTCATCACTACAGTTTGCAGCCATTGCCACGGCAACATTGATAGCATTTTTAACCAACGACTGTCTCGCTAGTGCGGCCAGTTTATCAGTGTCAGGTGTAATGTCATCAGCGTCAAGACAACCCTCAGGTAAATTAAGCTCATTTTTGGCTTTGCGAACCCTTACTTTTCCGATAGCAAGTCTGCCAAACGTCGCGGCGCTGAAGGCACTTGTGAGACTGTTTATGGTTTCGGGGTCTTTGCGCAGTAGTTTTTTGACGTTTGCACGGGCTTCATCTCGGTATTGGTCACTTAAGCTACTCATCCCACGGTCTTTGGTTGTATTAACAACGATGATGTTAAGCATCCTTGTACTGAGCGGTGTAATTGCGCCAGGCTTAACCTCGGTTGCTGTCGGGCTAACGATAGGGGTAGGAGGACTATCAGGAGTTGGTGTTGCTGGCGCACTGGCAATGTCTGGGGTACGATCGATTGGGAACGGTTCCTGTATAGTACACCCACCAATCGCCAGACTCATGACACTCACGATGCTCACGACACTGACCCTTCCTCGAAATTCTACCCTCATTACATATGTGATATCGCACAAATGCAGCTTTTGCAAGTATTTTAATTATGAACAGCCCTATTTTCTGGTATATGCATAGTTATTTCCCATACAGAATTATTTTGCTACCCATCGTAAAGTGCTATGCTTAAAAAGTAATTGGAGTATGTATGAAAAAGTGGATTGTCATTTTAGGAGTTATCATCTTAGCAACCGTTACATTTGTACTCATGACGGCCGACTCTATCGCTCCGAGCAAACCAACTAAATCCAGCTCAACTTTTGCAAATATCACCACCGAGCTAGAGCAGGGGGCTCAGCTCATCGATGTCCGTACCCCTGGTGAATACGCAGCGGGGCATTTTGCGGGAGCCACTAATTTTGATTCTGTTAAAATCGACGCCGGCACCTACCCAGACGCACCGAAAGACACGAAAATCTATGTCTATTGTCGGACAGGGCGTAGAGCAACCGAGGCGACATCGAAGCTCAAAGCAGCCGGCTTCACCGATGTCACCAGTCTAGGAGGCCTCAGCGATGTCGAAGCACTCGGCGGAAAACTCATAAAGTAACAACGTGACAAAAGATCGTAAAAAACAACCCCTCAAACGCCATACCCCAAAAACGCTCCATTGGCTCGTTATAAAAGAGTACATTTTTCTGGGGTTGGTTCTGGTCAGTTTTGCGCTGCTCACTCTTGAACACTTCAATTTATTGAGTGCGATTCAGCTGCGCTGGGTAGAAGCCTATGAAATTGCGCTTGGTTTCAGCTTTATCGCCGATTTTGTCTATGAATTACAGCTTTCCAGCGACAAGCGTCGTTACATACGACATAACTGGTTTTTCCTGCTTGCAGCCATACCATTGCCGAGTGGGTTAGCCGACATCTTGCGGTCAGTCAGGTTTGTGCGCATCATCCGGCTCGCGCGAGCCACCGCGCACCTAGAATTCGCCCGCCACAACCACATCGTCTAAGTTACCTAGTTCCCGATAACCATCGCGAAATACATCTAGTCGATAATATCTGCAGGTGTAACTGTCGTTAAGGCTGCACGTGCAGCTTCTAGGGCAATTTTATACACATTCGTAGCCCGTATATGAGTCTCTTGAAGTGCAATCATAGCTTCTCTCATCTTGGGTTTTTGACCTACCCGCTCATATTCTGCCCATTCATCACCAAGTTGACGTACTTTATCTACAAGATAATCAAGTTGCATAAAAGCTGCATTTGAGAATAATACCGCGTTCATAGGGCTCTCAGGTACGCCTAGAAGGTCTTGCACCGAGGTATTGTAATGGGCTAAACGGTCACTATACGTAACTTCGAAGTTTTCTGTCATGACTGTGGGAATTATAATCACCGATTCGATTATTACAAAAATAGGCACCAATGCGATGCGTCGACTAAATGAGTAGAAGCGCGCATTATTTCTTGGTAACAAAAAAGGGCTTACAGAGGGGGTGGGCACCGCTGTAAGCCCTTTTTTGGAGGCGACGACGTCGCCTCCCACCACCCTTCAACCCACCCGCAGAAGAGCAAAGCATCGGACACCTATGGAATCAAACGGTGTCGTGCCTTCGACCAAAAGGTCGAAATCGTCCAGATTTGCCAACCGATTTCTGGGGTTCCACTACTTGCGAGCAAGCACTGGATCCTAGTTAAAGGGGTTAGTATGTTTTAGAACGCTGTCTCTTTAGGCGAGACGAGCCAAGAGAAAAGTGGAGGGTAACAACTTTTTTTGACCTCGCAGTGCGAGGCTATGGCACGTTCTAAAACAATCTAACATTTTACCCTCGTTACTTTTATGCAACGAAGGTGTTAGAATGGGGGATATAAGGTGCTTGAGTAGCCTTAACGGCCACTTACAATTTGCCATTATAGCAATAAAGTGTCCATGTGTCAATACTTTTTAACCTTTTTGTATGAAAGTAAATAAACTTAGCAAAGATGATGCCGCTTATCCTTGGGTCTTGCAGAACATAGCAAGCCCGCCTAAGCAGCTCTTTTATCTAGGAGCTGAGCCAGGTAAGTGGCTGTTGCGGCCCCGAGTGGCCATCGTCGGTACGCGTGGCATAACTGCGTATGGTCGACGAGTGACCGAAGACTTAGCACGCTCGCTAGCCGAAAAGGGCATCACCATAGTCAGTGGCCTTGCGCTCGGGGTCGATGCAGTCGCACACCAGGCTGCCGTATCTGTTGGAGGGCTCCACATCGCTGTTCTCGCCGGTGGGCTCGACCAAATTTACCCTGCGAATAACACCGATTTAGCTCGCCGCTTGCTTGAAAAGGGCGGGGTTATCATCAGTGAATATGAGGAAGGCACGCCGCATTTCAAACAAAACCTCGTCGCCCGTAATCGTATCGTCAGTGGCTTGTCTGATGTATTGCTTATCACTGAAGCGACCGAAAAGAGCGGCACCATGCACACGGCACGGTTTGCACTTGAGCAAGGCAGGGAAGTGCTCGTAGTCCCAGGTAATATCACAAGCCCAAACAGTGCAGGGTGCAACAACCTCATCAAAGCTGGTGCCCGACCCGTAACGTGCGTCGAGGACGTCTTGCAGGCACTCGGAGCCGAGAATTTAGCAAGCACCGAAACGGTTCATGTGGGTGAAAACACCGAGGAGCAAGCTATTCTCGACCTATTGTACACGGGCGTATCTGACGGCCATGAGCTACTGGTCGGCAGTGGTATCGCACCAGAGCTCTTTAGCCAAACCTTGACCATGCTTGAGCTGAGCGGCAAAATCCACCCCCTCGGCAACAATCACTGGTCCCCGTCGTAGTCCGCTTATTAAACAAGCGCCCTCAGCCAATCTGGCATAGAAATTGTACCTGTGGTTTGAAGCAAATCTTTTCTGATTGTCTTTTTGTTGCGTGGTAGACAAGTAATTGTTACAGTTAACATCATTCTGTATCGCCAAACATACGTACACCGAGCCCAATATGAACTATTTTAATAAAATGCCCCGCATAGAAGCTTACACGGCATGCGGTAATGCCCTCGGGATGGTCGGCGTTGCCATTGGAGTGCCTTTGACCCAGGATGATATGAAGGGTTGGTCGACCAGCATGCATAACCTCGCGACGGCCGATGTAATGTCAGAGGAGCCTTGGGCACTATTGCGGGCGGGGCAACTATTAGAGGTGCTCGGGATATCCCGCGAACACCCTATGCTACTACGATCCGCAGAAGGTCTACTCGCAGCAGATAGAGTTAGCCGAAGTGCCGGGAGCATTCAAAGACATATTTCTTCCAGAGTTAGTGAGGGTGAATGCAGCTTCGGCCTACTACGCTATCAGACTGACTGTGCCGACCTAGACAGCCTTCCGTGGGGGGAACTTCGAAAGCTTAGCGTACTTGGCGTTCTTTTGGATACCTTAGACGATAGATATGAGGATGCCCATAATCTGCCATTTTCACCGCGACTAATAGCAAATTACGCATTGCGGGCAATCTTCAAAGTGAGTGCCACGATTCATCCGCAAACGTACCGCGCAGTCATAGAAACTGGTGTTGTATGTAGTGACGTGGCATATGCCGCTACAAAACCAGTGCGAGTCATCGCAGATACCCTAGTGGCCGCAAAGAGACTGCAGTGACGCACCTCTTGGGAGAGAATTGGTCACGAAGTCCAGAGAAACGCGCATTCGATTTAGCCATTGTGCTCGGTACTTTGCCACTCAGTGTGCCTATTATGGTTGGCGCGATGGCCGGTGTAGCAGTTATCGACAAGCATAACCCACTCTTTAAACAATGCCGCGTTGGTCGCGATGGGCGGGAATTTGTTGTAAATAAAATACGTACAATCTCACCAACAGTTGCTGAAGTCCCGAGCCGTGGGCAAACACTGGCAATTGGTGCGACGAAGTTTGGTGCGATACTGAGGGCTCATAGACTTGACGAGTTTCCCCAAGTGCTGAACGTGCTGAACGGCGAGATGTCAATTGTCGGCGTCCGCCCACTAATGACGCAAGAGATTGATATGAGTAAAGACTATCTTACGCCCATGGAAAGCAGAGCATGGCAGGCGGCTCGCACAACGATGCGCCCAGGATTATGCGATCCGTTTGCGCAAACAATTCGAGGCTCAAGTTTTGATGATGATCACTTGTCTGATTATTTCAGAGCTCGTGCAGCATCAGACATCGATTTCGCTCGTAACACCTCCCCGACGTACGATCTCGCACTTTTAGTCCAAAGTGCCCTCAGTGCAGTCATCCCATCATTTAACGTTTCTCACTATACTGACCCGACGTGTGAAGCGTAAGAATCTTCTATTGCAACGTCAACTGATCTTGCATTGGGAGTTAGCAAATTTTGCTGTTCTGCTATCTGTTGGTGAGTAAAACTGCTTGCGAAGCTGAGTGCGGACTGCTATGCTACGCACTCGTCATTCACAACTATAATATGTATACTGGTACGAGCTTATGGCAAAAAACTTAGTTATTGTAGAGAGTCCAGCAAAGGCCAAAACGATCGAGAAATACCTCGGGCGTGATTTTACCGTGCTCAGTAGCATCGGCCACATTCGTAGCATCCCCAAAAAAGCCGTCAAAGGCACACCAGCCATAGACATTGCCAATGGTTTTGCCACGCAGTACGAAGTCGACCCCGAGAAACGTAAGGTCATTGCCGAGCTGAAAAAATCCGTCAAGACTGCCGAAACCGTCTGGCTCGCAACCGATGAAGACCGCGAAGGGGAGGCTATCGCCTGGCACCTCTGTGAAGTGCTTAAGCTTGACCCAGTCAAAACCAACCGCATTGTATTCCATGAAATCACCAAACCAGCCATCGAGGAAGCTATTAAACACCCCCGTACCGTCGACATGAGCCTCGTCCGTGCGCAGCAAGCTCGTCAAATCCTCGACCGTATCGTCGGGTTCGAGTTGAGCCCCGTCGTATGGCAAAAAGTACCTGGCGGCAAGAGCGCTGGCCGTGTCCAGAGCCCAGCAGTGCGTTTGCTCGTCGAGCGTGAGCGCGAGATCTTGGCATTCGCTAGTAGTGCCCAATTCAAGATCACAGCAGAGTTCACACACGGCGGTGAGACTATCCGCGCCGAATTACCACAGCGTTTTGACAGCGAGACAGAAGCAACTGCTTTCCTCGAAAGTCTGCGAGGCGCAACCTACACTGTTTCAGACGTCCAGACTACTCCTGGCACGCGCAGCCCGTCCGCTCCTTTCACAACGAGTACCTTGCAGCAAGAAGCTAACGCACGCCTCGGCTTTAGCAGCAAAGCCACCATGTCGAGCGCTCAGCGCTTATACCAAGCCGGTAAAATCACCTACATGCGTACCGACAGCATGAGCCTCAGTGGGCAAGCTATCGCAGCGGCCGCAAACTTTATAAAATCAGCCTACGGCGACGCCTACTCCCAAGTTCGCAAGTTCAAAACCAAGAGCGCCAGCGCCCAAGAAGCCCACGAAGCCATCCGTCCTACCGACATGACCGCCGAGAAGGCAAGTACCGACGAGTACGACCAAAAACTTTACACCCTCATCCGCAATCGCACACTCGCCAGCCAGATGTCTCCTGCCAAGCTCGAAAAAACCGTCGTCCGTATCGAAAGTGCTCCAGGTGGAGCTGTTTTTGAAGCGAAGGGCGAAGTTGTTGTCTTCGATGGTTTCCTGCATGTCTATGGCCGCCGTAAAGAAGATGAGATCTTGCCGCCGCTCAGCAGCGGAGACTCCATCACGCTGAGTGAAGCGGTCGCCAAACAAGTCTTTGCGCGCCCACCGGCTCGCTACAGCGAAGGTTCGCTCGTGCGCAAACTCGAGGAGCTTGGCATCGGTCGTCCAAGTACCTATGCGACCATTATCAATACCGTCCAAGTTCGTGGCTACGCTGTAAAGGGCGAGGGCGAGGGCACGCCTCGAGAAGTTATTGTGCTGTCATTTGACGGCGAGGGCGTGAAGCGCGATGTTGTCGAAGAAAAAACTGGCGCCGACAAGGGCAAATTGGTCCCAACCCCGAGCGGCGAGCTTATCAGCGACTTCCTCGGTGACCATTTCACACCTATCGTTGACTATGGTTTTACCGCTCACGTCGAAGAAGGCTTCGATGCTATCGCCGAGGGCAAAGTCGAGCGCAACACCATGCTTAGTGACTTTTATGAGCCATTCCACGCACTCGTTTCAAAGTCTGACACCATCGACCGAAGCGTTGTGGCTCAAGCCCGCGAAGTTGGTATAGACCCCAAGACTGGCAAGATGATATTTGCCCGAATTGGCCGGTTTGGCCCCCTGTTGCAGCTCGGTGAAGGTGACGACAAAGCTGACAAGCCGCAGTTTGCACCACTACCCAAGGGCATGCGACTCGAAGCAGTTACGCTCGATGATGCACTGCACGCCTTCCAGCTGCCACGTCTTGTTGGCGAGACTGAGGACGGGCAAGAGATCAAAGCTAACATCGGTCGTTTTGGCCCGTATATACAGGTTGGCAAGCTCTTTGTCAGCATCAAACCCCACGACCCACGTGAAATCACGCTTGATGAAGCTCGAGAGCTCTACACTGCAAAACTCCAAGCCGATATCGACAAAAACATAGCCGATTTCGGTGATGGTATCAAGGTGCTCAAAGGCCGATACGGCCCCTACATCACTGACGGCAAAAAGAATGCCAAGATTCCCAAGGGTACCGAACCTAAAGACATCAGTCACGACGAAGCTAAAAAACTCCTAGCCGAAGCCCCTGCAACCAAGGGCAAGCGTCGCTTCCCACCCCGCAAAGCCAAGAAATAAGTTTGCTCTAGCTCGGGACCAGCCACCTCCACGTTGGCATAACCATCGATACTTTCCTCATTCCTCATACTTTTGGCATATCCCCAAAAGTACCAAAAACTCTAGACTAGGGCTCCGACTTCGTGGTCTCCAGTTGGTCAGAGCTACAACTGACGAGACAACTCCTCATGAAGGATATACCACTGGTATATCACTTCACTCGTCAAACAAGTCTCGTCACCTGTCGGGAGTTGTAGCTACTGACAACAGTGAGAGCCAGGAGTCTTACGCATAGTCACCTTAGTTGTGTCACTCTGTGACATTTCATGACTAGATTCCGGATCATGTCCGGAATGATGGAGGGGGGTTTGCAGCTTGGTGGCACTCTGGAGGCGTCCTGGCTGAGCTGTTGTTGGTAGTTACAACTTTAGGACACATGCGTAGCGAAGTGGTAGCGAAGCTTAGTGTGTGGCCGTTGTAATCAGCAACAACAGATTACCAAAATGGTGGAAGCGTGCCGAGTTTTTTATCTTACTTTTTGGCGGTCCAAAAAGTAAGCCGACCGCAGTTCGGGAACTGCAATGATAGAAACTTAGGGGAGATTCTTTGACTATCCTTCGAAGCAGTATGACCTGGGTCGCCGCCAGAGCCGAGCATCGCATAAAAACTGATTGGTACTTTTTGTGTAAGCTGCCTGCGTAAGGAGGACTGTTTGAGCGAAGCGAGTTCCGCACGCACCAGACAGCTGGAACAAAAAGTACCAGTCAGCCGGTTTTTTGTGTCGCTCGGTGGGTTTTGGTACTTTTGGCCACGCAAAAGTACAGAGAAAGAAGATATTGTAAGGAGATTTTTCAGCTTCACTCCGGCTCGAACAGCATGAAAAATTAAATACTCTGGCCGATGTAAAAAAGTATATGCTTTTAGGATTATCTCGACCAAAGTGCAAAATAATAAACTTACAGCGTAAACTTGCGAACAAAACAGGGGAGTGGTCTGCTTGATACTGATTTTGAGCATAACCAAAAGGTGGGATGCGTACGTTTTAACAACATATTTTTCGGTTCAAGGTCGAATTATGTGATACAATATTGATATCCAAGAAAATCTGTTTGACTTTTACAAACTTAAGTTATAAAATAGAGGTTATATGAGCACAGCGACCGACAAACCAACCCTACTAAACACCGAACAAATCGTTCAGGACATCTTAAATAGTATCGAACGCGAACGCGAACGCGAGATTATCGCTCGTCGTTTTGGTTTGTTTGATCGCAAGGAAACACTCGAGCAAATCGGCGAACTCCTCGGCATCACCCGTGAGCGTGTCCGCCAACTCGAAAAAGTTGTCGTCACCAAACTCCGTGAGACCAGCCTCGACTTGCCACACATCGCCGAAGTCGAAGAAACTTTGCTCAGCGCCCTCGAAGGGGCAGGGCAGGCAGCTCGTATCACCAAGCTTTCATCTGTCCTAACAGCTGAAAATACCCGCACCGACCAATCTCGCCTCGCTTTCCTGACCGAGCTATGCCCACGTGTTAGCGTCATCAGTGAAGATGACCATTTCTTCCAGTCGGCAGGGGTAGCCAAAGTCCATGACACTGCCAAGCTCAAAAAAGAGGTTGCAGCCATTGTCGACGCCATCAAAAAGGCAGGCAAGCCCGTCGACACCAAAGAAATGACCAAGATTGCCGCAATGCCAAGTGATGATTATGCAGCAGCCCTCGCAAGCACCAGCAAGCAGCTCGCTACCCTTAACGGCCGCTGGGGCCTCGTCAAATGGCCTACGGTCAACCCAAAGAACATCCGCGACAAGATCTACGTTATCCTGAGCGAAAACAAGAAACACATGCACTTCAACGAGATTGCCGAATCTATCAAGGCAAGCGATTTCAAGCGCAAAGATGTTACCACTCAGGCTATCCACAATGAGCTTATCAAAGACAAGCGCTTTGTCCTCATCGGCCGTGGTATCTACGCTCTTAAAGAGTGGGGCTATAGCAAGGGAACTGTTGCTGACATCATCGCCGACGTACTTCGTGAGGCTAACGAACCACTTCACCGCGATGAGATCGTCAAGCGCGTCCTCAAGAGCCGATTCGTCAAAGAAACCACCATCTTGCTCAACCTGCAAAGCAAAGCGCAGTTCAAGCGCGTCGCCAAAGCCACCTACGAACTCGCCGAATAGTAGCAATCGCTATGATAAACAGAGAAGTACCCCCGATGTCTTCAGAGCTTCGGCGGTATCTTGCAGGTACTGGCCAGGTCTTATTCCCAAATACACTGTTACGATGGTACGAACAAGGGAAAGAAAGCCGATTTCATAAAGTCGACCCCTCCGCTCCCTTCGCTGACCATAATTTCCAAGACCCGACCGTTGACAGTTCTTTTCCAGCGCAATTGAGAGACGCCTGTAACAGCGGTGTGTTAGCTCCTGGCTGTACAGTCTTCGTAACTGCGAGGACGGCTATACCGTGCGCTGACGCTGTACGTGGATTTGCCGAAGAAAAAAAGATCGAAAACTTATCGTATGAGTACATTGTTCCACGAATGGATCCAAGGGAGGAAGCAAGAATTGCCGAAATTTTCAGAACGAACAGACCCGGTAGCACATTAATCATCGACCAATTCACGACAGGTGACACAATCGTCGCCGCCACCAAAATGGTTTTAGAAAGTTTGCAGCTCGCAGATACATCCCCCCAAGAGGTACCCATTGGAGTTGTTCCCGGCTCATGGTATAGCATGATTGTGCCTTCCAAAGTCAGAAACGCATTTTCAGCTAGTTACACGCAGCACGATGGAGGCAATTACGTTGATTATGACCACGTGACACTCCCAGAGCTTTCCGAGACGATGAATAGGGCCGGTCATATTGCAGCAAAGCTACTGGGCTTAGACCCGATGTCAAAACATGCAATGCGCGATCACATCGAAAACATGCTTTATTCTGGTATACGCATACACCGTTAAACAATTTGCGAACTTTATTCATGATTATTTATTATTAAAGTGCACGAACAGGGTAGTACCTCTGTTGCACCCCTGTTAAATTGCTTAATACCAAAATTAGCGAACAAACCGTACAATTTGCGAACATTATCAGCAGTTTGCGTATAGGTAAGGTCGTAGGCCGGATAACGGCAAATACACGTAAAGCCTCCAAAACGGGCAAGGTACGGTTTTTTGTAAGCACAATGGTAGGTCACATTGAAAAATCCGGCTGGACAAAGCGGCAGAGCAACACGATTTGTGTGTGACACAATACGTCGCACAATGTATATTTTGCGACATGGTTATAGTGGTTATACTTGATATCCAATGCCCCTACTAACGGGGGACTTTATAGATCCTGGCCTGTAATTCGTCATGTATCGCCTTATACGCGTGTAAATAAAGATGCTATTACTTCTGTAGTTATGTGCCTATAAAGCTCGCTACGGCGTATGTCGTAAAAAGCCCTAGTGTTTGCTTTTTTGTCGTAACGCTATGGTTATATAGTTTTTTGACTTTTCCACAGCTCCATTGTGAAAACATTTGCTTTTTCACATATTTGACTTTTTTATAACTATTCCCTCCTTTTCACCCCACTGCCCTATATTATTTGACATTTGTTCTACCCTGCACTATTGTATGTTTTTTCACTATTTTTATTTGTAATAAAATGCGAACAATTTACGAACGGAGGGTAGGAGAGCGCTAGGGGAAGTACGCTCTTATATTATCAAGCATCCAGCATCTATATTTAGAGTGCTCCAACTGCATGTGTTCTCCATCGACCAGAGTATAGCGTATTCACCGTTTGGAAGACTAGGGTTGAATCTACCGCTCCCCTACTTATAGTAGGCACGACCAGGAACACGAACATCAAGATACGAGGAAGGGACTGCCGTACCGAGCTGCTCGATTGTTGCGATTGCCGCTCCGGTTTGCTGCAAGGCATCTTCTTCGAAGTTAAACCGCACGGAATACGGTTTGTCATCTAGTCGCACATCAACTTCATACGCTTTCTTGGCAGGGAGAACAAAAGCTGAAACATTTATGTTTGCCTGTTCGAATTGAAAGAGTACTTTCTGCATAAACCCAACGTGTGAACTTGGTAGCAAGCGTTTGCCAACCTCGACTTTTTCACCTGTATCATCTTGAACGAGCGGTAGGGTCACATCGCCAGTAATTACATCTGTGATATATCCTGATGCGCTGAGTGTATAAAAGCTCGTGCCTTGATGAAGCGTAAAGACAGGTTCTGACTTAGCGATGTAAACTTTTGGCTGGCTACCAATAATCGGTACGGTCAATACGGTACTTTCAACCTCAGGTTGACGACGACGTATCTCGTCCTCTATGTGCTGTGTATCAATCGTTATTTTGCTACGATTCCACAAGCTGGTGGCAAGTATCTCGTCAACTATCCTCTGATATGATTCTGTACCCTCGCTTGACTGTGTACCATCTGGCTGCAGCAAAACTACCTTACTTGTGCTGCCAAGTGCCACCAGCTGTCCAACCAGCAATAACCCAGGAATAATCAATAGACGGCGCAGTAGTTTAGTTCGTCGATCTTTGGTACGTTGCGCGGCAACTATCGGGGCATGAAGCAGGCTACGGGTGCGGTCCGTCGCTTCACCCTTCCCTGTTGTCTCGCGGTTAAGTTTGCGATTGGTATAGTACACAAAATCCGGGCGACCCCCGTCCTGGGGTCGAACAGCACGACGTGGTTCGATGGGAGTAGTCTTTTTACCTCTAAACAGCCCCACCACGCACCTCCCCAAGCTCCTTGAGCAACTCTGCAAGTTCTTTAGCCGAATCAGCCCGTGCGAAGGAGTGTAACTGTTTACTGAGTTGTTTGCGCTTTGCAGGGTCACGCAGAAGCCTTGTGGCGGCATTCGTCAGTAATTCATGATTTCGCCCGAGTGCGACTTCGTCTATGCTCACTATGGCCCCTTTTTCCTCATAAGCAGCGGCGTTTTTAAGCTGATGCCCTCCTGTCAGGAGTGGATTCGGCACAATTATGCAGGCTTTTGCCTGTGCCGCTAACTCGGCAAAATTCGTTGCCCCACCACGCGCAACAACCAAATCTGCCGCGCCACTGTATTTGTACAGCTCGGTTGTATAGCCCAAAACACGCACACGCTTTCGCTCACGCGGCGCAAGGCTCGCATCGTATGCTTCGTTCACGGCGGTTTCATGTGTCCTACCAGCGGTATGCACCACTGCTAATCGCGGAAAAGTCTTCAGTAGACCTGGCATAGCGAGGACAGCAGCATGGTTTAGGCGCGCTGCGCCAAGTCCACCACCAGTTACCAGCAAAACGTGCTCAAAATCTGCCAGTCCAACCTCACGGCGCAAGCGTGCTTGCTCGACTGTAGTAACGAGATGATACTCAGGAGCGACCGGTACGCCCACATCAACTGTTTTCGCTGCTGGATAGGGGTACAGCGCTGGGTCAAGCGCTACGGCATGCTTGGCTGCCCAACGAGCGATTATGCGGTTAGCAAGCCCTGGAATAGCATCCGAGTCATGCGTCAGATACGGTATGTGCCGCATGGCCGCGGCAAGCCCGACTGGCACTCCCACGAAACCACCCTTACAAAAGATGACATCGGGTTGAATCGTACCGAGCAGCTGATAGCTCTGCCACAGTCCGACCAATACGCGAAACCCGTCACGAACGTTGAGTAGCAGCGTGCGAACATCTAGCAGTTGGCGTAATCCTTCACCGTGATAGCGCCGAAATTTACCGGCTGAGACGGTATGGACTTCGTCGATTAGCTTGTGCTTTGCCACGACCTCACCAAACACATCACCCTTCTGGCCGATGTAGATGAGCTGTGTATCTGGGCTGAGCTGTTTTACTTCATGGGCGACGGCTAGAATCGGCGTAATGTGGCCGCCCGAACCGCCCCCCGTCATGACTATTTTCATTATTTCCCCTGCCCGTTGCGGGCACTTGGCGTGATGTAAAACTGGTATAATGTGACACCTGGAACGCCAGGCCGAGCGCCGCACCCACGAAGAGCACGCTCGTACCCCCGTAACTGATGAGAGGCAGTGTAATCCCCTTTAGCGGCAACAATCCTATCATAGCACCGATATTGATTATTGTCTGTGTACTCAACCATGCGAGAACACCCGCCCCCACTAACCGACTAAAAAGCGTTGGTGCCCGCTCTACGATCAACCTGAGACGTGCAAAAAGCGTCACAAACAGCCCAATGAGCAATATACTCCCTACGAACCCAAATTTCTCAGCATAAATGGCAAAAATGGAGTCGTTTTGCGCTTCTGGCAGGTAGCCGTACGCCTGTGCACCCTTGCCAACGCCGAGACCAACCAACCCGCCAGTCCCAATCGCAATCAAGGCTTGGCATGCTTGGTAGCCGGTCGTCTGACAGCTGGTTTCTGGGTTCAAGTAGGTGTGTAAACGAGCCCTACGATATGGTGTTGAGCTTATCAATAAAATAGTGCCGACGACCGCGATAGCCGCCACAAGTGCCAAACGGCGCATCGGCAAGCCCGCCACAAACGCCATAACAACAAACATCGCGACAATGACACCCATCGAACCCAAGTCGCTCTGTACACCCGCTACCAGAATACCTACAACTAACAAAATAATCAGCAGTGGGTACAAGGTCTTGCGGGCGTCCTTGAGCTCACCACGCTTTGCTTGCAGCGCAAAGAAGCCACTGATAGTGATAAGCAGTGCGAATTTCAGCATCTCGACAGACTGCAACGACAATGGGCCAAACCGTATCCAACGATGCGCCGGATAGGCTGGGACAATCGGCGTCAACAGCGCTGCGATGGTACCGAGCAGTGCCACACCAAGTAGCGCCCACTGCCACTGCCGCCAAAGCCGTAGTGGCACGCGTGACGTCACGATAAACGCAACCGCACTAAGTAGTATGGCAATCAACTGCCGAGCAACGTAGTTTGTACCAATCCCATCACCGCGCGTCGCACTGAGCGCTGGGCCGATAGAATACACGACAATCAGACCGATAGCGAGCAAAAGCACTGTCAATATTACCAGCCAATAATCAGGCCGATGACGCCGCATCGTACCTTCGGCAGCTTGCCTGACACCTACTCCCATACGAGGTCGGCGTGGTTCCCACGACCGTTGTCTCGGCTTAGGCATACTTTCCTAAAACATACAGTGCAAGGCCAAACAGCGCCATAATGGCACCGATGACCCAAAATCGCATCGTCACCTTAGTTTCAGGCCAACCGATTGCCTCGAAGTGATGGTGGATGGGTGAAACGCGGAAAATCTTTTTACCATTGCGTAATTTTTTAGATGCAACCTGCAAAATAACAGAGCCGGCTTCAGCCACAAACACAGCGCCGATCACAGGAAGCAACAGCACAGTGTCAGTTATCATCGCGACAATACCGAGTGCTGTACCAAGTGCAAACGACCCAGCATCACCCATAAAAAACCGCGCCGGGAAAATGTTGAACCACGTATAACTCAGCAGCGCCCCCACCATCGTCACGCAAAAACCAGCCACCGCGTAGCGCGCATCAAGTGCCGCGATAACCGCATAGGTGGCAAATGCAATCGCCGTCAAGCCGCCAGCCAAGCCATCAAGGCCATCACTGATGTTGACGGCGTTTGCCGTGGCGACCACAACGAAGGTAAAAATCGGGATAATCAACCAGCCAACATGTATCGAACCACCTGCGATACCAGGGATAGAAAGCGTATCAACGCCAAGCTTGTAGTAAAAGAACCAACCGCCAACAACCGCGACTATGGTTATGAGCAAAAGTTTAAGCCGCGACGGTAGCCCCGCTTTACCCTTCCCTGTCCCGCGTATGTTGATAATATCGTCTATCAACCCAATCAAGGCCGCTCCGGCAAACGCCGCCAGTGGCAACCATGTCTGCGACCGTACGAGGTTAAAACTAAGCGTGATAACACTGACCGCTACGATAAATATGATCCCTGCCATGGTCGGAATATGACGTTTATGCTTCTCAGCGTGTAGTTTCATAAAAACTTTAGCTGTTTCGCCCGTCAACGCTTCGGTGCGCGGTTTTTTCCAGAGTTTCCAACGAAAAGCCAGGGCTGTATACAGAGGTGTCAGTGCCATCGACAGCGCGAAACCTGCGACACCAAGAAGTAACATTTTGAGCAACAATCCGTAATTATCGACGAGGAGCAATTCTGTGCTGATGGTTTCCATGGACGTTTCTCTTTCGGTTATATATCTGTCATTATTTTATCACAAAACAGCACTGTAACTACTGTGTCTTAGGAGTTACGCCGTAGTTATCGATGAGCATGTGCGCGACTTCGGCGAAGACAGGTTGTCCTGTGTTTGCCCCCGCATAGCCACCATAATTACGTGGTTCAATATTGTAGATAACGATGGTGTACTGCGGTTTATCGCCGCCCACAAAGCCCATGAACGTCCCGTTGAAAACATCTTCGCGGTACCCGCCACCACCATCTTTGACCATTTCAGCGGTGCCAGTCTTGCCACCGACAACGTACTGGTCACTAAACCGCATGTACGGCCAGGTGCTAACATGTTTTTTAGTCACATAATCGAGCAAACCAATCATATCGTTACTGGTTTTTTGCGACACCACGCCTCGACGCACTACTTTTGGTTCGGTTGCTTCGGTAGAACCACTCAGTGTTTTCTTGGCTGCTACAAGGTGTGGTTGGTAGTACGTGCCACCGTTCACGATGGCACTTAGTGCCGACCCCATCTGCAGTGCCGTCGCGCTATAGGCCTGGCCAAATGACATGTTGGCGTAGGCTATCGTTATACCATTGTCTTTGTTTTCCGGCCCTACCAAGTAGCCGGCACCTTCGTAACCTTGCTCAATTCCGGTTGGCTTGCCGAGCAAAAAGTGATCGCTAAAATACGCGTGTAGCGTCTGCCGGGCTTTGTCATTAATCTTGCCGCCACCGAGCTGCATCAGCACCCACACCGCACCGGTGTTGAGTGATTCATTAAGCATAGATTTGATTGTCTGCGGACCCGAGCCAGTACCCTCGGCCACATTTTTCACCCGCGCCCCGTCAAACGTCCATGATCCTGGGTCGTTGTAGCCCGACTCAGCCGTAATAACCCCCTTGTCGAGTGCTGCCGCTGTGGTCAATATCTTTGTGATCGAACCAGGCTCAATCGGCTCTGTCACGGCAGCATTTTGAAACAAGTTGCCATCCTCAACAGTCTGATAATTCGCCGGGTCAAATGTTGGGTAGTTTGCCATCGCCTTGACAGCACCGGTCTGCGTTTCGAGTACCACTGCGCTCACCTTCTTAGAACGAAACTTTTCCTGCGCACGTTTGATAATCTGCTCGACTTGGGCCTGCATGCCCATATCGATAGTGAGCGTCACATCCTTGCCCGCAACTGGCTCTTTTACTAGATTATCCTCGTTGGCAGCGAGTGGGATACCGTGCACATCTGTAACGGCACGGAGTTGACCTTTTTGACCAGCTAGCTCGGCATCGAGAGCTTGTTCAAGCCCGTACTTACCCTCGCCGTCATCGTTAACAAAGCCCAAGACTTGAGAAGCGAGTGTACCTTGTGGGTATGTCCGATAATTGCGCTCCTGCGACCCCACGCCAGGCAGTTTGAGCGCTAAAACCCGTTTGCTCGTCGCGGGTGTTGCCCGTTTTTTCAAAATCACGTAGCGTTTATCTTTCAGCTTAAGCAAATCCTCGAGCTTACCCTGCTCAACCTCAAGAAGCGGCGCAAGCTTAGCCGCCACTTCGACTGGTTTCTTTACTGTACTTGGGTCGGCATAAATGGTAAAAAGCTTAGTATTCAGCACTAGCGGCACGGTTTTGTCACCGAGCTGTGCATAAATAGTACCGCGGTTGGCATCGACTTCATACTCACGAATCTGGTCGCTCCGAGCGGCTTTGACATAGGCCTCATGATTGACAACCTGCAGATAAAAAAGCCGAACTGAAAATATGCCAAATACCACGAGCAACAGCGCATACCAAAGGCGAATGCGAGCTAAAGAACCTGTTGAATTTGTACTATTTGTCGAATCCATTGCTAAACACTTATTATAACCGCTCGCGCTTACTTTGTACTACAAGAAAAGTAGAGAGCGCCAAGCGCTGAAGGTTGGGGTTCCCCCGCGACATTCGACGTTTGGTGTTCTTTTTAGCGAACCGTACCTGAAGGAGCTGTCGCGACGAGAGCCTTTGTTTCAGCGCTCGACTGCACGCGCTCAAGTGCCTGCAAACGAGCCGATGCTGCGCTCAGGTTATCATGCTGCGACTTTAGCGAGGTCTGCTCACGCTCAAGCTTGTTAATATCATAGCCATAGGTGTTTGTTTTGGTCACCTGTGTCAGATAGAGCAAGCCCAGCAGACATGCGAGCACAATCAGTACAATCGTGTTGCTGACTGGCCCAAGACGCTTATCGACTCTCGCGAAGCTCACAGAATTTTGGTTGCGCTGCGCACCGGCGTGTTGACGCCCGAGTGCCATCGTATTTGAATATGTCATACGCGTTACCGATTTTTATATTGATATTTGTTTTTGTGTTTTTGTTTTTGTTTGGTGGGACGCTCCTGTTACAGAGCGCCCCCTATCTCACCTACTATCGTACGTGTACTTGTACTTTGTAGGCGCGGGAATTACTTTTGATGCGTATTGGCATTGTGTTATTCCCCTTTCTTTTTGTTTATTTTTACTACGCCGCGCAGTTTTGCACTACGCGATCGCGGATTGGAAACTAATTCGGTGCTGTCAGCCACGATGGGCCGTTTGGCAAGCAGCTGAAACTCGGCATCATAGCGGTCACCACTGACATCGGCAAATGTTTGTTTGACGATGCGGTCCTCAAGGCTGTGAAAGCTTATCACTAACAGTCGCCCGTTCGGTTCAAGTAGCTCAAGCCATAGTGGCAAGGCTGACTCAAGCTGACCAAGCTCATCATTGACTGCAATACGCAGCGCCTGAAATGTCTTGGTCGCTGGGTGCGTCTTGCCCTGTTTACCCGGTATGGCACGTTTTATCGCCTCAGCTAAGCCTGCAGTGTCATGGAACGGTCGTCCCGCCACGATTCCCGCAACGATGCTCCTCGAGCGCCATTCCTCGCCGTAACGGCGCAAAATGTCTTCGAGTTCCGCCGCACTATAGGTGTTAAGTATCGTGTCAGCCGACAGCTCACTGCGCTGATCCATGCGCATGTCGAGTGGTCCATTTTGGCTAAACGCAAAACCGCGCTCGCCCTTGTCAAGGTGCAGCGACGATACGCCCAAATCGGCCAATATGATAGCGAATTTCCTGCCCTGAGCCAAAAGCTCTCGGGTTGCAGTCAAGTAATCTGTCCGCATCAGGCTTGCGCCCTTATCGGCAAGTGGCTGCAATTCGGTAATCGCTGCCATATCACGGTCAACCAGCACAGCCTTGTCTGCTGCGCCTGTCCGCTCGATGATTGCACCCGCGTGCCCTCCGTAGCCAGCTGTCACATCAAGATATGATTCGCCTGCCGTTGGGGCTGCCACTGCGAGTACTGCCTCGAGCAATACTGGTGTGTGAATTTTGGTTTTTGTCTGGTGCATAACGCACACTTTTGGTTGGATAGTGGTATTGTCAGATAGTTACATGGTTTATCGCCATTTTTTCTATCTTTCTTCCCGACCATCTACCTTTTTATTTTTGTTTTGGTGTTTGTTTTTTTCCTAGCTGTTCTACTATACAACTAGTTCGCAAGATCACCTAACCGACAGCCAACTTTTTTGTTTTTTCGTAGTTTTTGTTTT
>CAYUNX010000010.1:0-32308 GCA_964446255.1 uncultured Candidatus Saccharibacteria bacterium
CGTGCGCTACCAGACTGCGCCACTCCCCGATGACCACAGCATGATTTTAACAGATGAGGACGTTCTTGCATAGAGGGCATATGCATGGTCGGTAAATTATTAGTCTACTGAGGGGGTGGCGTGCCAAAGTCGAGCAAGTGTAGCTTCGGTCGCAAAACAGAGTATAGCCCACAAACTAAGCAAAGCCATTAAGAGTACGGCAGCTTGCCTGGAGATGAGTGTCGAGCCGGTAATGACTAATACGATGAAGAGCGGTAGTAGACTAATGCCAATTTTGAGCCACCAGGTAATGCGGGCAGATAAGGCGCGTCGTTTACGCACGGGGATTTTCTTTTTATGATGTCGCTCGGTCTGCTCAACAGCGTGCTTCGTGACTTCATGCACAACTTTTTCGGCAGTTTCATTGACGGCGGGAATATAGCGCATTATTACCAAATAGACGGTGAATAGCACAAAAGCTACTCCTAAAGCAGCGAAAATTACTAAGATAGGACCCGAAGTCGGCAGAGTTATGTCCGGAATGATTTTCGGTTCAGCCGGAGGTATAACGTCGTTAGACGGCATAGGGAATACTACCCGACCAACACTCGAATCTTTAAAGCTCTGGAAATAAAGTGCAACGAGCAGAAGTAGTTGCATGACCCAAGCCAAATAACCTGCTCCGCCAAATGCATTGAGTACTACTGTTTGAATTGGCTTAATTTTTGCCTTCACTAGCTTATGATAGACCGGCTAGTGCACGACGACAAGGTTTTACTCGCTACCATACTTCACGGATTTGCTTGATTGAGCGGGCGGTACCTGTCGATTCGTCGATGTCAGCTATGACTGCGCAAAATTGGCTCCGACCAGTTGTAGCGAGTTGGTTTCTCGTCTGATAGCCATCGCGCCAGCGCGGTATGATCGACTCAAAGGTAACACCGAGGCTTGAATCGAGCGAACCGCACATGCCAACGTCGGTTATGTGCGCTGTGCCGCGTGGCAATACTTGTGAATCAGCTGTCGGCACATGCCAATGATCTCCTACTATTAGGCTAATACGGCCATCAAAATAATGCCCCAGCACAATCTTTTCGCTGCTAAAATCACCGTGCACATTTACGACCGACGCAACATAGTCGCTTCGCGGAATGGCCGCTAGAATTGTATCAAGTTTTTTAAGCGGGTTATCAGTCGGCAAGTCAGAGTGTTTGCCCACTATACTACCAAGTAGGCTCACGACCAGTACCGGGCCTTTTGCGGACTCAACCAATTTGTAGTTAAACGTCGGGTAATCGGTCATGTTCACTGGGCCGACTACTGGCACGCTTCGGTCTTCGAGCAGCGGCATGAGCTCTGGTCTAGCCGGTGTATGATTACCACCGGTAAATGCCTGGATACCAGCCACCTGTAAACGCTCAAAGTCAGCTAGGGTCATGCCCTTGCCTTCACTGACATTTTCTGACTGCGCCACCACAAAATCTACCCTGTGTTCAGCGATGATACCAGGCAACAACTTCTCTACGGCAGCCATCCCCATCTCCGCCATAACATCACCTATGTAGAGTATTTTCATCGTCGCTTTGCCTCGAGCCAGTCAGGCACCGGCGTAAAATCAATCTCATTCCAAGAATTCACGTCGTCATCGGTCACATCATATTCGGTCGTGTAGGCCACTTCGACACTTCCAAACGTAGCTTCTTTCCACGCTAAGTCCAACGTTTCGGCAGCAGCCTTGATAGCTTGCTCGTCAGGACCTTCAATCTCTAGCGATGGTTTGACCCACGGCCATTCGTCGAGCTCTATTTCACAACCATCAAGCGTCCAACTTTCGCGCCGCGTCACTTGCAATGATTTACGTTCCAGACCAATCTGTTGCAATAAGACGTCGGTGGCGGTAAAATCATCAACCCGCACGAGTGATTCGTGCATACCTGTCAGGCTTCGGTCATTTAGCTGCTTATACGTTAGCGTTATAACGCCATCGCCTTCATCTCGCAGACGTACCCAGCCTTTTCGTTCTCGTTGTAAGCATCGGTCAGGGTAATCATAGTTGTAGCGTCGCATAGTGCGGAGCGGTGCAACGAGCGCTGCGCCGACAAGCTCGAGCTGGCGCCGTAAACCTTCATGATCAACATTCAGGAACTTCACTTCTATCTCAGGTTTCATTACTTATATTGTACACTAGCACTCCGTAGGCTCACCCTTATCACGGCGAACTGCATCCGACGGAGTCCCACTTTTTTACCCGTACGGGGATTTTAGTGGGACTTTACGTTCATGGTGATAGTGGTGGTGGATGTGTTTTTTTTGGGAGGGGTGTTTAGGTGAGACTGTAGTCCCAGCCGGGCTGCCAGGCGTGTGAGAGGCGCCAGTCGGTGGCGATAGCTTCTTCCCATGTCTTGTTATTGAGGAGAACCTCGAGCGCAAGTTGCGGCGCCTGGTGTGCAATGAACGCTACGTGCTTACCATCGTATTTGTGGTTGATGTCATTCAGCAGGTCTGCCATGCGCGCTTCAACATCGCGCAAGCTCTCACCGTTTGGGAATTGGTTTTCGATGTAGTAATCAAGATTATCTTTTAAATCATTGGGCAATCCATTTAGGTCACCGTAGTTACATTCGCGGAGCCGCGCATCCTGCACGATTGGGCAAATGTCATTGAACCCTAACTCGGCCGAATCAATTGCGCGCCGTAAGTCTGAGCAAACCATCACATCGATCGGCGCACCTGCGTACTGCTCCCCTAGCAAACGTGCTTGATCACGACCTTTTGCCGACAACTCACCTGGAAGCCAGCCTGTGGCTAACTCACATTCATTATCGGTCGTTGTCCCATGAACAAAGTAGGTGATTTGTACACTCATGTCGAGCGATTAGTCTGTTATTTGGCGAATTCTATGGCGCGAGTTTCGCGGATGACGTTGACCTTAATTGTACCAGGGTAGTTCATGCTACTTTCAATCTTGGTTGCGATGTCGCGCGCCAAGCGAATGGCGGTCAGGTCATCAACCTGCTGCGGTCGGACAAAGACGCGGACTTCGCGGCCAGCGCTAATGGCGTACGACTTCTCGATACCAGCAAAACCATTGGCAATGTTTTCGAGCTCTTTCATGCGTTCGCCGAAGTTCTCGGCGCTGATGTTGCGAGCGCCAGGCCGGGCGGCGCTTATGGCGTCACAGACGCGGACGATAAGAGCTTCAACACTGGTTGCTTCGACATCATCGTGGTGTTGCTCGGCAGCCAAAGCGACTTCTTCTGGTGCACCGTATTTGCGCAGCATTTCGCCACTGATGTGGTGATGCTTGCCTTCAATCTTATGCGTCAAAGCTTTGCCCATGTCATGCATGAGTGTGGCGTACTTGGTTACCATTACATTGGCGCCAAGCTCCTCGGCGAGCATGCCAGCCATGTGCGCCATTTCGGTACTGTGCTTGAGCACGTTTTGGCCGTAGCTGGTACGGTAACGTAACTCACCAAGCAGGTGCAACAACTCTTTTGGAATGCCGATAACACCAACTTCGCGGGCAGCATCTTCACCGGCGCGCACGACATCTTTTTCGACGTTTTTCTGAGCCTTTTCGACGACTTCTTCGATACGACCCGGGTGGACGCGGCCATCTTTGAGCAGGAGCTCAAGCGCCTGACGAGCTACCTCACGGCGAACAGGGTCAAAACAGCTGAGAACGACGTAACCTGGAGTGTCGTCGACCATAATGTCAACGCCGGTGGCACGCTGCAAAGCCTGAATGTTACGGCCTTCTTTGCCGATGATACGGCCTTTCATTTCTTCGTCTTCGAGCTTGACGCTCGTGATGGTACGCTCAGCGGTGACTTCACTGCTCATGCGTTCCATGGCTGTTGCGATTAGGACGGCCGCGTTGTCCTCGGCCATGTCCTTGGCTTCGTTTTGCAACTTGGCGACAAGCCCAGTCAAGTCGTTGCGTATGTCACGCTCGGTCATTTGCATGAGTTTTTCGGCTGCATCAGACTTGCTGAGTTTAGCGATTTTCTCAAGCTTATCTTGTTGCTTGACACGGATGTCGCGGATCTCGTTCTTGAGCGCTTCGACTTCATCCTCGCCGGCGCGAAGGCGTTCGGTGCGTTTGTCGAGCTCATCGAGTTTTTTGTCGAGCGTGCTTTCACGCTGTACAAGGCGTGTTTCGAGATCTTTGAGCTCGTTGCGTCGAGTTTGCTCTTCTTTGCGAGCAGCGTCGTTTATCTTGTGGGCTTCAGCACGAGCCTCATCGACCAAACGGTCGGCTTCTTTTTTAGCCTTGGCGAGCTCTTTGTCTGCCTTGTCTTCGGCATCAGCCGATTTCTTTTTACTAACATATGCACTGGCTCCATAACCAGCACCAAGCCCTGCTACACCGAGCAAGACGGCAATGAGTATTTCCATACTTTTTCCTTTCAGTTGTGGCCGGGTATTGGTTTAATCAGCAACGTCGCTATCACTTCTCTAGCTGCTCGTTATAACCACCCAAACGCTCAAAATTGACATAAAGTTGGTATGTGTCCCAAAAACACCGCTACCTACGCATAAGCATACGCCTTAAATGAGTCATTCGTCAATCGACTTTTTATAGTTATAAATGACCGTAGACCAGTTACGAAGTAGCAAATATCCAGACAAACAAGACCCAAGCTAACCCCGAAAGAACCCCTAATGTACCTGTGATTATTGCTGCAAGCGCCATGCCATGTTGCTGCCGGTAGACGAGCGTGCCTAAAACGACTGCTGGAACACCAAATAACAACCCAATGAACGGGATAATGCCAAACATAATCGCCATAATTCCAAAGACAAGCGCAGCGGTAGCTTTGCCAAGCCCTGGCTGCGGTACCATTGGCGGTGGTGCTGGGACCGCTCCCGGTGGTAATTGCGAATATGGTCCGGACTGGAGCTGAGTATTGTAGGTTGCCGGTGCTGGTTGAGGACGCTGAAGCGCTAGACGTTCATCATTGCTACGAGCCCTCGACACTAATAGTACTAACAGTAGATTCAGACCAAGGGTTAAGCCAAAAGCCATGCCGATGAGTCGCAACTTGCCACTGAGTAAGCCATAATCGTAGGCGGCATGAACCGTTATCATAGCCGCGAGAGCACCAAGGACGCTTGTAACGCTGCCGCGCCGTAACTTCATACGTATCAAAAAGTACCCAACAAAAGCAGTGGTTGCGGCATGGAAAAACGGCGTCATGATAAGTCGCAGCACACCGGTACCCACCCCGCCATCAAGCGTGTAGAGGATGTTTTCGGGAACACCAAAACCAAGACCGGCTATTGCAAAATAGAGTACCCCGTCGTTGTACTCATTAAAATACGTCTTTTTGTATATATAAAGCGCGAGCGGTAAAAACTTGCAGACTTCTTCGATCGCCCCGATAGCAAGTGAAACTGTCACTAACTCGTTACCGCTAAGATTTTTAACCGTAACGAGGCTCACGGGCAATAGTACCGCCTCGATGATGCCGGCGACCACAAGACCAAGCAACCCAAACCCAACCGCCGCCCATAGTGCACTGGTAGGTTCTTTCTCGCCCCGATCTTTGGATAAAATGTACCAAACAAGCAAAATCGCGACACCGATAAAAAGTTGCGCCATAAACCTATTGTACAGGTTGAGGGATGGAAGCTAGCCTTATAAAGGTTAGAGCTACTGTACTCTATTTTTTCTGAGGAGTGATGTGCGCATCGGCACCGTAGAACGGTACGGCTTGGCCGTCGCTGTCGCCTTTTATAAGTTTTTCGACACCTTTTTCTATCCAATCAGGTTCTTGCACGGCGACAATCGGGCAAGCTAGACCGTAAGCAAGTGCGTTTGCGACCGCCAGACCAATCCGTAGACCTGTAAAACTACCCGGCCCCTGAAACACCACCAGGCCAGTAATGTCATGCAGGTTTTTGTGTTGGTCTGTCAGTAATGAGTCGATAGTTTTGTGAATAGTCTCAGCCAATTGTCGGTGCGCCGCCCACGTAACATATGCTAGCTGCCGCTCGTCGTCATACAACCCAATTTCTGCGTCTGGTTTATCGGTGCGAAGGGTCAAAATCAGCATGGTAAGTCCTCGCACAGGTAAGCAAAACGTTCTGCGCAGGTAATGGTGATGTCACGGTCACCGTCAGCTGTCAGGTTGAGCACAATCGTACAACGCTCGACAGGTAGCACATTGTGGACAATTTCACCCCACTCAACCACCGTTACGTACTGCGAGTCGCCGACGACTTCAGCGAGTTCATCGGCAACAATCCCCGCTTCTGCCAAACGGTAAAAGTCAAAATGCGCGATTATGAATGACGGGCAAGCATATTCTCGACTAATCGTGAATGTCGGGCTGGCCACCTTATCTTGACTGCCGGCACCTCGAGCAAGGCCACGCGTGAACGTCGTTTTTCCACCACCGAGGTCACTGACGAGTTCAATAACTTCGCCGCCCCGAAGCTTAGCTCCGATGGCTACGGCGAGCTGCTCGGTCTGTTCGGAACTTGTGGAAAGCGTTTGCCAAGTCGTGTCGGTACTCATACAACCCATATCCTAACGCAGCAACCGCGACTAGGGCAAGCACAAGCGGATGCAAGCCGCGTACGGGTTTGGTCGCCTCACTCGGTATTTTTGCCGCGGCAACGGGTGCTTTAGTGGTTGCCTTTTTGGTAGTAGCCACCTTGGCTGCTTTGGGGGTGGTGGTTTTGGCAGTGGCTTTTTTAGCGGTACTTGTTCCTGACTTGACCGCCTTTTTCACCGTTGCAACCGCCGCGGCAACCGGATTAGAGGCAATGATATTGCTCGACCCGAGCGTCGGAGTGTTTGTCCAGTACCATGTGCCGTCGGCTAGCGCCCACGCTTTCCCATCGGCTGCCGTAGCGTATGGGTCGCTTTGGGCAAGTGTCGTACCATCTGGGCCTAACAGTGTGGCCTGCCCACTCGTATTACTCATACTAAGCCCTGTCTGGGCGGCATCAAATGCCACAAAACTGAGTGCACCGAGCACGGTACCTTCCGGAAACACATAGCTGTGTTTGGTTGTAAGGCCAGTTTGCATAGTGTAGCCACTCAAGTCATAGACGGCACTATTCGGGTTGTACAGCTCGACGAATTCGTCAGTTGCATCAGTGCCCGTGCCTGCTGGGTTGGGCAGTAGCTCGGTAATCTGGGGTGCGAGCAAACCGACATTTTCAGTCGGTGAATCAGTCTCCGTCACGGCAGCCACAGGCTCTGATGTATCCTCGATAACAGCAGGTGGGTTTATGTCAGTTGAGACAGTGTAGGTTCCGAGAACTGCTTGAGTTTTGCTGCGAAGCACGCAACCAAGTTCTTCATCTTCCCCGAGATCAGCAACCTGCCAGATCATACTTCCCGTGGTGAGCTGTCGAAACCAGGTTGGTGTAATAAGCCCATCTTCTACGGTCGTAGGACGGACAATGTCAGCCGTGCCAGTTTTGGCGTTGGTCCAGGTAAAACTATCAACATAGTCAAATGTCATACTTTTGCCGTCAGTCGAACGTTGCTGTCGCCACAGAGCCACCGTACCTTTGGTCTCGGCAAGTGCAACAGGCATATCCATAGCGAGCACGGCGTCGCAGGTTGGCACAGCTGAGTCACCAACCAATATCACCGCTTCGCCAGCACCGAGCAGACCGCTCGACAGCTGGAATTCTGGTTCAATGCTCTCGAGAGGTTCACTGCTACTGTAACCGAGCCAATACTCGTCAAGCTTCACGTCTGCCGCTGCTTGCAACACCATAAAATCATCACCCTTAATCTTGACTTCGCGTACAACGAGAGCTGGTAGCATTACCTCAGCAAAAACAGGTATGACCGCGGTAAATGGCACCACCAGCACAATGAAGCATATGAACAGTACTGAAATAATTGAATTCCCTCTGGGATAATGCATAATGCCAAAAAGTGTAAATAAGCCTCGTTCCGCACGCAAGCATAAGCACAACATTTCACACATTCCACAACACTTGGTGTTTCGGTCTCATTCCATACGCAAAAATGATTCTCGCGTTTAATAGAGGTTTCTGGACTACTGTTAATAATACTGTAATGCTTTATCGGTTAGTTTCAGTGGTCAGGCAGTAGCGGCGGCGCGGATTGCTCCGCCCTGGAGTGGGTCAAGCACAATGACTTTAGTGTCAGTAATCTCATTGACCTGCGAGCGGTCTATGCCAAGGTTGCCACCCGTCAGACCTTTCATAAAACCCTGCGTCACATACAGCTTTTGGACATACATTGTCTCGACTTCAACTGCAAAGTCGCTGATTTTACCCAAGCGCTGGTGTCCGACTGTAACAACATGCATGCCTTTAAGGTCAAACCGTAGGTCGATCAATTTCTTTAAGCGCACTAAGTCCTCGGGTCTCGCCAAAACATCATGATCATTGATAATAAACCCTTGAGCAATCACATCGCGAATGTCTTGATACAAGAGCACAAGTTCGCTACGGTCAAACCGATCAATACAGTAGAATCCTTCAATCTTTAAATTGTTCGGGTTAATAAGCGCACCGGTCGTCGTCGCTACAGGCTGACCCGTCCTCAAACTCATCACCGGCTTGCCAATTAGTGTTTCGCTTAACCGCAACATAGTACTTATAGTATAACGCACGTGACCAGAGATAGGGTACTGGGCGTTGACCATTTGGCATTTATCATTGAGCATTATTTGACCCAAGTATCATTTTTCATTTGAGTCCCCAACGTTTCAGCAATAATCGCCAAACAAATATTCAATGTTCAAAGTTCAATAATTAATGTTCTAGAGCCACTTTTTACGGTGGAAAAAGACGACAAATGCAGTCGTGATGATAACGATGATACCGAGTACAATACCAAACGCATGAGGGCTTTTCTCGAAAGGAACCGCCACATTCATCCCCCACAAACCTCCAAGGATGGTTGGTATGGTCAAGAAAATTGCGATTGAAGTAAGCCGTTTGAAGGTGTTGTTAAGGTTCGTCGTTGCGATTGCGTCGTAGGCCTGCCGCATGTTGCGCAGGGTACGCAAGCGGTTTTTGACCTGGTCGATAAGCTCGTCAGTACCGCGCTCGATGTCCTCGACGATATCTCGGTCTTCTTCATACAGACGTAAATATTTGCCGCTTAGTAGCTCATCGATAAGCTTACCTTGTGGCTCGAGCGCGCTTAAAAACTCATTGAGGTCTTCTTCGAGCTCGATAAGGCTCAAAAACTCTGGTTTTGTCAGCTGTGATTGGCGCAGCTTAGCTCGTAGCTGCAAGATACGGCGCGACGTTTTGACGAGCTGTACTTTGTACGAGGTGTTGATGCCGGCAAGTATTTGCAGGATAGTCTTGGTCTTTTGCGTGGTAACGAATTCGACACGGTCGTGTGTCAGATGGTCGAGAATCTTCGTCTCAATGCGCCCGATGGTAAAAAGATAATCGCGGGTAAAGGCTAGTAACAACGGCTCGGTCGCAATCTCGCGCCCCTCTGGGTAACAATAGCGGGTGAAAATGTACACCACGCCCTCATCGACTTCGATACGAGGTGCTTCATAGAGGTCAACGGCATCGTCAAGCGTGTCGCGGTCGAGACCATAGCGTTCGCTCAGGTGGTCAAGCTCGGTAGCATCGGAGGCGCTCGCCACGATCCAGGAGCCCGCACGAGCCTCTTCAAGTTTTTGTAGTGCGCGTTCCCGTGCCCGGCTGTAATAAATAGTTATCATACTGAGAAACTTTTCAGATTAGTTTTGTGCTACCACCAGTGTACAACAGATAGCGATAAGGGCAAACTACTTGACATTTTAGTACTTTTTGTGCTATAATACAAGTATTGAGTCAGAGGTGGCTCGAAGGGATCATATGTTTAGAACTTCTCGAAGGGCTTTTAGCCCTAAAACGGTATCTAAGGTGAGCGTTGGCGGCAGACTTTTTCTGTCTATGCTCGCGGTGCTTGTGTATGGCAATTTATACCGTATCGCACCTGTTACAGTGGCCGCGCTGCCTACTCAATCCCTCACCTCGTCTACTACCACCAAGAGTAAAATTGAAGATTCTCCGGCTATACCGGTATCTGTATTAGGTCAGCTTACTGCCACGACGACAAACGAAACGTCCATCAAAAACTGTAGGATAGCAATGCCAGCTTACCGTCCTGCGACCCCACTCACACTTACGAGTGATTCGCCACTGCTTACTAAAGTCATCGAGACACCAAGTTATTACCATGTGTATGGTGACAAAACTGCTGAACTTCGCTCAAGCATCGATTCGTGCGCCATTCGTGCCACTGTTGCAGGCCCCTACCATGCCAGTACTGCACGAAACGTGAACTGGTCATATAGTTTCACTCAACTGGACGGTGGCATGTGTGCACTAGCTAACCCTCGTATCGGTTTGCACATCAGCCAACTTTTGCCGACTTTTACGCCAACTGCCACGACACAAGCCCGAACTATCGCAACATGGAACAGCTATGCGGCAAACCTCGCCGTACACGAAAAAGAACATGTCGACTTGGCAGTCCAGCATGTCGAACGTCTCGCCGCAAGCATGCAGGCCGTTGAACCGATGCGCTGTGAGCTTATGCGCAGCCATGTCGACACTATGATTAGGTCGGCTGTGTTAATACTCGACGCTCAAGACGAGCTGTACGACATACAAACAAATCACGGCGCCACTCAGGGCGCTACACTCTAATAATCAATCGTTCCAGTAGTCGGTAGCCCGTTGTAGTCCCCCCTATGTTGGGCGGCCTTTACGACAGTGTTCAGTGCTTCGATTTCCGCATAAGACCGGTCCTCTTTGCTAAATATGGCTAGCCCAAACTTAGCGAGGTTCACAGCTGGCATTTCGTCTGGCAATTCGGCGACATTTCTGGAAGCCTGATATAAAACAACATCGGCCTTACGTGTTGATATGCGGTTGACTTCTCCTCGGTGTTGGTGATTGATAATACCCTCAAGACTGACCCCGATGCATCCTCGGGCAATTATGCGTCCCACGACTATATTTGTTATTGAACTCCGTAAAACTTGGTATTCTAATGAAGTATGCGCGACATCAAGACCCCAACCCTCGGGCATACGTGCATAGGGCTCCCTGCCCCTTACATACACCCATGAGGGCAGATTTTTCTTGAAACCACCTGCTTTAAATTTTGACGGATTGCCACCGACAGTACGACCCGGGACGAATGGTACGTCAGCTGTCAGGCCGCTAAATTGCCCTGCAAGACTCCAGAGTCCGCTCACAAAAGGTTGGTACTGCTCCCTATACTCATCGGGCATGCTAAAATCCGGCAACCCGACCATAGCATGTGTGAACAAGTTGTGATTACTCCCCGAAATAACACTGCCCGCTGTTTTTATCGCTTCTACTGCATGATTAGCATAATCCAAACGGTTTTCATATCTTGTGTAATTTAAGACTCCGTTAAATCCGTCTTCACTGAGTCGTTCAAAGAAATCGTCGATGTCTACGCCAGCTTTCGGATAGGCCATATATGTTTCTCACTTTCACTAAGTTATGAACGATAGCATATCATATTTATGGATTTTTTATATAAAATATGTTGTTTTGGTTAGCTACTTAAAAACACGGCGCCACTCAGGGCGCCGTGTTGTAGCAGTCGTTAAAACTGATTATTTCTCGACGAAGGTCAAGGCGTAGCCGACATTGCCAGCGCGACCTGCGCGACCGATACGGTGCACATAGTCTTCGTACGTCTGTGGCTGCGTAAAGTTGATGACATGGCTGACATCAACCACATCGATACCACGTGCTGCCACGTCTGTAGCAAGCAAAATGCCAACGTCACCGGCTTTGAAGCCTTTGAGGGCACGGGCACGGGCTGCTTGGCTTTTGCCGCCGTGCATACTGGCGACTTTGAAACCGCGTTCTGCAAGGTGAAGCTCGAGTCGTTCGACACCGCGCTGTGTTTCTTCAAATACGATTGCCTTTGACGTATCTGGGTGAATGAGAACATCATGCAATTTCTCGAGTTTCTCACCTTTGCCAGCAAACCAGACGACGTCTTGGTGTACTTGCTCAGATGTGTCACCTGATTTGACTGTGATGGTCTCGGCGTCTGGAGAGAACGAACGGATAAGCCCACTCACACGCGCATCCATAGTTGCCGAGAAGTAGTAGGCTTGGCGTTCGTTGGCAAGCTTTTTGAGCAGCAACGTTACGTCATCGACAAAACCCATATCGAGCATGCGGTCGACTTCGTCAAGTACGACGATGTTAAAACCACTCAGGACGAGCGTGCCTTGTTCGATGTGATCTTTGATACGACCAGGTGTGCCAACGACGATGCGTGGACCTGCACGCAAATCGCGGAGCTGTGGGCCATAGGCCGAGCCACCAATGAGGATAGCGCCGGTGAAACCACCACCGCGACCGATGACGCGGGTTGCTTCATCAATCTGCTGGGCGAGCTCACGAGTTGGCGCAACGATGAGCGCCTTGCTGAATTTGTCGGTCATAAGCTGGTGCAAAATCGGCAGCGCGAATGCGGCTGTTTTGCCGGTACCGGTGTCGGCGATGCCAACAACATCTTTGCCAGCGAGACCAAGCTCGATGGTTTGGTCCTGGATTGGCGTTGGCGTATCGTAACCAAGTGCAATGATATTGCGTTTGAGGCGCTCGTCAAAAGCAAAATCGACGAAATGATTGTTCGGTACATATGTCTCAACTTCGGCCGGTCGCGCTACTTTGACGAAACGCTTAGGGTCGATGTATTGACCGCGGCGACCACCGCGTTTTGCTTGCGCGCGCGGAGGGCGTGCGTAGGGGCTGCGACTGCTCTTGTAGGCAAAGCCGCGTTTTTGAAATCCTGCCATAGTATTAGAATCCATTTCTGTCTCGTACCGATTTCGCTCGCTATCCGCACCAAAACAAGAACCCAGTCGCGTGTGAGGCAGAGCCGCACAACAAATGATGGATTCCCGATTGACTCAGGAAAGATGATTGAAAGAGAAGGTATGAAACCTTAAGCGTAGTTTTAGTTTATTACTCTTGATTGCCTCTATTCTCAACTAGTGCTGAGGGGAACCCCGAGTAAAAAACTACAGACAACTCCGGATTCATAGTGCTGCGTGGTGGCTGCTGCCACTTACACAGATAACAATACTAATAATTCTAGCACAATCCCCTGCCCAAGTCAAAACCACATATGTATATTCTTTAAGGGTTACGATATTTTTACAATACAAACGTGATAATAATTGTTGCTTTTTCGGTTAAATTGTGCTAAAAATATAATCCATAGATGCTCCACGAGATTGCTCAGCCTGCTAAAACACCTTTTGAAACTCTCTTGACCGTGAGGCCGTTCCAGGTTGTTGAATTTCTAGATGGCGCTTCCGCTATTCGAAATGTGCTAACCGCACGCAGCCATACTACGAGCACCTTAATAACACCCCTGCGCGGAGCGCTCCCCCTTTTATGGGCGACTGAAGGTTTTGAAGGTATTGAGCCCCCACTCCCCGTTCACGTTCACGAGATCGCACTGGGTTTATTCAAGTACACTTCTCATACGGGAGAAACTAGAACGACAAGTCCATCATATGAGCAAAAGGCTGGATTGCTAGAAGATTTGTTTAGTGGGTTATCCAATGAGCAGGTTAAACGACTGCTTTTATTAGATGAGGTACAAAAAGGTGGCACAATATCTACTGCGGCACATATCATACAAAAAATTCTTCAGAAGAACTACCCTTCGCATAGGCTTGGTATTATCGCAGCTCAAGACTCTCGCTTACCCGTCATGAGACAGCCTAAAACTCAGACGTATGAACTAATTGCAAGCAATAGTCTAGACGATATACGCACTAATGTTATCCCTATGCCATTGATTGCAACCGACCGAGATGCATTACTTGATGGCGTTTTCTTAAGTGGAAGCCGCCATGATAGTCACCTTGCAAGTCATCGTTTTACGGTCGTTAGAAATAAGCGCGCTGAAATATTATTCCGTATGCTTGGTTCTATTGCTCGGGATCCCAATGTGCGGCACGATGATTCATTCATCTCCAAATTTATTGATACTCAAGGCGGGTTAAGTGAATCGGTAGCCGCTAGAACTGAATTTTGGCTACCAAAACTACTATCATATTTGGATGGTAACGCAGATAAACCTTAGTAGTGTTAATTTTTAGTTTTATTGCTTTAAGATTGAAATCACATTCGCGTAATAAAAAGTGGTTTATGAAAAATCTGTTTGTTCGTAGCCGATTGAGTCAAGGATACTCTGTATAAATGGCTGTGCTTTTCGCGAGAACTCTTGCCTGTTGGCTCGTAACGCTTCAGTCTTATTTTCATCGACCCAGCCTGTTGGCTCCTCAAGGACAACAGCATCATTTCCCTTGGTAGACTGGAAAATCATTGACTCTACTGTTTCTTGCCGGTATGGTTTGTAGTTTGTTTTTCGTTCATAGAGTATTGTTAACCCAATCGCGAAATTGTCAGTCGGAAGTGTGCGCACACTTCTTGCGCCAATAAAGAATCGTCTGTTTACGATAATTGTATCTTGCAGCCAACCGTCGCGTCGGTTTAAGCCCATAACTCGATAAAGCAAGCTGTTGGACTTATCAATGACATCACCGTCGCCAAACCTAGTTCTGACGCAGTCATACTTCATGTCCGGCACAATAAGCCCACTCGCAAGCTGCAGTTGAGGGATATTTTCGTATATTAACCGAAACTTATTTATTTTGGCGTTTGCGGGCGTTGGGGTCGAGCTCGCGTTTGCGGAGCCGTAGGTTCTTTGGCGTGACTTCGAGCAACTCGTCGTTTTCGATAAAATCGAGACACTGTTCGAGGCTAAAGATAACGGGTGGGGTCAACTGCACCACGCCGTCACTGCTCGAGCTGCGCATGTTCGTCAGGTGCTTGCCCTTGCAGACGTTGATTTCCATGTCTTCTTGGCGCGTGTTGAGGCCGATAATCTGACCGGCATAGACTTTCTCGGCGGCACCAACAAATGTCGTTCCGCGGGCTTCAGCATTTTGCAACGAGTAAGCGGTCGTGACGCCCGTTTCGAAAGCGATCAACACGCCGTTGCGTAACTGGCTCAGCTGTTGGCCTAATGGTGCATAGCCGGTGACGAGACTGTTCATGACAATCGTACCCTTGGTGTTGGTCATGAGAATGTTGCGCATACCGAGAAGGTTGCGCGTTGGCATTTCATAGATAAGCTTGGTGACGCCCTTACTCGGGCTGGCAAACTGTTCAGTCAGGGTTGCGCGGCGTTGGCCGAGCTCCATCTGTACCGTACCGACATGCTCAGCTGGAACTTCGATGATAACTTCTTCGATAGGTTCAACTTCGATATCTTTTTCGATGTGCGTAACCACTTGGGGGCGACCAACTTCGAACTCATAACCTTCGCGGCGCATCGTTTCGATAAGCACGCCAAGGTGCAACTCACCGCGGCCAGCCACGGTAAAGCCGATGCCGTCATCACTGACCTGAAGGCCGACATTGGTTTCGAGCTCTTTTTGCAAGCGCTCGCTGATCTGCCGTGAAGTACTAAACTCCCCTTCGAGACCTTTGAATGGGCTAGTGTTGGGGCCGAGATAAATGCGGAGCGTAGGAGCTTCGACCTCGATAGTTGGCAATGCTTCAGGCTCTACTGCGTCCGCGATAGTTTCACCAATTTGTGCATCGCCTACACCAGTCAACTGCACAATATCTCCGGCTACGCCGATTGGGACTTCATATTTGGTGACGCCACGGCTCATAAAAACAAGCTCGACTTTGGCTTTTTGCAGCGTACCGTCTTTTTTGCAGAGTACAACTTGGTCGCCGGCTTTGACCTGACCACGGGTGATGCGGCCGATTGCATATTTGCCCTTGTAGTTGTCCCAGCTCAGAGCGGTTACGAGCATCTGGAATGGCTTGTCGAACTCGATAGTTGGGGCAGGTATTTTCTCCATAATCGCTTCAAAAATCGGTTCAAGGTTAGAATCATCTTCAAAACTCGATGGAATAGTTGACCAAGCCTTGCCTGCACGACCAACTGCGTAGTAGACAGGGTAATGTAATTGGTTTTCGTGTACGGCGAGCTCGAGGAAAAGATCGGCCAGCTCATCTTCGACTTCGGCGATACGAGCGCCTGGTTTGTCGATTTTGTTGAGGATAACGATAGGCACGAGCTCGCTTTCGAGCGCCTTTTCGAGTACAAACTTAGTCTGCGGCATTGGGCCTTCTTGAGCATCGACGATAAGCAAGCAGCCATCGGCCATGTTAAGCGTACGTTCGACTTCACCGCTAAAATCGGCGTGTCCGGGAGTGTCTATTATATTAATACGGTAATCACCATGTTGTACGGCGGTAACTTTGGCAGTAATGGTGATACCCCGCTCGCGCTCTTGGTCGCCACTGTCCATGATGAGTTCTTGGCTCATTTCGGCTTGGTTATCGCGGAACGTGTGAGACTGTTTGAGCAGACCATCAACCAAGGTTGTTTTGCCATGGTCAACGTGTGCGATAATCGCAATATTACGAATCTTGCTCGGGTCTTGTGTCTCGGCCATAAAATAAAGCGTCCATTACTTGGGCGCCCCTTCTGCGATGTAATTATATCAGCATTGTCCCCGAAAGCAAAATGCTTTGTTCAGGGGTAGTTATCGATTACAATATATGCACACGTGGAAATAATTATATTAGTTATTGAAATTATTCTACTCGTCGGTGTGGCGGCGATATGTTCGGGTTTGAATGTGGCGTTCATGTCACTCAACCTGGCCGACCTGCGTCGCAAACGCAAACTCGGCAACGTCTACGCCAAACGCCTGTATGCCATACGCAAAAATGCCCACCTGACGCTTGCAGCCATCTTGCTGACGAACGTTACGGCCGCCTCAATGACACCACTTGTCATCGATACGCGCCTCAACGGTGTCGTCGCAGTTATCATAAGCACGCTACTGCTGACAGTATTTTCGGAAATCATGCCGCAAGCGCTGTTCGCACAAAATGCCCTCAGATGGTGCGGTCGCCTCAGTTGGCTCATGCGCGGCATGATTATCGTCACCTACCCTATTGCTAAACCGTTGCAGCTCCTGCTCGACAAACTCTTCAAACGTTCACGTCAAGATTTGCACACACGTCATGAATTAGGGCTGCTCATCGCTGAGCACCTGGGCACCAAAGAAAGCGAGCTCGACGAAGACGAGGTCGAGATTATAAGAGGCGCATTGCAACTGAGCGAAAAACGCGTTAGTAGCATCATGACACCTATGAGTCATGTCTACTGGTTGACCCCGCAGACAGTTATCGACGACAAACTCATCGGCGAGATAAAAGAAAGTGGCCGTAGCCGCATACCAATCTTTAATGGTGCTAAAACTATTTGTTTTGGGGTGTTGCTCGTCAAAGAACTGGTGGACCTCGATTTTGACGAGGTAAGTCCACGCGTCGACGAGCTGTACCTTCACCCTATCCAGGCAGTCGGTAGCATGACGGCACTCGACACCATGTTTCGTAAGTTTATCGCCGCTAAGACTCACCTCATGCCGGTCGAGAAAGATGACAAGATTGTCGGCATTGTTACTATCGAAGACTTGATCGAGGAAATACTTGGACACGAGATAGAAGACGAGACAGACCACGTCCCTGCTAAGCTGCTCCGCCGCAAAAAGTCATAAAACTACCCCCGTAATTTGTAGCATTTTCGAGTAACTTTACAGAGGTAGCGGTATAATCTTTTCTACAACGTTTTGTTGTCTATTTTACTAGTGCTTATATACCCCTGTTTACATATAGCGTGGTGACCACGATGCTTGACACTACTATGCTTGTGCTATAGCCTTAGACCCACGTGTCCAGAACAGATTTTGGAGTTTTGACACATATCGTACGCTTTGTACAGAGCAACTAATCTCGCATAATAACAATTAATCGCTCTGGCAGGCCCTTAGGGGCAATGGTGTACGGTAGGAGGGGAAGATAATGAAACGCATCGTCGTTACGGCGATCGCTCTAGCGATCGTATTTATTGGCGCGGGCACTGCGACCGCCAGCGCCGCCACAAGCAAAAAAGCAAACGAGCCTAAGAAGGTAGCTGTCACGGCTGTCAAAGAGGCCGAAACCAAACCTGCGCCTAACATGGTGACTGTTGTTGAAGGCGATAGCCTGAGCAGCATAGCCGATGCGCACACAACGACTTGGGTGCGCATTTTTAATGCCAACGAAGGCATTGCAAACCCAGACATCATCAACCCAGGTGACAGCCTGCGTATACCAACCGCAGAAGAGCAGCTTGCAGAGCGTGCTTTGCCACAACCCGTAGTCGTAGCACCAGCGCCCGTACAGGCAGCTCCAACCTACCGTGCAGCAGCCGCTACCCCAGCAGCTGCAACCACAAGCTATCCAGTTGATGGCAATAGCGCAAAAGCATACATCTATGCCCGCGAAAGCGGCAACAACCCCAATGCAACCAACCCAAGTGGATGTTATGGCATCGGACAAGATTGTAACGGCGTACTCCGTGCCCAGTGTGGCGCTGACTATGCCTGCCAAGACGCATACTTTACCGGCTATGCCATGCGCCGTTATGGTAGCTGGGAAAATGCTCTCGCCTTCTGGCAAGCTAACCACTGGTGGTAAGTCATAGACTTCGTACACTAGAGTTAAGTGTTAAGAATACGGTTCATGTTAGGCATGAACCGTATTTCTTTATTAGGACAAGTTTAAAAACCCACCTATGCGTGAGAGACGCTCGTCCATATCCGAAAGCACTTTTGCATCTTTATTAGCAAAATATTCATCTACGAAATCTTTATGATATGTTTCATTAATAAACTGACCCGAATGTTTTATTAGATAGCCAAGCCATTCCGCGACTTTCACCTCATCATCGCGAATAGCAAAAACACCTCGCAGATGTTGTTCACGTTTAACGTCTGGGAAATCATTTGCAGCGGCGTAATCACAAATGTAGTCAAAAAGCTCATGAAATCGGATATCACGTATTACTTTTGCTTTACGCTCAGATATGAAGCCGGTGTATTTCTCTTGTTGGGGTGGCATAATTTGAATAGTAGTATCATCTGGTACCAAAGTCAAATTTATAAAATTACTAAATCGTGCAAAACATGGTTGCATAGACTCGCCTCAAGCGATTTAGACGAAACTTTATGAACTACCGCCCAAATAATGAGTGCCAGCGATCCACAAGATTTCTTCGATATGATGTCGAGTTATCTTGTTTCGGGAGGTCAAACTCTACTGGTACATTGATTTCTTCTGGTGGCTCGCTCGGTGTAACACAATTTTTAAGATAGTTGGCCAGACACGTTAGCGCAACAACTGCCTCGTTGTCAGGTACCTGTTCAACCCGCTCTACGTTACCTATGTTACTAATCTTTCGTTCTTTGCCAGGAAGCATTGTTGGAGCTAAAACCTTTTGTTTCGTAACGACCAGTCGAATTTTTGACGTATCCGTACAACCAAAGTCGCGGTGAGACTGCTGTGCTACCGTGTAGCGTGTACTAGTAATTTGATTGTTCGACTCATCGTCACCCCAAGCCCCTTTTGGCGGAACTGGCCATAAGAACTGCGCGTTGAAACCCTCAGCAGCAAAAATTGGAGGTGGGTCATTTGTTTCTGGGCTAGAATGCGCTAGTAAATGTCGTAGCAAAGTTTTCGCCACCTGCGCGGCAACCCCAACTTCTGAGTCGGCTAATTCTTCGCCAACAAACCAACCTGGATTAATGGGGGTGAACACGTTCGCATTCGGCCTAATAACTATCCCAAATAATTTTAAAGTCTTAACATCATCTTGAAATAGCCATCTTCCTTCTCTGACAACCAATGAACTACCATAGAAATCTTGGTACTTTTCCCACTTAAGGGTTGCTGAGTTAATTGCTTCAATCATCGGAATACGTTTAGTGGTAGTATGACTAATATAGAGTTATATTGTATCATTTATTGTATGTTTTTTCAATATTCAGATAGTGTATACTATTCTTATGGATATGAGGCCTCTGGCGGAGCGGATGCGACCCGAGAAACTTGCTGACGTAGTTGGGCAAGAACATTTGGTAGGTGCGAATAAAATCGTCCGGCAGATTATCGAGCAGCAAGAACCAACAAGCCTGATACTTTGGGGACCACCCGGTACGGGCAAAACGACGCTTGCGCGTATCATCGCTAATGAGACCGAGGCCGAATTTATCGAGCTCAGCGCCGTTACGAGCGGCAAAGCAGACATCACCAAGGTTATAGAGAGAGCCCAGCAAAACCAACGGCTTGGTATGCGCACGATACTGTTCGTCGATGAGATTCACCGGTTCAACAAAGCCCAGCAAGATGCCTTTTTGCCTCACGTCGAAGCTGGTACCATCGTGCTCATCGGCGCAACGACTGAAAACCCGAGTTTTGAAGTTATCAACCCCCTACTCTCCCGCTCACGCGTGCTTGTGCTCGAACCCCTGTCGCAGAGTGAAATCATGACGATTGTGCGAGCAACAGCTAAGCGACTCAAGCTAACAGCTAAGAAACTTCCGCTCAAATCGGTCGAGCTCCTAGCAGACCTCAGCAGCGGTGATGCCCGAGTGGCCCTCGGCAATCTTGAGTTGGCTATAAAACTATCTGCCGGCCAAACTATCACGCCGCAAGTTGTTGAGCTCGCCGCCCAAACACGTTTGCCCGGCTATGATAAAAAAGGCGAGACGCACTACAACGTCATTAGTGCTTTTATCAAAAGTTTGCGTGGCAGTGACGCCAATGCTGCACTATACTATTTGGCTCGCATGATTCAGGCAGGCGAAGACCCCAAATTTATCGCACGGCGCATGGTGATTTTCGCAAGCGAAGACATCGGCCTAGCCGCCCCTGCTGCGCTCAACATCGCCGTCTCAACTTTTCTGGCCGTAGAGCGAATTGGGCTTCCCGAAGCGCAATATAATCTATATGCCTGCGCTACAGTGCTCGCCAAGTCGCCAAAAAGCCGTGAAGTGGCGGATGCTATGCAAAAAGCTATCGAGGCTGCGCGCGACTACCCCGACCTCCCCGTTCCCATCGGCATACGCAACGCACCCACTAAGCTTATGAAAGACCTCGGTTATGGCAAAGATTACCACTGGAAAGCCGACTACAAAGCCAAAGACGGTTTCCTCCCGCCCGAACTCAAAAACCTCAAACTTTTTTCGTAACTTCTTCTGAACCGAAAGTAAAAAACAGTATTTCAATTAGTAGTTTTATAGTCCGCTGAAAACCTTGCATTTACTATTTATTAAAAACTTAAAGACTACCCATATTCCGTAATCAAAGATGATTATGCCGCAGACGGAACTTACGCTGTTTCTGTTGCTTAACTTCGGATTTCGATATTGTCTAAATAGACCATGCCTAGCGAAGATAGGCTCATTTTCATGAATGATCTTTTTTCATCTGTTGTCTCATCAAGCACTGGCGCAATCGAATGACTTGCTTCATTTCGTAGCGTGTCTATTGCCATCAATACAAATTTTGCACTCTGTTGATACATTCCATCTACATGCTCGCCCGCTGCGCCTATAAAAGTAAGTCCACCTTTGCCCACCGCTTCAGTCGCATTCTCATAATTTGTAAGCTCACGTAAACGCTCTTTTACGACTATATAACTCGTTAATGATGCTTGCGCATAATGTTTTTTAATGAATAGCTCGCCGCAGAAATTTAAAATATGTGGATGTAATGTATCAACCAAATTCCTTCGACGCTGAACACCTGGCTCTTCTTTCGAAAATGGGCAACCATTACACCCAAATTCTAGCGCAGAAATTGCTCGGTTCGTATCTCTGCTGAATTTATCTGCTGAACCAGTAAACAAAACTTGCTCAGGGTATTTAGCGCACTCAACACTTATAGCACGGGCAAATGACCCAGATAAAGATTTTGATAGTTTCTTATTGGGACAGCCATCAAAAGCCTCTAGGGCAATATGCAGAGCTGGGGCTAATTGACTTGGCACATTATTGATGCTCATTTAATAGATTAATATAATTACTATTTTTTATATTGTCAAGTTTTATGCTATAATTTTCTAACTACCGTGGATCGCTGAATCGGGCAAGTGACTCGGCAAGCAAGCGTGTGGGGAGGCCTAGGATAGTTTCGGGGTCACCCTCGACACGTGCCATCAGACCACGACATTGTTGTATACTCCAAGCACCAGCCTTGTCGTGCCAATCGTCGGTTGCGAGATATGCTTCAACTGCCGCTTCATCATATGGTTTGAATGTAACGTATGCGTTGTCTGCAACCGCAAACTCATAATTCTCAGCCTTACACACCACCGCAAGTGAGGATGTGATTTTGTTGGGTGCGCTCGTCGCAATCCGCCACATCTCACGCGCCTCGTCGATGTTTTCTGCCTTGCCAAGTTGTTTGCCGTCAACGGTTACGATGGTGTCGCTCCCGATTACTATCGCTTCGGGGTACTTAGCAGCAACGGCCTGCGCCTTGCCGATTCCAAGTGCGACTGCAACTGATTCTGGCGTTTGGTCATCGTCGAGCCATTCATCAAAATCACTTGGCACGACAGTGAATGTCAGACCTATTTTTTCTAATAGTTCTTTGCGTCTTGGTGATCCGCTCGCTAATATAATCTGCCTCATTACTAGTATTATACGTAAAACGACAGGTATAAGTCTCAATTATATATACTGTGTTATTAATTCGTCGGGAGCTTAAACTAAATAGCAGGCGCCAGACCGAGCAGGGCAAGAGGCTGAAAGTGTAATTAACTAGTACTTTTTGCTATGATACAAGGGTAATGGCTAGTAGCATCGTAATTAAAAAACTCAGCAAAACCTACCCGGGCAGCCGCACACCTGCTCTAGACAAACTGAGCCTGAGCGTCAAACCTGGTGAAGTCTACGGCTTTTTGGGCGCAAATGGTGCCGGCAAATCCACGACCATACGATTACTCCTCAATTTTATCCAACCAACTGCTGGGCGGGCCCGCATAATGGGCCTCGACGCTGTCGAAGATAGCGTGGCGGTTAAACGTCACGTCGGGTACTTGTCTGGCGAAGTCGCCCTATGGCCAAAGGTTACCGGGCATGAACTTTTCGCATACTTAAGCAAATTGCAGCAGCGCGACAACAGCGAATACCTCGCCGAGCTCATCCAGCGGTTCGAGGCAGAGCCAGAAAAGAAAATCAACGAGCTCAGCAAAGGCAACCGCCAAAAAATCGGCGTCATACAAGCGCTGATGCACCAGCCTGATGTGCTGATACTCGACGAGCCGACGAGTGGTCTCGACCCCCTCATGCAAGAAGTTTTTTACCAAGCAATTCGTGAAGCCAGTGCTCGCGGAGCGGCAGTGTTTGTCAGTAGCCATAACCTTGCCGAGACGCAGCGCATGTGCGACCGCGTCGGGATTATCAAACACGGCAGGCTCATCCGCGAACAGCTTGTGAAGGGCGATGAAAACCTGGGCGGTTTGACGTTCCGCATTGTGCTCGCCAACCCTCGTGACGCCGAAAAACTGCGTGCTAATCGAGCTGTCAAATTTCTTTCAGCTGAGGGTAACACGGTAGTGCTGCAACCAAAAGCTAGTATCGCCGAAGCACTTGCCGTGCTCGCCACCTGCAACATCGAGACAATGACTACTGAACAGCTCAACTTGGAAGATGAATTCCTCGAATACTACGGAGACGGCGCATGAAAGATGTCATTTTTTGGGAGTTACAACGACGGCGCACCGCGATTATCTGGTGGACGGTTGGCTCGGTCGCCATGACTGTAGTCATTATCGCGCTGTTCCCTTCCATCCGCGACCAGGCCGCTGAGTTAAATAAAGTTATCAACCAATTACCCCAAGAATTGCGTGGCCTTAAAACTGGCAATTCGAGCTCGGTCAATGTCGGTGACCCAGTTGGCTTTCTCAATTCGCAGTTATTTTACGCCACCCTACCACTCATCTGGATAATCCTCGCTATAACGCGAGGGGTTAGCCTGCTTGGCCGTGAAGAGTCGAGCCATACGCTCGAGCTCCTGCTTGCCCGCCCCATAAGTCGTACAAAACTGCTTGTCGCGAAACTACTAAGTTTTGTGCTCGAATTCGGGATAGTAACTGGTACCACACTCCTGAGCATCATCGTTTTGGCACCACTCGTTGATATGGATATTGGGGCTAGTCGATTGACGGTGACTACAATCTACACCGCGCTTTTCTGTATGAGTTTTGGTCTAATTGCGTTTGCTATGCAAGCTGCAAGTAGCATTACACGACGAGCAGCAACCGCAACTGCCGTCGTCATCGGCTTCGGTGGCTACCTCTTAGCTAGCCTCAGCAGTTTGACCGATTGGCTAGCTTTGCCAGTCAAGTTCTTGCCGTATCACTATTTCACACCGCTCGACCCACTGCTCGGGAAAGTACCCCGCGGTCTTGTGGTCTATCTCGTATGTAGCTTTATTGTTTTCATCACGCTCGGCATCATCGGCTTCCGCCACCGAGATATCGAATAACGATAATCGATTATCAGTTTTGAATCTAGATTCTGGATTCTAGAATCTAGAATGTTTACGAGAGATTCTTCGACCCCCCTCCGTTCCGCTCAGAATGACAGAGGGTGAATTGCAGCTAAATGGCACACTGGAGACATCCTGGACGGAAATGTTGTTGTCTGTTACAACTTCAGGGACACATGCGTAAGAAATCTTTGTATTTGATTGATAACCGCCCTTCGAAGCAAATAAACGTGGGTCGCCGCCAGAGCCGAGGATTGAAATAACTGATTTGGAGATTTCCGGAGTGAACAGGCGTGACGAGAATGTTTGAACGGAACTACTTGTGGAGTGAGTTTCGCAGGAACCCTGAGAACGGAAGAAAGCTTCAAGTAAGCCGGTTATTTCACAGCTCCTCGGTGTTTTTTGCCTACTTTTCAACAAGGAAAAGTAGGTTGAGTGGCGAGGCAAGTCTCGCCATCTCTGTATATTTGTCGGTACAAAAAGATGGCCGACTGCAGTTCGGGAACCACAAATCAAATCACTTAGTTTTACTCGGGACCAGCCACCCCAACATTGGCATAGTCATCGTCTCTTTCCTCAGTATACGTACTTTTGGCATAACCCAAAAGTACCAAAAACTCTAGACTAGGGCTCCGACTACTTGGTCTACTGTTTGTCAGAGCTACAACTGACGAGACAACTCCTCCTTCGTACTACACCACTGGTGTAGTAGTCACTCGTCAAACAAGTCTCGTCACCTGTCGGGAGTTGTAGCTACTGACAACAGTGAGAGCCAGGAGTCTTCCGCATAGTCACCTAAGTTATGTCGCGAGTGCGACTCTTTATTTACTAGATTCCGGATCAAGTCCGGAATGACGGAGGGGGTTTGTAGCTTGTGGCACTCTGGAGCCATCCTGGCTGAGCTGTTGTTGTCTGTTACAACTTAAAGGACACATGCGTAGCTAAGCTATATATATGATCGAAAACTTACCTTCGAAGCATTTAGACGTGGGTCGCCGCCAGAGCCGAGCATCGCATAAAAACTGATTGGTACTTTTTGTGTAAGCTGCCTGCGTAAGGAGGACTGTTTGAGCGAAGCGAGTTCCGCACGCACCAGACAGCTGGAACAAAAAGTGCCAGTCAGTCGGTTTTTTGCGTCGCTCGGTGGGTTTTGGTACTTTTGGCCACGCAAAAGTACAGATAAAAAGTTAATGTCGGGGAGATTCTTCGACTGCACATCGCTTCGCTCAGAATGACAGCGCTACCTAAACCTTTACGATTTGTTCCCAAGGCAAGTTTGGCTTGCCAAAATGACCATATGCACTCGTCGCACTATAAATCGGCCGAGCCAAATCGAGCCGCTCTATGATTCCTTTCACACTCGTATCTATAAGCTTGTCTTTAAAGGCATACAGCTCAGCTTCACTCACGGTTGCCGTACCAAACGTGTCAATTGTCTGCATGAGTGGTTTGGGCTGCCCAATAACATAGGCAAGCCCAACCTCGCACTTGGTAGCAAGCCCAGCTGCGACAATGTTCTTAGCAATAAACCGAGCCGCATAGGCACCACTACGGTCTACTTTGCTCGGGTCTTTTCCGCTAAATGCTCCACCGCCGACACGCGCATAACCCCCGTACGTATCTACGACGATTTTACGGCCTGTAAGCCCGGCGTCAGATTCAGGACCAGGGATATGCCATAAACCGGTGCCATTGATGACAATATTGTGGTCAAGGGGCAGCTTGAATTTATACGTTTCAAGTACGGGTGTAAAAACGTGCTCGATAACATCTGCTCGTACTTGCTCGGGCGATGTTTTTTCATCGTGCGCCACAGCAGCGACGAGTTTTTCGACCGCAACGGGTTGGCCGGATTCATCATAGCGAATTGTTACCTGTGCTTTTCCATCGGGTCGGAGCCATTTTAGCTCGCCAGTTTCGCGGCACTCGTCGATGCGGCGTGTCAGCGCATGGGCTAACGCAATCGGTAACGGCATCAGCTCGGGTGTTTCATCGCATGCAAAGCCAAACATCATCCCCTGGTCGCCCGCACCATCCAGGTCTACGCCCACGGCGATTTCGGGTGATTGCTGATGTAAGTAGTTATTAAAATGCGACTTGGTATCAGAAAAACCCCAACTTGCGTTAGTGTAGCCAAGCTCTGCAATTTTTGTGCGAACGATCTGCTCGCTATCTATCTTTGCCGTAGTTTTAATCTCGCCAAATAGACTAATCTGATCAGCCCCCACTACAGTCTCAATGCCGGTTCGGGCATGCGGGTCTTGCGTGAGAATCGCATCGAGCAATGCGTCACTAACGGCATCAGCCATCTTGTCTGGGTGGCCTGAGCAAACAGACTCACTGGTAAATAGGGTTGCATCGCCAACGGTGTTGGTCATATAAAAATATCCTCTCTGCAGGCAGAAAGGATATGGTAAGGCGATTTGCCGGCATATCTTCCCCGCACTGCGGGCTAGATGGAGCACCTTGCGCATTGTAAGCACAGGCTGCTGACGGGTCACAGAGCTAGATCTCTCGCCGTCTCTTTATATTTAATAAGTTGTTAAAGCCCTTACATTGTACCATCCCCGATCCAAATGAGTACACAACTAATCATTTCCATTACAAAATGAACGCCTACCTTCACAAAGTCAGTCAATTATCGCTACAAGAGCCGAGCATCGCATAAAAAAGTGGTTTACTTAAAAATGTCAGAACGAGAGGCGTTCACGAACCAGCTCAGACCACGATTCACGCTTGTGATACTGCGGCAAGACCTCGCCGGCTATAAAGAGCGCCATTACCACCGCAAAACCACACATAATAGATGGAATTGCACGCACCGTTTCAGGGTTCACAAAATTGATCGCGGTTGTGGGTAGCATAAACGCAAGGTACCCCACCGAAAGCGCATTAAGCGCCCGCGCTTTATGGGCCTGCTTCATTTCTTTTGCTTTACGTCCCGCATACACCACTGCAACAACAAGCAAAAGGTAGTAGTAGGTACTAAATAGACCACCGGCACCATTTGCAATTTTGAAGATAACGTAGTTGCCCATGCAGGCCGGTCCGGTCACCCCGTGACCAATGAAAAGGAAGAAGCTAATAAAAGCTGCTGCCATCGTGTAGGCGCCGAGCACGAGCACGGGTTGCTTGTCTTTGGCGAGTTTTGTCGCAAGGTGTATGCCAAGCGGTGGTAGCAGAGTGATAGATGCAAAACCAAGTCGCGCCCAGTTCGCGCTATCAAGCCCAAGTGATCCTTCACATATGTTGTACTCGGCAAGTTGAAAAACTGCGAGACATATCAACATCGAGGCGGCCAGACGTGTCACCGCCGACATTTTGTAACGCACCACTGTGTGTATGGCGAGAATAATCTCGATGGCAAACGTAGCAATCATCACCGGGGGCGAAAAACAATAAAACGTGCCCGCTCGAGGCTTAAGATACCGCATGTGCTTCATTGTAGCATGCTGAAAAATACTTTGGAATTATGTATAAGACCATAGTTTTTACGACCAACATTGCGTATTATGGAGCTATGGATGAATTCCCTAAACTCAAAATAGTAATTGTCGAAGACAACCCGAGCCTTTCAGAGATTTACAAAACACGACTTGAGATAGCCGGCTACGAATGTCACGCTGCTTATGACGGCGAAATGGCGCTTGAGATAATCGAGCGGGTACGACCCGCCCTCGTACTGCTCGACCTGATGATTCCAAAGATAGCTGGCGATGAAGTGCTAAAAAGGATGCGGGCAAGCGAATGGGGTAAAAACATTCGAGTCTTCATAATCTCGAACATCAACGAAGCAGACGCCCCTGCCGGGCTCCGCGACTACGGCATTTCAGGCTATGCCGTCAAAGCTAACTTGTCTGATGATGACATTGACCAGCTCGTCGACCGGCTGCTCATGCCTGACAGCCAAGATGACAGCGCCTCTTTAGAATCCCCCTATTAAAACCGCGTGATATTCGATGCCGGTACTGATTAGCGAATCGCCATCGCGACTAAAGTTCTCAACTTATATGCTATAGCTGAACGAAACGGATGTCATTTTCAGCATGGTGTAGCCAATATTTATCAATTGTGTATTTTTGGTAGTTTGAAACCATTGTCGTCGCATCGGTGTGACGTCTGTCTCTTGAGATTATTTTTGCGGCCTCAGGGTTCTCCCACAGGCAGAATGATAGTGCTAGGCCAGTTGTGTTGGGTGTGCCGCCGTGGTACTTGATCAAAGCTGGAGACTCGAGCGCGGCCTCGTGCGCTCGCCGATCATGCTCGAGCAAGGCCGTTGTGTCGACTCCCTGTTTGAGCAGTGAGCGGAATGCAACGAGGTACAACGGATGAGGCGGTAGGGCACGCACCCTTCGTACCGAGTCAAGAATTGCTAGCCAGTCAAAAGCTTCTTCGATTGGTAAAGACGCATAATCTTCAACACGAGGTTTCACCTCTATATTGTCATCTCGATTGCCCACGTGGCCTGTTTCAAATCTAGGTTCTAAATTATCGATTCTGGGTTGAATGAAAGTCTGTGGGTCGGCAATGATGCTGGTCGTACTTTTTAAGTGTGATAATGTTTCGCTCATTTTAGTTCCTTATACATTAAAAAAGGCTCCTGCTTGTTAGGAGCCCTGAGTTCTTATTGTTTTAAAATATTACATGTTACAACAGAACATCGGGCTTTCTGCGCAACACATCATATCTTTGGTTTGAGTAATCATTGGGACCAACAATAGCACTAATTGTAGCGCAGAGTCAATGAAAAGTTTTTGCCCGTCATGCAACATACAGTAGTAAACGTACTATACTGTAGAGACATGAAAGTCACACCTCTGCCCGTTACTGGCAATTCATCGAAGTTTAAGGCTGTTACAAAACACGGTGAATTTACTGTCGCATTGTCATATACGCTGCGCACCAAAATCTGGAAACTAGCAGATAACGACGCGGAGCTCGCGGCCGCACAAGAGCTCGCCGAGGCAATCGTGTCGCGTCATGACCCTGCCCTACCTTTTAAACAACTCTACATATTTGCCGAACACAACACCGATGCATCACTCGCCAGCACTATTCAACAGATTCGTAAACAAGGTACGAGCAGGTAAAACTATGAGAAAAAGAGACCCTAAGAAGCAGGCTAGGCTCCAAAAGATTACGACCAAACGCGCTCAGTACGAAAAAGCTCGCAAGATAAAAATCAAAGCTCGCAAACCTTAATATTTACAGCATGGTCGGCGTGAGGTTTACGGTTGGGTTTCTTCTGGCAAAACTGGCACATCGAAATGCCCACCATCACCCCCATCAATTTCTACAATCTCGTTAGGCAAAGGTTCATACTGCTCCATGCCACTTGTCAGAAATGGGTAAAACGTAAATGCTCCATAAACAACAATCGCTAAAGATACTATGAGTGAGATTATTCTAAATGCCTGACCGAAGCCATGAGCTTTGTGCTTCACCATAAAGATCGGCAAGCTTATAAGATTAATCAGTGCCAATACCCCCACTATGGGCAGACTCACGAAGAGAATAACTACGAGCATCAATTGTAAGCCACCTGAACCTTCGCCCGACCATTGCGTCGCGAAAAGTAATGCGAGCATAAATAAAACGACACCTATGAGCTGTAGCGCTCCAAAAACTGTGAAAACATGACGCAAATTAGACGGTTGCTGAACGGAGCTTGGCTGAGGCGGGTTAGTAGTTGTCGGCGCGGGTGCAAAAGCTTGTGCCGCATCTACGGAGCTCGGTTGTTGCGCCACATATGGGTTGATCGTGGGAGGATTTGGGACATTAGGCTGCACCTGTTGAGGTTGTTGAAACTGCTGAGGTGGGTACTGCGAGGGCTGTGATTCTTGCGGTTTTTGGTTTTCTTCCATAGTTTTCCTTAATTGACTTCAGTATACACTCGACATCATGAATATCCACGATAATCCTAGGATAAGAGGGTGCTGTTTTGTTGTTTGATTGGTTTGTGCACGAGTACGTTAAACTAAATTTGTTTGCTAGCAGTATAATTAGTGATGATTAAAGAGGGCTTATCATGGAAAAACATCGGATCTATACAATCAGCGTCGCAAGTGTATACCCGTTTTACATTGCTAAAGCCGAGAAAAAGGGTCGCACCAAGACGGAAGTTGATGAGATTATTTGCTGGCTTACCGGCTATGACCAAAAAGCGCTTGAGGCACAATTGGCAAATCAAACCAACTTCGAAACTTTCTTTTCAGATGCCCCTCGGCTCAACCCATCGCGGTCACTTATCAAAGGTGTCATCTGCGGCGTACGAGTCGAAGATATACAAGAGCCAACCATGCGTGAGATTCGCTACCTAGATAAACTGATCGACGAGCTCGCCAAGGGCAAAACCATGGAAAAGATACTGCGCACGCAAATACTAAGTCGCTAAACTAACACACTGTATATCTCTGGTTACTAAAGTCCAAGTGCGTCACGTGCAGTCTTTGAGCTAATTGCATACCCAATACCCTGCTCACTTACAAATCCATAGTCTCCCAACCCATTACTGTCAGATATTGCCGAGACAATTCCAACTACGCCACATTCACTCAACAATGGTCCTCCTGAGTTGCCTGGATTTATGGCTGCATCTGTCTGTACAATTTCAAGTTCATTTTGTAAATCAGGTTGATTTAATTTTAAGCTGTCATTTGTTAGTACGCGTGAGATAATTCCTTTACTATAACTTGCCATACCTGCTGTGAATGTATTCGCAGGCCACCCTATCGCATACACCTGATCTCCAACTGTATAATCATAATCCATTGCCAAATAGGACTTATTCGGTAAATCAGTATCAGCTTTTAGTAGTGCCAGGTCGTAGTTTGGAGCAGACCGTAGTAAGCGAAGTGGGACAGACCCACCACTCAGGTTCAATCTAATATTTTTTTGGCCATCAATTACATGATAAGCCGTGATAAATGACCCATTTGAGTCTATAGCAAAGGCAGTTCCGCTGCCACCATCAGTCGCAATCGGGAATACTGACGATTTACTGCTCGTAAGTGTTGTCTTTTCATCACAGTATTTGCTATTTTTTGGGGCATTCTGAACAATACCTATAATACACATACTTATTATTACTATTGCAAGCAGTATATGTACCGCACGCCTTAGACTTCTTATTATCTGATCTTTGTTAAACTTGCTAAGCCATTTTGTGAATATTATTGTTATTAGAATTGTCCATAGTACAAACCAGAAAATTAGTTTTGGAGATAAAGGGTTGTTCATAGTCGAGTCCATCCCAATAGAAAAATATGTTATCCAAACTGATAAGATACAAATTATTGCCATCATTTGCAGTCCTTGCAAAATTGCACACAATACAATTAAAAATTTTAATTCTTTTGGCGGGTGCGTTATGTCTTTGTGGTCAGTCTTACTTTCACTATAGAATTTGTCATTACGAAATATTGCATTTAGTACCGCCCAGGGATAAGCTATCCAAAAATAATATAGTCCAATTGATATTAGACTAAATGAAAAGTTGAGCCATATCTTAGTTCTTTCTTTTTTATATGTATAGAGCCAAAAGAATGGCCCTACAACTAATGACAAGAGAATTCTATTTAATTTGTTATACATGCTCACACTATACAATGTCAGTGAGTTAATTACATAGTTGATAACTAGAAGTCCGATTAGCCAACCCCATAGTGTTAGCATTAGTCGCAAGGAAGTCGTAATTCACAGCACCAGTCATTTTTGCCGATGTGCATTACATTAACAAATTTAGAACCAGATATCTGAGTTGTGTTCTACTGGCATATTTCCATGCCAGTTTCAGTGCTTGTCCCCTCGAAAATAACTTGGCCGTGACGGTTAGTTAGCTTGATAGATACCGTGGCGGTGATACTTTCGATGATTTCCCTGTCCATAA
>CAYUNX010000011.1:0-31500 GCA_964446255.1 uncultured Candidatus Saccharibacteria bacterium
CACGCCTTTGCCGATGATTTTATCTCAAAGTTACCAGATGGCTACGACACTATCGTAGGTGAACGAGGCGTTAAGTTAAGCGGCGGTCAGCGTCAACGTGTTGCAATAGCGCGCGCCCTTCTCAAGAATGCACCTATTTTGGTGCTTGACGAGGCAACAAGCGCACTCGATAGTGAAAGTGAAAAATTGATTCAGGAAGCCATGTGGCAGCTACTCGAAGGACGCACGGCGCTAGTCATCGCTCACCGCCTCAGCACAATCCAACGTATGGACAGGATAATCGTGCTCGATGAAGGCAAAATTGTCGAACAAGGCACACACAAAGAACTTCTAGCCAAAAAAGGCACCTACGCCAAACTATGGCAGCACCAATCTGGCGGCTTCCTCGAGGATTAATAGAGAGTTTTTCTTGTTTTTGTCTTAATACTATGTTTTTATATAGTGAATGACCCGTCAATATACTATGAGGCAACCTCTAGCGAATATGTTCCACGCACCGAGCGTAGAGAGGTCTATGAAACCCGCTCCCATAGCCACTACGGAAATTTTTCTGGAGCCACAAGACCCGTATGCAACGCTTGGGCTTGATGATATTCCGGTGCTCTCTCAACTAGCTAGTCGAACTATTCGTTATGACGAACTTCCACAGGCAAATGTTGACTATGTTGTTGGATCCGAGACACTCATTAGCTCGGCAACAACAACAAAACAAGACACGCTCGAACATAATCGCCGCGTGCTCGACTCAAGAGAAGCATTTTATTATGACTTTCTGGGGCTCAAGCCGAAACAATTAGGCTATTCGGACCACGAAAGACCTGTGCCGGTAGATGTTTTTGTCGCCGCTGCACGCACTTACTTTAAGTATGGCATTGACCCGCGAAAACTTATAGTCAATGGTGACCGTGCGCTCAGAGTTGCACCAGAATATATCGATGAGGCAGTAACGGTACTAGTAGAAAACGGCCTAAACCCAGTGCATTTTTTCGAGCATTCTCCTATGACCGGATCAGTCAGACCTGATGTTTTAAGAAACAGGATTACTTACTTCCTTGATACCGTTGGGGTCACTGCAAAAAACCTCGAGGCATACTCTTCGGTAACAGCCAGGTCCGAAAATAATAGACGCATAAATAGGCTCACTTTTGCGAAATGGGGGCAAAACGGAGAAGATATCGGCAGACGGTTTTTACGAGCCTTCACCCTTAGCCCTGACAATATTGATGCTACCTTTCAGGCACTCAACGATTTAGGGATTCAACCAGATGCTATTGCTCGTTTTCCAAGCCTCGTTGGCAATTCAATAAGTTTCATAAAAGAACGCGTTGGCAAACTTGACGGCTATTTGAAAGACATTGGCTTCCTGACAACTGGCGCCGAAGTTCTCTATGAATGCCCCGTCCTATTTGGGGCGCACGATCTGAAAATTGATGCATTCATGACACTCATGAAATACCATAAAAACGCTCGAAAAATACTGCTCCCCGACAATGCAAAAATGTTCAAACGATTCGAACGCGCACCCATTAGACGGCTCATGGCAAACATAATATTGGATGGTAGTTTTGGATTAAATACGAAGTACATTGGCAAGATTGATGAAAAGCAGGTTGTTGCTGATGCATTGGTTGACCCAGATAAACTGCAAGCTATTGGCCGACCTTCTGTCATAGCTTATGTGAATTATGAGTGCAAAAACAATCCAGAGGAACGTGACCGCATCCTACAAATAACTAATCGGTTGTCCGCCTAAAAGAACGAGATGTTGCTATTTGTGCGCGATACTTGTAGTAACCTACTCTTTGGCTGGTTCAGCAGGAGCTTCTTCGGCTTCTTCAGCGGCTGGAGCTACGGCTTCAGCTTCACCGGCTGTGGCTTCGTTGGCGGCGGCAAGTGCGCTAGGCTCAAAGACCGTGGCTAAAGCATGACTGGCTTCGGTCTCAACGACAACACCCTTAGGAACTATCAGGTCAGCAACAGTAATATGGTCACCAACGGTAACTAGTTTCTCGGCATCGTAAAACAATTCGTCTGGTAAGTCTTTTGGTAAGGCTTTAACTTCAACTTCGTCGAGTTGAGCAAGTACAATCAGGCCGGTGCGCTCTGCAGGGCTAGAATCGTTACCTTCAGCATACTGCGGCTTGACTGGAATGGCAGCTTCGACTTGTTGGTTGGCTGAAACAGCGTTGAAAACTGCGTGTGTATAAGTGTTCATCTTAGGGTCGCGCGTTACCGTACGGACAAGCGCGGTGTATTTTTTGCCACCAACTGCTAGCTCGATAGGGTGGTGTCGGCCGGCAGCATGAAATGCTTTGGCAAATGATTGGTAATTAGCCTGAATATGCACAGACTCTTTGCCATGGTCGTGTATAACAGCAGGGATAAGGCCTTCGGCACGAACCTTCTTAACGGACTTGCCGAGAGTGTCGCGTGGCTGCACTTCGAGTGAAATTTGATCAGACATAGTCTTCCTCTCTTTTTATACTAATCTTGGGCTAGTATAGCACTTTTTGGGCAAAAAACGAAACAACGACCCTTGGGTCTTTAAACTGTTTCTTCCTCGACATGACTTACGTTACAATAGAGCTAATGGAAGGTTTGATTCATCTTATAACTGGAATAGGCATTATTGCTGTCCTTTTTGCGATTTTTGCAGAGTCTGGCCTCTTGATTGGTTTCTTTTTACCCGGTGACAGCTTGCTGTTTACCGCCGGTTTTCTTGTGCAGCAAGATGTGTTTTCGATAAATATCCATTTGTTTGTCCTGCTACTTTTCCTCTGTGCGGCTCTAGGTGATAGCGTTGGTTACACTTTTGGAAGAAAAGTTGGCCCGAAACTTTTCCAGCGACCAAATTCACGGTTCTTTCATCAGAAAAATCTCGAAGCAGCTGAAGCGTTTTACAAAAAGTACGGTTCAAAAACTATTGTACTTGCCCGCTTCGTACCGATAGTCCGCACCTTTGCTCCTATCATTGCCGGGGTCAGCAAGATGCACTACCGCACATTTCTTGTCTATAACTTGGTAGGTGCTGGGCTATGGACCGCTACATTTACGTACTTGGGTTTCTACGCCGGGCGAGCGCTCAGTGACATGGGAATCAATGTTGAGATTGCAGCGCTAATTATCATCGCACTTTCGGTATCGCCGATGGTGTACCACCTGTTGAAAGATCAAGATTGTCGGCTACGCCTCATCGAGGGAACAAAGCAACAGCTTCGTGCAATCTTTCGAAAAAAATAATATAGTTTTTTATGCAATCGGGTAGTTTAAAGCATGTGCTTGAGGTACTGCGCGGTGTAACTTGTCGGGTGTTTGGCGACCTTTTCGGGGGTGCCTTCGGCCACAATCGTACCACCACCTGCTCCGCCCTCAGGCCCCATATCTATGAGCCAGTCGGCATTTTTGATGACATCTAGGTTGTGCTCGATGACTATCATGCTATTTCCAGCATCAACAAGTGCATGCATTACACCTAATAGCTTGTCAACATCTGCCATGTGTAAACCGGTGGTTGGCTCGTCGAGAATGTATAGCGTGCGGCCGGTTGGTCGCCGGCTCAGCTCACTGGCGAGTTTGATACGCTGCGCTTCACCGCCACTGAGTGTCGTGGCTGGCTGACCGAGTGCAATATAGCCAAGGCCGACATCGACAAGGGTTTGCAGTTTGCGTGCGATAGCTGGGATGTTGGCAAAGAAGTCGAGCGCCTGTTCGCACGTCATCTCAAGTACATCACTGATGGTTTTACCCTTAAAGTGAATTTCAAGCGCTTCACGGTTGTAACGCTTCCCGTGACAGACTTCGCATGGTACGTAGACGTCAGGCAAAAAGTGCATTTCGATTTTGATGATTCCATCGCCCGAACAGTTTTCGCAGCGACCACCCTTTACATTAAAGCTAAACCGACCCGCGGCATAGCCGCGGAGTTTTGATTCGGGGACCGTAGCGAACAGTTCACGGATAGGCGTGAATAGACCGGTGTAGGTGGCAGGGTTACTTCGTGGTGTGCGGCCAATCGGCGACTGGTCGATGATTATAGCCTTATCAAGCTCTTTAATACCTTCAATGTCATCATGCCGACCTGGTGTCGTGCTAGCATGGTGTAGCTGTGCCTGGAGCTCTTTAGCTAAAATGTCGTTGATAAGGCTTGATTTACCGCTGCCACTGACACCGCTCACGACAACCATTTGCCCGAGCGGGATGCTAACCGTTACATCGTGCAAATTGTTCTCACGAGCACCCTTTATAACAAGCTCTTTACCGTTGCCTTTGCGGCGTTTTTTTGGCACAGCAATCGAAAGTTTTCCGACAAGGTACTGCCCCGTGATACTTTCTTTGGTCTTTTCAACTTCACTCGGCGTACCTTCTGCGACAATATGCCCACCGTGGATTCCAGCACCTGGGCCAATATCGAGTAAATAATCAGCGGTACGAATCGTTTCTTCGTCGTGTTCAACCACAATGACGCTATTGCCGAGGTCACGCAAGTGTTTGAGTGTTTTGATGAGTCGGCCATTATCGCGCTGGTGCAAACCGATGCTTGGCTCATCGAGAACGTATAGCACGCCCATGAGACCTGACCCGATTTGCGTTGCGAGACGTATGCGCTGTGCTTCGCCACCGCTTAGCGTCGTGGCACTACGTAACAATGTAAGATAATTAAGCCCAACGTCTTGCAAGAAGCGCAGTCTCGCTAGAATCTCTTTGAGCACTAGCTTTGCGATGCTCGCATCACGCTCCTGGAGTTTCAGCCCCGCAAAATAATCGACGGCGTCGTCTATCGAAAGTTCACAGATGTCCATAATCGATTGGTCGCCAACTGTGACGGCGAGGATTTCTGGTTTGAGTCGGCGTCCTTTGCAGGTGCCGCACGGTTTTTCTTGCATAAACCGCTCGATGTCTCGGCGCATAAAATCACTATCAGTTTCTTTGTGGCGACGCTCTAGGTTAGGGATAACACCTTCGTAGGTAGTATCGAAAGCACGACCAGCACCGAGTGACACGCGATATGTTTCGTCGTCAGTTCCATACAATATTCGTTGCAGGTTAGCCTGACTAATAGTCGATGTCGGCTCGTGCATACTAAAGCCGTGTCGCTCGCCAACAGCTTGCAACTTGCGGACATACCAGTTGTCCATATTGATGCGGTTGTAGGGCCTAATGGCACCTTCGGCAATCGTCAACCGGCCATTTGGTATTACGAGCTCTGGGTCGACGACAAGCCTGCTTCCCAAACCTGTGCAGACTGGGCACGCACCTTGCGGGCTATTGAAACTAAAGGTACGTGGCTCAAGCTCAGGGATGCTCACCTCAGGGTGGTCAGGACAGGCATACATAAGACTGTACTGGGTGAGCTCGTCATTATCGGCATTGAGCACGATGAGTTTGCCGTCGGCAATTTCCATAGCCTGTTCGATGCTTTGCGCCAAGCGCGTCCGTGACTCGTCGTCATTAACCAGTCGGTCTACCACTATCTCGATTTTGTGACGTATGTTTTTGTCGAGCTCGGGAAACTCATCAAGCGCGTAGACGACGCCGTCTACTCTTGCCCTCGCAAAGCCAGCACGTTGGTACTGTTCGGGGATGTGTTCAAAGGCACCTTTTTTGTCGGTCACAATGGGGGCAAGTATCATGAGGCGCGTACCGGTGGCAGTTTCTGTCGTGACCTGGTCGATGACATTGGCTATGGTCTGGCGCGTAATAGCATTGCCACAAACTGGGCAGTGCGGTACACCAATGCGAGCAAACATCAGTCGCAAGTAGTCATAAATCTCGGTAACGGTAGCCACGGTACTACGTGGGTTGCGGCTGGTTGACTTCTGGTCAATCGAAATCGCCGGGCTTAAGCCATCTATCTGGTCGACATCTGGCTTTTCCATGAGCCCGAGGAACTGGCGTGCGTAGGCACTCAAACTTTCGACATACCGCCGTTGGCCTTCGGCATAAATGGTATCAAAAGCGAGGCTCGATTTACCCGAGCCGCTCAAACCAGTTATGACCACCAGCTTTTCGCGCGGAATCGTCACATCAACATTCTTGAGGTTGTGCTCGCGCGCTCCCTTTACCACAATTGCATCATGCATAAGTCCACCAATTATACGCGGTTTTGCCACTTTTTTCTAGATGAATACTCACAGATTGGCTATTTGATAATCCATCGAATAAGATTATCGAATAACTTCTCGATATAATTTGACGCCATTTAAAGCAAGTTGTTCTGGCAAAACGCTTGTATTTTGTATAAAATGATTCGGATTATTCCTTAGCGCCCAAAGTGCATGACCCACCATAAGACCCAAAGAAATGTGAGGGTTAAATGGCAGTGGATTCCATGAGTCAATATATTTTGACACGAAACCATTTAATGCTTTTTGTCTTGTTTTAAGAGCAGCGTCAGGTTGTATTCTTAATGCTAATTTGTCCAACTTTCTACCTACTGCTATCAATGGGGTTTTTTCATGTACCCAAACATTCACTTGTTCGGTGCCAACTTCTTCTTTGATAAACTTCTCAAATAAATCAACTAGACTTTCTGAGTTACTGTGGGCGTAACTTTTTACATGCATCAATCTAGTCAAACCACTCAGTAAAGTAAGATGCATAGTATCTATCGGGTTTATGATGACCGCATTTTTTTGACGTTTTTCAATGCCTAAGACCAACTGATTTATTTGGTGTCTTGTTCTACCATCTTTTAGCGTATGAGCTACAAATAATTGACCATGCGATGAGTTAACTAGTTTTCGCCCACCACTGCGGTTTGCAGTGCGTTTCATATGCGATTAATTTAACATACTGTTGATAGCGATAAAAATAATTACATTTACCGCTACTTACTAGGGACATATTCGCGCCAGTGTTTGGGCGTCATATGTTTGGCCGTTTCTTCACCTAGGCAGCGCAAAAAGAGGCGACCTGTTTCGGCATTGGTGAAAAGTGGCACATGGTTATCGACAGCAAGACGTCGAATGCGCTGCGCATCCCCACTATCAAAGAGTGAAGGAACATTAACCATAACGTCAAACTGTTTGCTGGTAATAGCGGTCGCGACACTTGGTTCACGACCTTCCTGGATTTTGTGGACGAGATGCATGGTGATGCCTTGTTCGGTGAAATAATCATAAGTTCCTTGAGTGGCGAATATGTTCCAGCCTTTTTCCTGCAACACCGTCAGTTCATCGACAAATCGATGTTTCTGTTCGTCTGGTAAGCTGACGAAAATGTCTTTGCCCCTGACTTGTTGTTCAGTCGCAAGCCATGAGGTGAAGAATGCTTCCTCGAGGTCAGCCCCAAAGCATGCTACTTCTCCAGTCGAGGCCATCTCGACACCTGCAACAGGGTCGGCGCCCTTTAGGCGGTTATATGAGAACTGAGGAGTCTTGACCGCAACATGGTCTAGGTCAAATGTTTGGTAGGTTGCAGTGTTTTCAAGCCCAAGTATGGCATCTGTCGCAATTGCGATAAAGTTATGTCCAGAAACTTTTGACACAAACGGGAATGAGCGCGAGGCGCGTACATTACATTCAATGACCTTGAGCTCATTGTCTTTGGCAATGAATTGGATGTTAAATGGTCCCGTAATGTTAAGGTTTTTAACAACCTGTTTGGCAATTGTTTTAGCACGTCGTACCGTTTCGAGGTACAACCTTTGTGCCGGATACACGACTGTCGCATCGCCAGAGTGCACACCAGCATTTTCGATGTGTTCTGACATAGCGTAAATGATAAGCTTGCCATTTTGCGCCACACCGTCAATCTCGAGTTCTTTGGCGTTCAGGATAAACTGCGAAATGACTACTGGGTGATCGGGTGACAGGCGTGTTGCCTCTTGTAAGTACTGTTCGAGTTCTTCATCGCTGCGTACAACATTCATAGCTCCGCCCGATAGCACATACGAAGGTCGGATGAGCAGCGGATACCCTACGGTGACAGCAAACTTCTTAGCAGCTGCGAGCGTCGTGATTTGTTGCCAGCGAGGCTGATCGATGCCAAGCTCATTGAGCATAGACGAGAATTTTTCGCGGTCCTCAGCGCCGTCAATACCTTGTGCTGACGTGCCAAGAATGGGATAGCCGGCATCAGATAATGGCAGGGCTAAATTATTGGCGATTTGCCCTCCGACTGAGACGACCGTACCTTTCGTTTTCTCAAAATCAGCGATGTCACGTACTCGCTCAAGACTTAACTCGTCAAAATAGAGTCTGTCTGATCGGTCGAAATCAGTCGATACGGTTTCGGGGTTGGAGTTAACGATGATGGTCTGATGGCCGCGTTTTGCCAACGTCTTAGCTGCATTGACCGCACACCAGTCAAACTCAACCGAAGAACCGATACAGTATGGCCCCGAACCAAGGATGGTAATCGCCGTAGAACCGAGTGGTTCAACATCATGGCTGCGGCCATGATAGGTAAGGTACAGGTAGTTGGTTTCGGTGGCAAACTCTCCAGCCAGTGTGTCGATTTGCTTGATTGCGGGTATAACGCCAAGCTTTATGCGCTGTGAGCGAATTTTGTCTTCAGACACATTCTGTAAATCGCCGATAGTGCGGTCCGAAAAACCATGCTGCTTCGCCAATCGTAGAAGCTCTGCATCAAGTTTCTCATGCTTGAGCCGTTGTTCGGTAGCATGAATGGCAGCAATGTGATGCAAGAACCATGGACCAATCTTCGACAAATCATGCAATCGTTCAACCGACTTCCCCGCCCGCATTGCATCATAAACGGCAAAGAGTCTTCGGTCGGTAGCGTGTTCAACTTCCGTTTCTGGGTGTTTAAAATCGTAAGGGTGCTGGCTCAACCCTTGCGCACCGATATTGAGCATACGCACTGCTTTTTGAAGAGCTTCTGGGAACGAACGCCCAAGTGCCATCACTTCACCGACACTCTTCATTTCTGAGCCAATGTTATGGTCACTCGCTTTTAGTTTCGCGAGGTCCCACCGCGGCATCTTGACTGCGATGTAATCTAGGGCGGGCTCAAAGAAAGCGGAGGTAGTACCCGTCACACTATTTTTCAGCTCGTGTAAGCGCTTGCCAAGCATCAACTTGGATGCGACAAATGCCAGTGGATAGCCTGTTGCCTTTGACGCGAGTGCACTCGAACGTGACAAGCGGGCATTGACTTCAATGACACGGTAATCACCGGTTGTTGGGTGCAACGAATACTGTATGTTGCATTCGCCAATGATTCCAAGGTGATTGATGGTGTCTATCGCGACACGGCGCAGATGGTGGTACTCAGTGTCAGTCAGCGTTTGTGACGGAGCGACGACGATACTCTCACCTGTGTGGATCCCCATCGGGTCGAAGTTCTCCATGTTACATACGGTAATGGTGTTGCCGTCACAGTCACGCACAACTTCGTATTCGACTTCCTTCCAGCCGCCCAGATACTCTTCGATAAGGACTTGCGGTACGACTTTCATGACTTCATTGACCCGTTGGCGGAGTTCAGTTTTGTTGTCGATGCGACCAGAACCAAGCCCGCCGAGGCTAAAACCCGAACGGAGCATGATGGGGTAACCGATTCGTTCAGCTGCCGCTAAGGCTTGGTCCATATCGTGCGCGATGATGCTCTCAGCTGTAAGCGTACCGATTTCGGCCAATGCTCGTTTAAACAAGTCACGGTCTTCGGTCGTTTTTATGACCTCGACCGGTGTCCCCAAAACTGCAATATTGAGCCGCTTCAGTACGCCGGTTTCGTGGAGTTCGAGTCCGAGGTTTAGGGCAGTTTGCCCGCCGAAACTGAGCATGATAGCATCAGGTTTTTCTCGTTCAAGAATCTTGGTAACTGTTCCGGCTTGTAATGGCTGGAAATAGACGATATCTGCCATGTCGTCATCGGTTTGTACAGTCGCGATATTGGGGTTAATAAGTACGACTTTAATGCCCTCTTCTTTGAGGGCTTTAATTGCTTGTGAACCCGAGTAGTCGAACTCTCCAGCTTGACCGATTCGTAATCCACCAGACCCGAGTAAAACGACTTTTTTGGGTGTCTTAAGAGTTTTTACAGGCATTTGTAGAACCTTTCAAATAACCATGCTGTGTCTGTCGGTCCGGCGCAAGCTTCGGGGTGGAATTGCACAGCAGAAAATGGTTTGGTTTTGTGTGCTATACCCTCAACAGAACCATCGTTGAGGTTTCGGAATGATGTAACCCAGCCATGTGGAAGAGTCTGTTCGTCTATAGCATAGCCGTGATTTTGACTTGTTATATAGGCATGCTCAGTTGCCGTTTCGAAACATGGTTGGTTGTGACCACGGTGACCAAATGTCAGTTTGTAAGTGCTGGCGCCTGCAGCCAGACCCATAATTTGGTTGCCAAGGCAAATGCCAAATATTGGCTTGCCTAGTTTCATCGCCTTACGAGTTATCTCAATAGTGGCTTCGTAGAACTCAGGATTACCCGGACCGTTTGAAAGTAATACGCCGTCATAGGACTCATTCGTATAATCATAGTCATGTGGTACGCGTTTGACTTGAACGGGTAGTGCGCAGAGTGATCGCACAATGTTTTCCTTGCTGCCACAGTCAACCAGAATGACTTTTTTGGTGTGCTCGGCATTGTACACCTCCGGTTTATCAATCGACACAATGTGCTGTTGCAGTGTAAAGTCATGAACTGGTTTTGTCGCAATCGCTCCCGACATAGTGCCATTGACCCGAAGATGTTTAGTGAGGGCGCGAGTGTCTACGTCGGTGATAATAGGCACGTTTTCAGATTGTAACCACTCTAGCAGTGAACGATCGGCACCAGCATGACTCCAATGTTCAGCCAGCTCACTTACAACTACTCCTGCAACTTGAATCCGATTTGATTCTCGTTTGCTGAGGTCTACACCGTAATTCCCGATAAGCGGAAAAGTAAAGACGAGTATCTGACCGGTATATGATGGGTCAGTTAGTGATTCGACATAGCCAGTCATGCCTGTGTTAAAGACAACCTCACCATTAGCAATTGATTGACCTTTAGGAGCTAGCCCGGTGTAATGTGTGCCATCGGCTAGATACAATTGGCTAACTTCTGCCTCAAAAAAACCGCTCTTTTGGGAGCGGTGAATTGACGTGGTTGCTAAATGTTTCTTTGGGCTTGTCTCCATATGCTGCATGCTCAAAGGATAATACCAAACTCAACTGCATAACTCAAGTTTTTACATGCAATTTTACAGCAACATCTATACTTATTCGCTATACTGGCTCTATGGACTTTTTACGGCGCAACGCAAAACGCATAGTAACCGATTTCGCCGGCTACCTGCTTGTGCTTGCTGCGCCTATCGTTGGCCTGTTGCCCGGGCCAGGTGGAATCGCTTTGCTTCTAGGCGGTCTGGGTTTATTGTCACTCAACAATCACTGGGCTAAGCGTCTTCGTGAGAATGCTCTCAATGACGGTGGTCGGATTATTGAGTTCCTCTTTCCCAGAAATTCTGCTGTTGAATGGCTGTATGACACGTTAGTTGTTGCCGTTCTTATATTAGCGTCTGTGTTGATATGGCAACGCAGTGCCATCTGGCAGCTCAGTTTGGCGGTCGCCGCATATTTCGGTGCGCTGTTTGTCGCACTTATGAACCGTGACCGCGTCGGGGTGCGCCGCCGCCGAGCCCCAAAAAAGAAAACTCCTAAAGCATAAGCATTCTTTTAATTGTATTTGATTATTTGTCTAGTTTGCTTTATTATCACATCATCAAACTAGTCGAGGTGGTGTCATGGAAGATTTACTCGTACTCGGAGTTATACCGAGCACTACAATACAAATAGACTTTATGGACTGGGTGGTTTTGATGCAAATCATACTGCTTCTAGTTTTGACGGCTGTGTGGGTGAATCGTAAGCTCACCAATTGGCATGCATATTTTACCAGTACTCACCGAATTCGCTCTATAATCGAATTCTACACTCGTTAATAATCAGTTATAAAGCATCTGGCACAGGCATGATGCTCTCAGCATAGAGCTGTAATTCTTCAAGCAGATACTGTTTGTCGGCTCGCCCATCGGCGCTAGCAAGCTCCGTCAATCGGTGCATGTACTGGGCTAAGCGGCTCTTAGTTCCGCCAGTCATCAACACTTCATAACAGTGGGCTCGCCAAGCTGCACGCTCTTCATCTGAAAGTTTCGTTGGGAAGTTGCGTGCTTTGTAAAGTGGCAGCAATAGCCGCAGTCTTTCATCGCTAAAATCACGCACCATTTCCCCCAGCTCATCTGGTGTGGCTGCTCGAACAACACTCATTAGGTTCGCATCATGATTGCCGATAAATGCATCGTACAACCGCTCATCGGCTTGACGCTCGACGGCAGAACTATGCTGAGTGCGCTCTTCCTCGAGCAATTGCAGTGCCGCTAAAACATCATCAGTAAAGTGTGGGTTTTCACGAAGTGAATTACGATGCACAGCAATAACTTTGGGGTCGAGCGCAAGGCGCTTTTGTGAGTCGGCATCAAGCACGGCGAGCGGCGCAACGGCTGGACATCGATTGTACTGCAATGTCTTGACTGGTAGTCGTGGTGGCGCCGCCTCATCACGCGTCCAGCGCCAGCGCTCGGCAAGTTCGGCAGGGCTCAGCGCAAAAAACGGTGAAGGGTCATGACGCAAATCATACACCAACGAGCCCTGGGAATTCGGGTTGGGTGCGAGCTGCACAGCTATGCTTGTTTTCTCAAATGCACCGTCATATTTGCCACTACTGTACACAAACGGTTCTCCCCGCTCAACCAGCTCAGCCACACGTTTTTTATCACGCATGTCTAGGAGGTAGACAAATAGTTTAGGCTGATTCTCACGGATAAGTTTAGCCACAGCTATACAAGCAAAGACGTCACTCAGTGCATCGTGGGCTGCCTCATGATTGAGATTGTTTGCTTTTGTGAGTAGCTCGAGCCTGTTTGTGGGCTTGCCATTTTCACTCGGCCATACGATTCCTTCAGGGCGCAGTGCTCGTGTCATACGGACAACGTCAAGCAAATCCCACCTACCCCGTCCATCGCGCCACTGCCAGCTGTATGCATCATAAAAATTACGGTAGTGCAAAAAACGCATAAATTCATCGTCAAAACGTACGCTATTAAAGCCAACAAAAATCGTCCCCCGCGTTGCAACTTCTTCGGTAAACAAACGCAGGAATTCAGCTTCGCTGATGCCGTCGGCTAAGGTCATCTGCGGTGTAATGCCGGTTATCAAGATTGCGTCCGGTTGGGGTAATATGTCTTCGCTGAGTCGTATCAGCACATTTACGGGCTCGCCAATCGGTTCTAGCTCTAACGACGTGCGTTGACCAGCAAACTGCATAATCCGATCACCCCTCGGGTCGGTCCCCGTTGTTTCAAGATCGTACCAGAAAAAAGTCTGCTTAGCTGCTGCCATACCACCAGTGTAGCTCCGTGCTCGCCAATTCCCAAATATTCAACTTGGATACTCAAAATACGCAGTCGTTTCGATGCGCTAGTCAGTGTTTACTTTTTGGTGGTTTTTAACGGTTTCCGTCATCGTCAGCCGAAAAATATTCTCAGCGAAGTTGGGGTCGACACCATACTCCTGCGACAGGACACGGATTCGCTGCAATAACACTGCCTCACGCTGTGGGTCAACCGGACTCAACTTGTGGGCTCGCTTATATGCTCCGACTTGCGCTGTCACGACAAACCGTTTGCCAAAAAGTGCTAGTATTTCTCTATCAATAGTATCAATTTCTTTTCTGTATAGTTCGAGCTCATCCATAGTACAATCTCCTCGTACCTCGACATTGTACTACTGTCTGACATTTTCTGGCCATAATGATGCACTTGCCTAACTGTCTAACTCATACGTTTGTTTGCTACAATATCTACTGATACTTACATATTTAAGTAACTTAGTTAAGCAGGTAACACCTGAGATGAGTGCAGTATGATTGATTTTGATTCACTAGCGAGCAGCACAGTCTTTGGGGCAGCTCCATTCTCACCTGGTATGACAGCCGATGCTTTGGCTCGTTCGCACGGGATAGATACGGCTAGCATTATCAAGTTATCGTCCAACGAAAACCCGCTCGGACCTAGCAAGAAAGCAGTTGAGGCTATGCAACACTCTGCCAAGCGAGTGGCGGAATACCCTGATTCTGATGCGCTTATCACTGCATTGGCCGGTAGCCTCAATGTAGCCTCTGAACAGATTTTTCTCGGTAATGGCTCAACCGAAGTACTCGATGTTATCGCACGCACTTTCATCAATGAGGGTGATAAAGTCGTCATTTCAGAATACGCGTTCGCTGTGTTTGAAACGGTCAGTGCCTTTGCGGGCGCGCGCATCATAAAAATTCCAGCAAAAGAATTTGCCCATGACTTGCCTGCAATGACTCAGGCTGTTACGACGGCAACCAAACTCATGTGGCTCGCCAATCCCAATAACCCGACTGGGACCTACGCAACTCCTGATGAAGTAAAAACGTTGCTCCAAAAAGTCCCCGAGAGCTGCCTGGTGGTTTTAGATGAAGCGTACTGCGACTTTTTGCCAGAGTCCACCGATGATTCGACTTCGTGGCTCAAACAATTTCCCAATCTCATACTCGTGCGTACGTTTTCGAAGATACATGCTTTGGCGGGGTTACGACTCGGGTACGCGCTCGCCGATTCACACATCGTAGCGCTTCTGAACCGTGTCAGACAACCGTTTAGTATAAACAGCGCAGCGCAGGCCGCCGCCGTCGCTAGTCTCGGCGACAGTGAACACGTCAAGCTGTCGCGTGAACATACTGCGCAAGCCTTACAGTATCTTTCAAAAGTCTGCCAAGAGTTGAACCTTGCATACATGCCACTTTTTGGTAACTTTATTACCATCGATTTCAGCTCGTTCCCGCACGCATATACCCAGCTGCTCGAACGTGGCATTATGACACGACCACTCGTGAATTATGGGCTCAACAATCATCTGCGGGTTTCGGTTGGGACAGAGCAGCAAAACAAAGTCTTCGCCGAAGCATTACGAATAGTTTGTTCGAAGTAGCGAAATGATGCAAATTTAAAGCACAATTGAACCGCGTTTGAGATGAATGGTCATGCCGGCACGGGCACGGCGACGAGACAATTCATGGAAAACACCATGTTTTTGCAAAATGCTTCGTAAACGCTGGACTGATTCTTCATTGTCAAAATCGGTGCGTGTAGCAAACTTATCGACGATACCGCCAAGCACAGAGTACGTGCCATCATCTGAAATAACCACAGACCAGCGTTCGGCGTCATCTATAGTCAGCACCGGTAAACCTTCATCAGGCTCAAACGAAGCGGCATCAGCGACTGCCCGTGCTCGTTCAGCACGAACGAGTTCGCTCGTGGCATACAGCAGTGGCTTTACGCCCTGATGGGCCTGTGCCGAGATGACAAACAGCTGCGTGCCTTTAGGTATCGCTTTCTTTAGTAACTTCTCAGCCGCCGCAACTTGTTCGGGAGGAACAGTGTCGGCTTTGGTTATAACGACTATCTGCGCCCGTGAGGCAAGATTGTCAGAGTATGATTTGATCTCGTTTTGGATGACTTTATAATCACGCACAATGTCGTCGCTACCTACATCAACGAGGTGTAGCAGAGCAGCTGTTCGTTCAACGTGGCGCAGAAACTCATCGCCCAGGCCTTTTCCTTCGGCTGCGCCCTCAATTAGTCCAGGGATGTCAGCGATTAGAATACTGTCGCTGCTGGTAATATCGACCACGCCTAAGTTTGGAGTTAGTGTCGTAAAAGGATAATCGGCTACTTTTGGACGGGCATTGCTAACTACCGACAAAAAGGTAGATTTGCCGGCATTCGGAAGGCCTATGAGTCCAACATCGGCAATCAATTTGAGTTCTAATGTCACGTCTTTAATGTCGCCTTCACCGCCCGGCTCGGCAAAGTGTGGCGCCTGGCGAACGCTACTGACAAAGTGAGCATTACCGAAGCCACCACGACCACCTGTCGCAACAACAAACTGTTGCTCATCGGCTGTCAGATCGGCAATCTCGATGCCCTCGTGAGTCACTACCGTACCAACCGGTACTGGTACGATCAGGTCTTTGCCCCGACGACCATGCTTACGGGTCTTGCCACCATTCTCACCACGCTCTGCAACGAGCTCTTTGTGAAAACGAAATGCAACCAAGGTATTTTGATTTCGGCTTGCGACTAAGATAACGCTACCGCCATTACCACCGTCGCCACCATCAGGACCGCCGCGGTCAATAAACTTTTCTTGTCGAAAGCTCATACGACCTGCTCCGCCGTCACCAGCAACCACACGCACCTTGACTTGATCAATAAACTTCATGGCATTAGTATAACAGATAAGAAGTAATTAAGCTAGGTGTATAATTTTTATTTACTTTTTGCAAATTTTACTAGAGTCAAAAAACGATCCGGTTGGTGCTGACACTTCTAGGATCGTGAAATGTAATTCGGATACGATGACGCAGGCATCCAACCGCTGTAGCCGACGCGACCAAAACCAGAAATGCCATTCATATCGCTAATCTTAATCTGCGCACCATCTGCTGAAACTTCTTCAACAATACCAACATGTCCCGCCCACCCTGCTGGTGTTTGGAAAATAGCACCAGGCGTAGGAGCCGAACTTACGCGCCAGCCGCTAATGCGAGCGTAGTATGCCCAGGTGTTGGCATTTCCCCAGTTGCCAGGTGCCCCTGAACGTCCTGCGGCATAGTAAGTACACCATCCCCAGTCGTAACCGTTGCCTCCGTAACTAGGAGTAAAACTAGAGGGTGAAGCCGCGCTAAAGCTTGCGACAGAACGCGCTGGAGCGGCCGCAATTATCTGACCGTTTGCGATGTAGATTCGTCGTCCTACGACCAGACCACCTTGTTCGGCGTCGTTATCTGCAGATATGTTTTCGGCACTCGTATGGTATTTGGTCGCAAGACTTGACGGCGTGTCACCGGCAGCAACTACGTAGGCTATCCCCTCTGCGGGTGGTATAAAGATCTTATTGCCAATCGTCAATGCATTACCGGTAATGTTATTTGACCAACGGATGCTATCCGAACTGACACCAAACTTCTGAGCCACCGAGCTAACGCTATCGCCAGCAACAACTGTGTATTCTTTAATGTCTCGCCAGCTTTTGAGTGGCGTGTCGACGATTTGGGGTTTTGCGGCAATGTTTGTGTCGCTCGCACTCATCAGCACGGCCACTTTAGCGCTCTGGGCTTGGTTTACGACAGCAGTTTCTTCTTCGAGCTTAGTGGCACGCGCCACATTAACAGCCACGTCAGATGCGGTAAGCTTATCGACTGGGCTGAGTGCCGCAGCACTTTCTTCAACACGAACAGCAGATACTGCAGCAGTGTCAGATGGTGCTTCTGCCACGACAAACCAAACAACACCGATAAGCACGAGTGCATTAGCGGTGACTAAAGATACGCGAATAAGTCGCTTGCGAAAAGCCTTACGTTGCAAAGCTTTCTGTAAGCGATTGCTGGCAATTTCACGTTTTTGGCGCAGTTTACTGGCCGCGAAGGAACGAGTTGTTGCAGTACTAATACAATTTCTCCTAGCGCAACATCAAGCGTGCTTGGTGTATTTGCTATAGGTTTCGCACCGATTTAGATTACTATTGTTGGTGCTGATTACTCAGCTCTATCACTAGGTGTCTTTTGGGCTACGAAACCGTCGCGTTTTAAACAAACACAAAAGTATCTTGTTCAAAACGCTACCGCATAATGGTATCAAAATGTATACGCTGGCGCAACCCCACCAGAACAGTCTACCCCTGTTAATAGTCCGTATTTTTTAGGTGTTTTATAGTGTTATTGACAGAGTTTTATACAATATCGCTTAACTAACGCATCGTGTTCTTCTACTGTTCGCGAGAAATATGTCGTACCGTCATCTCCGGCGACGAAAAACAGCCAGTCGGTATCTGATGGGTTTGCGACGGCATCGAGAGAAACGGCACTTATGTTGCTAATTGGTGTTGGTGGGTATTCGGTATGGATACGCGTATTGTAAGGTGTGTCATAGGTGACATCTTGGCCTGCTCCTGCGAGCTCTGAGCCATAAAATGCCGTGACATCACTTCCGAGTTGCATACCCATCTTGGTACGTTTAATAAAAACTTGCGCGGCTTGCTCGCGGTCAGATGCAGTCACGACCTCTTTTTCGACTACCGACGCCAGAATAAGTGCTTGATATGTTGTCAAACCTTGTTTTTCGAAGCCTGCTTTGCGCGCGGGGGTTAACGCACGGTTCATTGCAGCAAGAGATTGCTCGACGACATCCTTAGCAGTAGTGGTTGATGTGCGCTCAAAAGATTCGGGGTACAAATAGCCCTCTAGACTTGCCCCTTTTGGTTTTTCGACAAGGACTACGAGCCCTTCGTACTGTGTTGGTTCTAGGGCGGCGTCGACATCAGCTTCAGAAAAGCCTTGATTGATAAGTGACGTGCGCACCTGATCGAGCCGTTCTCCTGGCAGAATTGTCACCAGACGAGTCGCAACTTTACCATGAGTCAGCTGTTCGATTATCGACTGAGTACTTTGACTTGGGCTCAGGGTGTAGGTACCCGCTTGAAGATAACTCGCGCCACCTCTTAGTTGTAGATACAAACGAAATGCCCATGCCTTGCGTATCAACTTTTTCTCCTCAAGATCTTGGCCGATTTCGCTAACCGACAGACCTTGGTCGATGGTTACTTCACGAGCGGTACCACTCGTATCAATTGGGGCTAAATAACCCACCGCATAACGCCAGCCAACAAAAAGACCAGCAGCTGCGAGAACTGCCAGCACAACTAATACGGTGAGTAGTTTGCCGAGCCATGATCGTTTTCGTTTTTCATTGTGTCGGTACTGCGTCATGCTAGTTGTGCCTCACCTTCTTGTAGATACCGCTCGAGAATGACTGCAGCCGCAACCGCATCGAGACCAATACCATTACCTTTTAGATTGCTGAGGAATTTTTCAGCCGATACGCTCGAAAGTGTTTCGTCGGCATACACAACTGGCAAGTTAAATTTCAAGGCGAGCTTTGCACCGAATTCCTGGCAACGATCAGCTTGCACACCCAGACTGCCGTCCATATTGCGTGGTAAGCCAACAACCAAACGCCCAATGCGTTCGTCTTGCACGAGTTTCGCAACCGCATCGAGCAGCGAATCATTATTCACAAGTGTCGTTACTGGCTGCGGTAAACGAGCTATACTGTGCGCTACCGCAACACCAACGCGTTTCTCGCCGTAGTCAAATGCCATGATGTATTCATCAGATGCCATATCTACTTGATTGCACCATCGACGATGACGGTTATTTTATTGGTGTCTTTTGGCGCTTTGGTGACCCAGACAGGGCTATAGGCAACTTGTACTTCTGTGATGCCAGGCGAGTCTTCAATGAGCGCTTTGATATCGCCAGCCTTAAGCCCAACGACCTGTTTTTTCAATTCTGCAATGTTCAGCTCTGGCCCAGCAGTTGTACGGACTTTAACTGCAACGACCGCATTGGCAGCACTCCCAGGGTTTTGCTGTGAGAATTTGGCTTTGGCGATACCATCATCGGTTATTTTCTGCTTTTTGGTATCGATTTCGTTGTCGACATTTGCTAGTACAAGTTTCTTAAGGTCATCTTTTTTAATCCCAAGCATCGTGTAAGGCACGGTGGCAGTTACTTTGACGCTATCGACCTTATCGCCTACCTTAGCGCTCGTCGTAACTTGTTGATCGCCTGCCAAAAAGGTCGACGCTACCGACTGTAGCCCTTTAGCCTGTAGTGTTGTTTCAAGATCAGTCTTAACAGCAGTAGTGTCCTTGGTATTTATCTTTTCTTTTGCGCTGTCGATATCGGACTGAGCCAACACCTTCGTAATCTCATCTGTACCGCCTGCGATAGCTTGATTCACTTTAGCAGATACACTACTTGCTCCGTTGATACTAGACGGAATAGCCAGCGAAGTACCGTTTTCAATATTGAATTTTGTGCCTGCACCGATTGCAACTACCTTTACGGTCGCGGACCAGTCTGATTGGTCGGCAGTCGGATTACACGTTACAGTTGAATTTTTCTTCACCGTTACACTTACGAGCTCTACGTTCCCTTGCGTTATGTAGGTATTACCACCTACGCTCACCCCAGAACCGACAGGGATATTTACTGAGTCATAGTCACAATCAGTCAGAGCAAAATAAACTGTGCCGGACGCTTTGAGGCCGTTGTTTTGCTGGCCCGTTGCTGGGGCTTCTTCGGTGTACGTCTTGTTGACCGATTGAGACGTGGCTGGGACGATTTTGTTATCAACATCAAGCGTTTTTGCAGCCGTATCAAGCGTCAAGTTTAAGTCGGAGGTGATAGTCGTACTATCGGTCGTTATGGCGATACTTGCCTTAGGTAGGACGACCGCCGCAAACACCCAAGCCGTAATGCCGGCAATAAGTACTAAAATACCAAGCACGATACCGAGACGGAATTTGTTGAAGCTTGGAACCTTAAATTTCTTGTCGGCTTTAGAAGGCTTTGTAGTTTCTTCAGATTCAACACCGGCATCTGTATCTTCAGCGTCGGTTTCATCAATATCATCTGTCATGAGGATTGATTCAGGCTCGTTAGCAGCAAGCACGCCAACAGGGACGGTTGCGGCTGCGGTTGGGTTGAATTCATCGCCTGCAGGTGCCGTACCGTCAACCACATCAAGCGGCTCATCGACACTCTCCGGCTCGTCATTGTTAGCATCGGGTGCTGGGGGGATTGTCGGCTTACTTGTTGGAGTTGCGGACACGTGCATGCCAACTAGCCCAGCGAGAGGCATAAGCCCTGCTTCGCTCGTAACCAGTACGATGTTCTTGCCGGCTTCTTCTGAGGTCCGCTTGAGCAACCTCATATTGACGATGCTCTGCATGACCGTTGCGCGCTTGGGGAGTACGAGGGCGACAATCTTGGCCTTAGAGCTTGAAATCTTATCGATTATTGCAGTGATTTCATCATCGACATCGATATAAATCGTTTCTTTTGCTTGCGATGAACTAAGAGATTGTATCTTGGGTGGTATTTTAGACATGCAAAATCCTATCGATCTTTTCTTTTATGGTACCGCCATCACCGCCGCCGTTGTACTGAACTGTGTCGAGTCCGACGCGCAGCAATCCAAGAGCAGTGATGAACGTGTGATCAGAAACATTTCCAGTCATATCATTTATGCCAACAACTTGGTCAGGGTTAATGTGCTCGATAATAGGTTTGCGCGTAAAAGGTAGTTTTGTGTACCAGTTACTATCATGCAACCTGTCTACAAGAAGTTGCAGACTCGAGCCACCACCGCAGAGGTAAACGCGGTGCGGCAAATGGTCTAGCTTGGTAAACTCACTGAGCGCCAGCTCTACGCCGCTCATCCAGACATCGAGTGTTTTGCCGAGCGATGCTTCAACCCGAGCTATCTGTTTAGCAGGCACTTTTCCGGAAGCTAATCCAAGCTTGAGAGCCTCGGCTTCTTCGTAGCTTACTGCTAGGTTTCGCTCAATCGAACGAGTGAAGGCTCGCCCGCCGATGCCAAACATCTTGGTTCCCTGTACTCCACCGTCATTGACGACTGCAATATCGGTCGTACCACCACCTACGTCGATGAGAATGGCGCTCATGCTACCCGATTGATCATTTCCTACAACCGAGCGAGCCACACCGAATGGCTCGGCCGCGACAGCTACAAGGTCAAGGTCGAGCTGCTCGGCTGTCCGTTCAAGTGCGCCGATGTGTATAAGTGGTGCAAATGCCGTATAAAGTTGTATTAATACGTCGCTACCTTGAAACCCAACTGGGTTGGTTACGGGGTAGCCATCGATTTCAATACTGACGAGTGCACTATTTACGAGGCGCACGTCGATTTTCTTGCCGCCAAGCTCCCAGGCAAGCTGCTCGCGGGCTTTAGCCTCGGCTCGTTCTTGTACTAGTTTTACAATGCGCTCAATCTCTGACATGTCGAGGGGTTTTTTGGGCTGCTTACGCACCACGCGCACACTGGCTGTCGTGCCTTTGACAAGTTCACCGGCGATTCCTACCACGGCGCTCCGCACGCTGACACCAGCCTGTTGTTCTGCAATATTTAACGCTTTATCACAGTTTTGTACAACCGCACCGATGTCGGCGATAGCACCAGCTTGCATGTCGGCAAGACCTTGATGTACACGACCCATGCCAATGATGTCGACTCCGCCGTCGTCTGGGCGAACACGGCCAATCAGCGCCTTGACGTACTCGGTGCCAACATCAAGCGCTATAAGGTGTTTTTGCTGCTCGCTAGCAGTGACCGATCGTACGGCAGAAATTTTTGACAGGGCGGTTGTTTTGAGGGTCTTTAGCTTATCAAGCATATCCGTTTTATTTTAGCACGGATGACGGAGCACGAGAACTGCTATGCGATGATAGTTGGTAAGCCTCTTATAGCGCCGTCGCCTACCATACGTATAACTTGCGTTAATGGCATAGCAGGAAGCTCGACGACTCTTCCGGCATGTGCTAGCACATCTGCGGCATGACTTGGGCTAACGTCTTGCGCTAATGGCCGTACAGCCCAGCCCTGATCATTTGGCTTAGGGATAGATGAACCATACAGTGATGTTAGGGTATCTAGTACCGCAAGTGCACCTGTTCGTTTTTGTGTAGCGGTGACCGGGATCCTCGTTCCCGCACAGTGATACACATCCCCATTAGGGTTTATAATATCTCCAACAAAAAAAGTGGTCATTTTAGTCCTTTTTTGTTAATTGAAAATTGATTATTCTTACCCTTTAATTATATTCCTGAATGCAATAGTTTACCTGATAATTTGTGCCAATATAAGATACGACTACGTATCGTTTTCTACAACGTTATGGTTTTTAGGCCAAAACGGCTTTGATGCGGCGAATGCCGGCCGAGGAGCTTTCTTCTTTGATAATCTTGAAGTGTTTGCCATCTTCTGCGAGCTGTAAGGTGTGGTCAACGTGCGGGCCACCGCAAATTTCGAAGCTAAATGGTTTGTCAGCGTCATCAGCAATCATTTTGTAGACCTTAACCGTGTCACCGTAACGGTCGCCGAATTGCCCAAGTGCTCCGAGTGGTCCGCGCGCTTCAGCTGTCGGGTACTCGGCGTAGCTAACCTTGAGGTCTTGTGCGATTTGTTCGTTAACGATGTCTTCGACTTGCTGTAGCTGCTCGGCGGTTACCTTTTCGGGGTGGCTAAAGTCAAACCTGAGGCGTTCTTCGGTGATGTTGCTGCCGTGTTGCACCACATGGTCGCCTAACACTTGTCGGAGTGCCTGGTACATGAGGTGCGTCGCTGTGTGGTACTTTTTGTGCTGCAGCGATTGGCCGCCGAGACCACCCTTAAATGCGCCCTTGGCCGCTGTCTGGCTACGAGCACGTTGCTCGGCCATCTTGGCATCAAACTCTTCACGCCATGTAACACTTAGTTGTATGTCTTGTTTGAACGCCTCTTCGGTACTCAGCTCAACCGGGAACCCAAAGGTGTCGTAGAGTGTGAAAAGCTCCGCGCCCGTGAGGCCATCTACGGCAAATTTTTGCATTTGCTGAAGCCCCTTGCGCAAAGTCTGGCGAAAGACTTTTTCTTCTTTCACCAAGACTTCGATGACCTTTTCGCGGTTAGCTTTGACATCTGGAAAATCAGTTTCGTAGAGGGCGGCTATGACTGGCACGACTTCTTGTAAAAAGTTTTGCTCGATACCGAGCTCAAAAGCAAACCGTATGGCGCGGCGGAGCAATCGACGCATGACGTAGCCCTGCTCTTTGTTGCTTGGCACCACTCCATCAACGGCGAGAAAAGTCGCTGCACGTAAGTGGTCAGCGATAACTCGCATACTTTCAGTGTGGCTATCGTAGTTCTTGCCCGAAAGGCTTTCAAGCCGATCGATTATCGGTGCGAGGAGGCTAATCTTGAAGACATCGGGTGTATTCATCTGAGCCGCGGCGATACGTTCTAAGCCACCGCCGAAGTCAACGTTTTGCTTGGGTAGCTTCTCGAACCCGGTTTCAGTCTTAACATATTCCATAAAGACCGAGTTGCCAATTTCCATAAACCGCCCGCAGTCACAGTTGGGGTGACACTTTTCGCCCCACTTCGGGTCGTGCTCGATGAAGTCAAACTCATAGAACATCTCGCTGTCTGGCCCGCCCGGGCTACCGACTGGCATGTCGTGAATCTTGCCTGCACCACACCACCAGTTTTTGGATGCGTCATAGTAGAAAATGCGCTCACCAGGTTTCACGCCGACGCGGTACCCATCTTGTTCGGAACCTATTTCGGCAGTTTTGGCGACGATGCCTTTACTCGCGTAGAGCTTTTTCCATATCTCAGCACTCTCATCGTCGCGTGGGATTTTGTGCGCTGCGTCGCCGCTAAAGCACGTGACATAGAGTTTATTGGGGTCAAGCCCGACGACATCGGTCATAAACTCCCAAAACCACGGGATCTGTTCGGCTTTGAAGTAGTCGCCGAGACTCCAGTTGCCAAGCATTTCAAAAAAAGTCGTGTGACGATTGTCGCCAATCTCTTCAATGTCTTGGGCACGCAGGCAGGTTTGGCTGTCGACTAGCCGGACGCCTTCGGGGTGTTCTTCACCGAGTAGGTATGGCACCAGCGGTTGCATGCCGCTACCTGTGAAAAGCGTAGTGGGGTCGTTGTACGGGGTGAGTAGGGCGCGTGGGATTACCTTGTGGCCGCGCTCCGCGAAAAAGTCGAGGTACGCCGTGCGTATGTCTTGTGCATTCATGGTTAGTAGTATAACAGATGAGAAACTAACGTAAACCTTCGGCGGTTAGACCACCCCATTCAACAACCGTGAAGCCCTTGCGCTCAACTTTTGTTAATTGCTGCGAAGGTAATGCAACCGGTGCGTCGAAACCATCCATGTCGAGGAATACACGGATTACCGTCTGAGGTTTAGGAGAAATCGTAAGTGGTGCTAGCCCATTCATCTGCGCTGTATTTAGCCATGTTAAGCGTACAAAAGGTTTGTTTGGTATTTTAGGTTCCCAAAAAGTCATAAAATCTTTAGTCTCAGTTGCGTTGAGACCTTGGGCGATGAGTTGGCTACGAATCGTTTTTACTGCGTCAGCTCGTTTCACAACGGTACCGCTAGCGATTCCTGGGTAATCACCGATTCCCTGACCTTCCCAAAAGAGTGAGCCATATGTCTTACCTGAGTACGTCAATCGACCATCTGGCCTAGCCAAGACGTTTTTCCAACCGCCTGCAGGATATAACGGGTCCGACACCGTGACTTTTGCGCCAACTTTTACCGACACGGTTGTCGGTGTAGTTGGATAGAGGTAGACGACCGGTTTTGCGCACCCGCCAACTGCAGAATATTGTCCACGGACATACACTAAAAGTTCTTTTTTATTGTTCTCGATGACTAGCAGCCCGTGGTCGTTGACATATCGGCTTTTTGGCTGGGCATTTTTTTCTAGCATCTGGGCATACTCTTCGTAGGCTTTTTTATAGAGCGCTCCATCTTTGTCCTTTGGCTCGTACACAATTCTTCCTGTAGAAGTTTTGCCTACATAGACAAGGTCATTCAATGTCAGCTCGTCACTTCTCGTTACCGATGCGGTGAGCAAGCTACATCCTCGCGCGATAGCACCGATGTCATCGGTCGCAGTTTTATTTTGATAATCTTTATACTCGACACTGGCGCCGTTAGTGAACGAGTAGCCCTTGAGCGACGTACCATTTGGTTCATAGCGCATGCTTATTACTGTCCCAAGTGGTGTTTTTACTTGGTACCCAATATTGGTAAGCTTTGTGTCGGCAAAATTACGTTCAAGACGACTGAGCGTAGATTGACCAAATGTCGCCGCAGGAAGTGTCTTGAGCGTGCTATCAACGTCTGAGCTTTGTTTGTTGCCAATATTTACGATGTCGGCGGGCAAGATAGCGAATTCGTTATCTCCGATTGGAAGTTTCTCGGGTACATTAAGTGAGTCGTAATGAATCGTATCGTCGACCGTCACCACTTCTTTATTTATCTTTTCATTGACAGATTTAACCATGCTAACTGTTAGCGAAGCTCTTTTTTGCGGACGCAGCACAATAGAGACTTTGCCGCTCGGCGACTTTTCAAACAGCTCACTCGTTTGACCCATCGTCCCGATGTAGGTTGTTACCAGATATATTGTATTATTTGCACGCGCACCTACTTCTTCATAAATTATCGGGTCCTCTGCTTTCGCTTCGTCTTTAATCCACCCCTGCTTATCCATCTTTTTTGGTGATTTCAACCACGTTTCACCAGTGTTAGGGTGAGTGAATTTTTGCACCTCCGTATCATATGGTTCGGTCTCTGACGGGTATGCTATCTTTTTATAATCCTCTTCTGAGTCATCTATTACGTCGGCCGTAGCAATGTCGGCGGACAATGAATCGGTTTTAGTAATGACACTTTGCTTTGACGTTTCCGATTGCTGAACTGCTTCAGATCGAGTCAGTTTATAACTAATGGCAGATGCCGCCCCTATAAGTACAAGCCCGACAATTACGAGTACGAGTGGTCGGTTGGACAAGAGCTTTTTAAAACTATGCGAGGCTTTCTTTGGCGCTTCTGGTGTTTCGACTAGCGGAATCGTTGTTTCGCTAGATGGTAAAGTCTCAGGCGTGGGCTGCTCGATGGTCCCTAAGTTGGTTTTGAATTCATCAGGAGTTGTATCTTGAGTAGCATCTTTGTTGGGAGCAATCTCGGTAACGCCTGCACTATCTTGCGTAGCAGAAACTTCTTCAGGTGAGGTTAGTTGTGACTGACTTTCTGGTTGGCTTTTATCATCGTTTTCGAAATTCACTGCTATTTATCCTAAGTTTATGGTTTTATATTTCTAAACGTAAGTATAACGCTTTTTAAACCTAAACATAGTGTTATTTTACTTCCAATGGAAGCACTAAACTACGATGCCGCCACCAACCACTCGGTCGCCGTCGTAGAGCACGGCCGATTGCCCAGGTGTGATCGCCCGTACCTCTGTAGAAAGCGCTATTGTAACTTTGTTTTCTACACCAATAGGTTCAACCTGTAGAAGTTCGCAGTCGACGAGTTCGGCGCGGTAACGGGTGCGGACTTGGTATGTTTTGCCCGGTATTGGAGTTGCGTTAATCCAATGTGTTTCGGTTAGCTTTAGCTGTTTGTGCCAGAGGTTAGGGTCTTGTAAGTCGGTCGTTACATAGACCTCATTGGCCGCCATGTCTTTGCCGGTAACATAGTACGGCAAGCCACCGCCAACACCCAAGCCCTGTCGCTGCCCGATGGTGTAAAAGATTGCACCGTCGTGTTCGCCGACAGTCGCGCCGTTTTGGTCGACGATACGGCCATGCGGTTGCTCGCCAAGTTCGTGTAGCAAAAAGTCTTTTATACCTACCTTACCAACAAAGCAAATGCCTTGACTGTCCTTTTTGCTCGCTGTAGCAAGCCCGCGTCGTTCAGCCTCGACACGTACATCTGCCTTAGTAGAAAAGTCACCTATCGGCATGAGCGTGTGTCGTAGTGCATCTTCGGTAACGCGGTACAGGAAATACGTCTGGTCCTTTTCGATGTTGGCAGCCGTTCGTAATTCGCCGTCAAACACCCGAGCATAATGACCAGTTGCTATCATGTCAGCCCCGTCGGCAAGGGCGGTATCGAGGAAAAGCTTGAACTTAACCTCTTGGTTGCACATGATGTCTGGGTTTGGTGTCAGACCACGCTTGTAGCCGTCAAGCATGTAGTTGACGACCCGCTCGCGGTACTCAATCTCAAAATCATACACCTTGAATGGTATGCCGAGCTGCACTGCCACTCGCTTGGCATCTTGATAGTCATCTTTCCATGGGCACACCATGCCGGGCAAGTCTTGGCTCCAGTTTTTCATGTAAACGCCCGTGACATCATAGTCCTGCTCGACTAGCAATGCTGCCGTTACCGAGCTATCGACACCACCACTCATACCAACATATATCTTTGTCATATCTGTAATATTGTATCAGATGTGACATGCGTGACTAGGTAATTGCCAATACACATACCAACGAAGTAGATTTGTCCAAGAAATGTCAGCTTCAGATTTAGCGCTGAATCTCGCCTTCGTACAAGGAAGCCTGCTTTTCGAGACGGCGATGTATGGCCACGAGCTCAAACTTACGGCCGATCCAGAACGCCATAAAAGCAAACGGTATCAGCAAAAGTACTGGCCACCAGATGTACACGTACCGAATAGTACCCGCACCGCCTGAAGTACCAGCGGCGTTGCCTTGGGTTACTTCACCGTTCCCCACACCAACGAGCTGCAAGAACGCCGCTGCACCAGTTGAGTCGGTTGCTTTTACCACGACACGGTAAACACCAGCTTCTTTGTACTTATGAGACACATTAAATTCACCGGCAAATGACACACTCTTGAGGTCAATCGCCGAACCGTCACCCCAATCAACGGTGATTGCATATGGAGCCGTACCACCACTCAAAATAATTGGCCATGTTAACTGCGAACCGATGTTAGCGCCGTTCTTGGCGAAATTGCTCGACAGGCTTATACGCTGACCAAAGGCAGCAAATGTAGTGTCCTGAAAATTCACCGTTACTGTATTGCTATCTGGGCCTTGCTGATCGAGTGCATCATAGACACGTGCGATTAATATGTTATCGCCACTAAATAGGTCTACCGTGATGCTATAATTTCCTTTTTCGCAGCGTGCTGAGCCAACAAAGATATTGTTGCTAAAAAGTTTGACGAGCAAGTCGGTCGTACAAAGACCAGTTACTTGTACTGGTATGGTTGTAAAGGTTCTACCGGTGGTGGGTGAGCTAATGGTCGCAGCCGTCTTAGGCGGCGGGCTCGGGATAGTCCCTTGCAGACCAGTTGTTCCCTGTTTGGGGTTCGTTGCGTTTGTCTGGGCTGATACAAATGAAACCGTACCAACTAATAGCCCTATTCCGAGAATCAGGCTGTAGGCTATTCGTTGCAGTATTTTGTATTTCATCGCGTGTGCACTTTTGGCTTATGCTTTACCTAATCATATCATATTTGCTTACAAAAACTTAGCAGTCCGACTCACGGGCAATTTATCGCCCTGAAGAACGGAACTTTGTCATGCTGAACTTGTTTCAGCATCTATGTATAGATTGGTTCTGTATTTAAACCGTAAAGATTCTAAAATAAATTCAGGATGACAAATGCTAAGGTTAGGCAGGCTAAAGAATATGTCGAAAAAAGAAGTACCGCGCAGTTCCGTTTGAGCGGACCATGCGCGGTACTTTCTAAAAACTAGTTACCTCTTATCGTCGGCCGGCTTTGCGTACAACGTTGCGGTTGTAACGCTTGATAGCACGTGGAACCAAGATAATAGAAGCTATAATGATAGCGATTGCGGCAATAACAGCGACAATCAACGCAATTGGAATTACCCAGAAGCTTGTCTTCGCTGACATTAATTGACCGCTTGTACCATAACCAAAGTTACCTTCAACGGTATACTGCCCAAAACTTCCTACTTTATCAAGTTTTGTATCAAAGCGTCGAACACTATCTGGCAATACGTTTCCGCGTGGTTCAGAATTGTTTATTTCTGATTCTTGGATGACTTTACCTGCTTTTAGTAAGCGTATTTTACCAAAAGGTTGTTCGTGTGAATTACCTCTGTTTTTAAACCTTACAACAGAGTAGAGATCTTTATTGGTAGTGAAAAACGAGCTTCCACCGACACCCTGCACGCCTTTACGCGTGTCAAAGCTATCGATAACCATGTCTTCCTTGATATCACCAGGAACCTTTACGAGTATGATTGAACCTACACTGGCGGCAAGCGTGACATTCTTATCACCTTTTCCGTTATTTGGGGCAAAACGAACTGCTCCATAATAGCCACCACCGGCAGTGTCTTTGGGCACATTAATAGTTACTTTAATGTCCTTCGTTTTACCTGCATCTATCTGTGTCGACGTAACAGGTGCGATAAAGCGTTTGAGACTATGACTTGGGGCAAACTTATCAGCGTCAAGAATAAGAGCTGGCTGGCCTGCTTCACCACTTGGTACGATATCATTTACGATTGCCTCGTAGAGAGCACCCGCGCCAGTGATATTTTGAACAGTCAATGTGATTGTCTTTGATTCACCAGGTTTTATTGTGATATCAGATCGTATTGGAGAAACTTTTACTCCATTACCGGCAGTCTGTGCCTGGACTGAAGTTACTCCCGTGATACTAAATACGGCAAAACCAGTTGCGATAAGTGCCAACGTAAACAAACGTACAACTTTATTCATATTGTTCCTTTTTAGTTACTTTAGTACTTATGGTAACAAAATTATATTAACTTGCATAGCATTATTGTTGTAACTATTTCTTCATATTAAATTGTTAAATTTAATATGCGAAAATATGCTATTAAGTTACTCTCATTAATCGATTAAAAACTTGCTAATGCAATGTAGGTTAGTGTCGTAACATAAACACCAGGTTCTTGTTTTTTGTCTACATTGACGATATAACTTGCAGTATACATACGAAAGTTATCAGGTTGTGAATAGGTAGCGAGCACTTCTCCTGATTCGAATTTATATAAGTTGGGCAAATTGTAGTTACCAGTTGGGCTACCAAGGCCTGATCCACTTGGGTCTTGGCCAGTTTGGGGTGAATTATTTGCACGTAGGTTTAGGCCAAATTGGCTTTTACCTTGTCTTGATACATCTGGTGATGTTAGTGGCGAAATGACATTCACACCCGAAGTCAGAGTTGTACCAACGGCTCGTATGGCATAGCCAAATTCTGCATTCGTCGATATAAGTAATTTTGTTATGCCCGTCGCTGTACGCGTGGGTTCTAAAACACCAAAATCTATATAGTTACCCGCAGCTGTTGTGCAATCATACGGTTGAATGGTTACACCAATACAAAATGATAAATAAGGGGGTACAGTTGAGCGTATGCTCACATCAGTCGGCAATGTAGCAAATGCAAGACCAGCTGCATCGTGGTTCGCTCCCGTTGCATCGGTACTTGCGAAAGTCTCGAGCCTCACATAAGCCGTACCTACAACCGATGGGTTTCGAACACCGGTAAGCGTATATCGGGCAACCCCAGCATTACTTGGAGCGGGAGCACGGGTTAAGATAAGTTCGTTAGCCGTCGTATTGGGGTGTACGCTAAAACCTATCATACCGGTTTGTGCATTCAACAAAGCTTGACTTATATCGAATCCGGCTATGGGTGTGCATGGCATACCTGGAAACGGATCGTTAGCACAAACCTGCATACGAATCGACCCGACATTACCAGCAGTTGATCCACTCAATGCGAGCTCATATTGCACATTGGTCTCATCTGCAAGGTCACTCGACATTTTTATCCATCGCTGCGAAAATTGCGCTGCGGATGTAGGTTGGGCAATGCTCGTTGTGAATACGAGCACCGTCATACCCACAAAAAAACCGAGGGCAATGTTTTTTGACCATTGCCCTCGTGTTTTCATGTAAGTACTCCCGAATTTAAGTTCTTTAGAACGTACCGACCCCTACCAAGAGGAAGTTCTGGGTGTAGATACCTG
>CAYUNX010000012.1:0-29946 GCA_964446255.1 uncultured Candidatus Saccharibacteria bacterium
TTTTGTCGGCACAAAAAGCTGGCCGACCGCAGTTCGGGAACTGCTACGAAAAAAGTTTAAAAGAGACTCTTCGACTGCACTTCGTTGCGCTCAGAATGACAGCTTCACGCACCAGATAGCTTGAGTACCTTCGCCTACTGCTTCAGAAGCAAATCGGTAGCAGCATCGAGTTGCAGGTCAGTACCGTTTTTGTACGCTTCTTCGGTCATCTTAACTTCAATATCAGGCTTCACACCCTTTTTGTCGATGTTTGTACCCTTGGGAGAATACCATTTTGCAACTGTAACTTTAAGCGAACTACCATCTTTAAAGGGCATGAGCTGCTGTACAACGCCCTTGCCATAACTTTGCTCTCCAATAATCGTAGCAGCCCCATAATCGCGCAGTGCTATCGCCGTTATTTCACTCGCAGAAGCAGAACCAGCGTTGAGTAACACGACTGTTGTCATGCCTTTGAGCGTATTCAATCCAGTAGCATTTTGCGTATCAACAACTTTTTTGCCACGACGTTGCTGGACAATCACATCACCCTGAGAAAGCCATAGGCTGCTCAAGTTAACGGCCGTAGTCACTTCGCCGCCGGGGTTATCACGCAAATCAAGTATAAACTTCTTAACGCCCTCTGCTTTTAGCGTTTGTGCTGCTTTTTGTACGAGCTCGTCGGTGTCGTCACTGAACTGACTTACCTGTATGTAGCCAACCTGGTCTTCGGCAAGTTTTTTGGTGACAACTGAAGGGATTTTAATGGTGTCACGCACTATGGTGACATCGAATTGTTCTGTCTGAGCACGAACTATGGTCAATTTGACCTCACTGCCCTTTTCGCCTCGGATTTTCTTGACCGCTTCATTCACGCTCAACCCAAAAGCCGACTTACCGTTGATACTCACGACGATATCTTTTGCGCGCAGACCGGCTGCTTCTGCCGGTGAGCCAGCCAGCGGTGCGGCTATGACGACATTTTTGTCTTGATCGAGCTCGAGCTTGGCGCCAATGCCACTGATAGTGCCCTGCAAGTTACCACTAAAATCTTCTGCCTCTTTGGCGGTCATAAACTCGGTATATGGGTCGCCAGTACTCTCTGCCAAGCCATGCTTGAGACCATCCATCAACTGTTGATCTGTTAGATTACCATCATAGTTTTGGCGTAACGCAGTATATAGCTCATTGAGCTCGCTATAATTAGGCTTCGCAGATGTGCTACTGAGACCTTGCTGAGGCTGACCAGATAAACTTATACGTCCCTGCCCAACAAACAAACCGAACACAAAAAGTACAATTCCGGCCGCCACTAGGCTAAGATTTTTACCGCCTAAAAAATTGTTCTTGGCTGCTTCGGGCTGGATAGGCGAAGGTGTTAAGGCCGGATGGTTGTATGGTTGGTTGGGTTGAGTTTCATTTTGCATGTGCTTACTAGTATACCACGCACATTGTGCTTCGTCTCGGCATTTACTAGTGTCAATAATAAACATTTTTGGTGTGTTGCTCTGCTACAATAGTGGGTATGCAAGAGGAACAAGTGGTCGTACGACGGGTCGAAGCTGCGGACTATGCAAGCGCAGTGCAAGAACTTGAGAATCGACTGGGTCCACCGGTTTCGTTTTTACAATCACCACTTTATGGCCGCCTCCAAGAGAAAGACGGCAAAGCAGTCGTGTATTTTGTGGCGACAATCGCTGAAACAACCGTGCTGTGCGGTCTGGCGGTGCGCTATACTGCCCCGCTTGGCATGAATTTCTTGTATTGCCCGTACGGCCCAGTAGCGTCAGAATGGTCGCCTCAGCTTTTAGCCGCACTGCGCACATTTTTCCGACCAATTGCCCACGAGAACCACTGTGCTTTTGTGCGGCTCGATGCAGACAATGAGCAGTTTAATACTGTCGCCACGCCGGTGACGAGTAAACTTGCCCGTGCCGCCAGCCTGCAACCACGTGCCGAATGGCTACTCGACATCACGCCTACCGAGGAAGATATATGGATGGGTTTTCATAAGCATGCTCGTTACAATGTGCGACTAGCCGAACGAGCAAACGCCGAGCTCAAAGCCTTTGCACCCAACGAGGCCCCACTTGATGACTTTTTCACTCTTATGCAAACAACTGCGGGACGCGATGGCTTCGGCATATTCGATAAGAACTACTACCAAGCCTACCTTTCGGCAATGTCTCCCGATGATGGTTTTATGATCATTTGTTACATCGATGGCAAACCCGCCGCCGCAGGACTGTTCGTCACTCACGACTTGCAAGCACACTATGTGTTCGCCGGTTCGTCAGATGATTACCGCAAGATTGCACCTGCGTATAGTGTCATCTGGGCCGCTATCAAAGAGGCTAAAAAACGAGGATGTTCCCTGTTTAATTTTGGTGGTGTCAGTGACAGCGTCAAAGGCCAACAGCTTGCAGGCGTAACAGCATTCAAGCGTCGCTTTGGCGGTTACCAAGTCGACCACCAGAACCCAACCGACCTCGTCTTTGACAAACTGCGCTATGCCGCATTTTCTCTGTACAAACACATACGATAAACCTCATTTATATAAGCCGTCATCTACTGAGTAGTCGTGAAACTCATGCTATATCCCGTGCTTGGCAGACCATACAGTGGCCGTACTCCTGGAGCAATCGTAACGGTGTAGCGAGTTTGAGGCTGCAGACCTGTATGCATGAAGACCATAGAATTGTTTGACCAAGTAAAGGTGCCGTCAACATGCGGTGAAATGCTAAAGGCTGCTTCGGCACTCGCCTGGTTCACTGGCCGATCAAATGTCACGCCTACGCGCATGTCCGGACGCACCCGATTTCCTGTTGGAACAGCATACATAATCTGCACCGCTCCTGGGGTCGAAATGTAAAATTCGCGGTTAGCCAACATGACACCACCCACGGTTGTTTTTGCCCCCGCGAGAACTCGGTATCCCCATGATTTGCCCGGCGTAAAATCAGTCGGCGTATAGCTGTAGTGCCTCGGACTTAGCCAAGCGCCACTACCGGCAATATCAAATTGTACCGCAGTATTGGTCTGTACCATATCCCTGTCGAACACTAGGTCGAGTTTATGCCCAGGGTACAGCAAACCTGCATGCGAGGCACTTACCTGAGGCTCGACAACGGTCATAAAGTCAAAGTTTGCCAGTTCCTGCGAGCCCACGGGCTGTGTAGCGTCGAGCACCTTAGCAATGTAGTGTTGACCTTGGCTCAGAGGTTCGGTGAGCTTCCACACGAAAATTTTATCATCTTTGGTGGTTGGTTCGACCGATGTAACTGGAATGTTGCCGTCAAGCACAAGACGGCGCAGCGTTCGGTTTGGCGACGAAAACGTAACGGAGAGTTTGGTGTCTACAAGTACGTCTCTTGCGTTTGTTTGCGGTGAAATCTGCTGTAATGTGGGTGCGGGCTGTATTTGGACTCGCAACGTTTGCCGTGACCGCGTTCCGCTCGATGCATCAACCGCCGGCTCAATACTACCCAAATCCAATTCGAGAAGCGCGCCAGGCGGAAACAAGCGCTCCGGCACAAAAACTAGCCCTGTCACGAAACCGAATTCAATCTTTTCGCGCCACTTTCCTTTGACCGGTTCGCGCCATTCATAGCGAACACTTGGTTTAATCGGGCGGCTAAATGTAATAGTAACCGGTGTATCGTATGAGTGATCTGAAGTCTGAGTACGCGCCCACACTGCATCACGCGCAAGCATTGCTCCAGTCGTAGCACTTCCCACCCAAACAGTCGTGACTAAAATAACGACGCTCGTTATGAGCACAGTGTGATGTAGCCGCTGATTGTGGTGCAAAAAGAATCGCACTCGGTAATACAATCTTTGCCAGTGGTGAGTGTTTTTGGCGTGCATATTTGTTTTGCTTTCTAATTACCAGTGTACTACCCTATGACTTACCACGCTAGTAGTATGCTGTATTTAATAGCACCCTAACTTTTATTTGTCGTTGAAGCGGAGGAACTGGATGTTAGACGTAATGACTAGGTCCATTTCGTTGTACTGGCCTGAGTACCAGTTGTACTGACTAATGTGCACCGAACCGTCACCGTTGCTGTACTCGACAAATCCGACATGTCCCACTGGCCCGATAGGCATATAGGCGACGTCACCAGCTTGCGGATCGTTAACGACACGACCTGCACCGGTTCGTGTGGCATATGGGATCCATTGGTAGGCACTACCACCGCCGCCAGGAAATGCTGGGACGCGTTTGCCAAAGCGGTCAGCCCGGTCTGCTACATAGTGTACGCACTCACGTGCCAGACTTAAGCCCCATGGGTCAGGAACCCATTGGTCGAGACCGTATGCACAGTAACGGTAACCACCACCACAGCTAGATGGACCGGTCATATTGCGATATTTTATGGCACTGCCTGTTGGGCTTGTCCCACCACTACCGGTGTACTGCGCGTAGGCAGCTGCCTGCTGGGCTCGTAACTCGGAGATACGACGGTTATTGGCAGAAAGTTGCGCGTTGACTTCGCTTTGCTGCGATTGGTTATAACTAAGTAGACGCTGCTGCTCGGCTTCCATCCCAGCGACTTGATCACGTTCAACCTGGAGTTCGCTTAGTAGTTGTTCGACTTTCGCCTTTTGCTCTTGCAATTGCTTCTGTAGGAGTGCAATACGCTTTAAGGTTTCTTGCAGTTTGTTTTGCACGCGAGATCGGTACTCTTGTTTGTCTACGAACTCACTCAGGTCTTTGCTCGACGCAAACACCTCAAATGCTGATGGTGTTCCATCAACGTACATCGCCTTGACATCTTCGGCCAAGACCGATCGTTGGTGGTCGATTTCGGCTTGGGCGGCAGCAATTTCGGCTTCGAGTCGAGCTTGTTCGGCAACGTTTTCTGCAATGCGTGCTTGCAATGCGTTAATCTGTGCTTGCAAGCGATCAATTGCTTCTTGGTAGGATGCTGCTTCACCAAGTAACCCTTGTAAAACAGTTCTTGATGCTTGGTTCTGATCACGCAGTTGGGCGACTTGGTCGTCGTAGGTGTCTGCCCAGACGTTTTGCTGCCACGTAGGCAAAATTGACCCTGCTAGTAAAATTAGCAGGGATGACAAAACGAGACTACTTTTGAACCGACGTGATAGTGTGAGAGACATTTTTTTTGGTATGGTTTTTGTGTTATTTAATAACGCTAGCAGTATAACACGATAATGCAATAAATTTCAACCTTTCCAGTCTTAAAAAACTACGAATTTATTATTTCTTTGACGTTTTGAATTTGAGATACCGTCTGGTGGCAATGGTGGAAGAAACGGCACCTATCAGTATACCAAGCGTAAGCTGCATTGCAAAGAGTTGCCAGTAATATTTTCCAAAAAAGTCCTGCGCATAGGATATATCAAGCAGCCCTAAGCTCGTCGCCTGAAGCGAACTCGAAGCCGTCACGAACACGGCATTGATAATCAATATAGACACTATGGCCGAAAGTACACCGTAAATAACTGTTTCGACGACGAAAGGTCCGCGTATGTATGTTGTACTAGCACCAAGTAGCCGCATAATCTGCAACTCATCACGACGATTGAAAATTGCCATTTGGATGGTGTTAAAAATGATAAGCACCGAGATGAGTGCGAAGACAAGCACCGCGCCAAAGCCTATCTGGCCAAGCACGTTGGTAGCATGTGTAATTTTGTCGATAGCTTCTCGCCTATCGCCACTGTCAGACATAGGGTCAGACTGTAGCTTTTTGTTTTCGGGTTTGCTTGCATAGTTACGGATTTCATCAAGTTGGTTGAGGTCGCGCGGCTTTACCTGAATCGTTGCGGGCAATGGGTTGTCAGTCTCGTTGATTGCCGCAAGTAACTGAGTGTTTTCTTTGTTTTGTTCCATGTAGACTTTGAGCGCATCGGTCTTACTGAGGTATGTGACTTTTTCTGAGTTGGGCAGTTGCTTCAGCCCGGTTACAAACTTCTTGGCCTGCGCATCTGTCGTAGCATCATTGAGATAAATCGAGATGTTAATTTTGTCGGTAATTTGCTGGACGGTGTTGCTAAATGTCGCGTTGGCAATGATTGAGAAAAGGATAATGGTCAGCGTGATAATCATGATTGCCATTGCGGCGATGGCAAGCCAGGCATTGCGCACAAAATTGACCATCCCCGTACGGATGATGCGCAAAAACATTGTAGATCGATGGCCCATTTACGCCTTGCCCGCCTTTTTGTCGCTGTACTGTGCGCTGGCGCGGTCGCTCGCGACACGACCGTTTTTGATTGTAATGACACGGCGCTTGAGCTTATTGACGATGTCTTGGTTGTGCGTCGTCAGGAGTACCGTCGTACCGTAGCGATTTATCTTCTCGAGCACGTCGATAACATCCCAGGCGTGTTTGGGGTCGAGGTTACCGGTTGGCTCATCTGCGATAAGAATCTTGGGTTGACGCACGATAGCACGCGCGATAGCGACACGTTGCCGTTCGCCGCCACTCAGCTCCATAGGCATACGCTTGGCTTTGTCTTTGAGGTTTACTATGTCCAGTACGCGCGGAACGGTGTTGTTGATTTCTTTGGTGCTAACGCCAACTATCTCGAGTGCAAATGCAACGTTTTCAAAAACTGTGCGGTTCGGCAACAACTTGAAGTCTTGAAAGACTGTACCGATTTTGCGTCGTAACAACGGGATGTTGCGGTCAGCCAGCTTGTCATAGTCGATACCACCCACGATAATTTTGCCGCTGCTCGGGCGCTCTTCACGGGTCAACAGTTTGAGTAACGTCGATTTACCGGCACCGCTCTGCCCTACCACCACGACAAACTCTTTCGGTTCAATGTGTAAACTGACCCGGTCGAGTGCAGGCACAGAGTCTTTACTATATTTTTTCGATACCCGATCCAACAAAATCATAAGCACCATTATAACAGACGTTGCAGCAATCTATTTTCATATCTATAGCCTTATGAGCCGAGGGTGTGGTTGAGGTAGGCGGCGATGAAGGGGTTGAGGTCGCCGGCGAGAACAGCGTCGGGGTCGGATGATTCGTGTCGAGTACGGAGGTCTTTGACTTGTTTGTACGGGTGGAGTACGTAGCTACGGATTTGATTGCCCCAGGCGGCTTGCTCGTTCGGCCCCTTGAGCTCACTCACCCGCTCGGCATGTTGCTCGAGTTGTAACTGCGCTAGTCTTGACCGCAAAATCGTCATGGCAGTTTCACGGTTTTGTAACTGGCTGCGCTCGTTTTGTATAGCGACGACTATCCCAGTTGGCATGTGCGTCACGCGTACGGCACTGTCTGTCGTGTTGACACTTTGTCCGCCATGACCGCCGCTGCGATACACGTCGATTTTCAGGTCTTTTTCGTCGATTTCTACTGCATCAGGTGCGTCAATTTTCGGCATAATCTCGACCTTGGCGAAACTCGTTTGACGGAGCGAGTCTGCATTGAATGGACTGAGCCGTACAAGACGGTGAACACCGTGCTCACCCTTGAGTTTTCCATAGGTAAAACTACCGCTGATGACCATCGTACAACTCTTGATTCCTGCCTCTTCACCAGATGACAAATCGATGAGTGTAACCGAGTAATTATTTTGTTCAGCCCAGCGAGTGTACATACGCTGCAACATAGCCGCCCAGTCCTGCGCGTCAGTGCCTCCAGCGCCTGCATGTAAGCTTAGAATTGCATCAAATTCGTCGTAAGGCCCAGAAAATTTAAGCTCTTCTTTAAGCTCTTCGAGCTGCCCTTCCGCGGCGCTAAGTTGATGCTCTAAATCTTGGGCTAACGAACTATCTCCGAGGGCCAATAGTTCACTTGTTTCGCGCAGTAACGTGTCGAGTTGCCGCCACGGCGCCAGACGCTTATCGAGCGCTGCTTGTTCGCGTGATACGTTTTGTGCTCGGTCAGAATCGGTCCAAAAATCAGGTGCGGTCGACTGCGCCGTTAGGTCTGATAGCTTCTTTTCTAAGGCAACGTAGCCAATACGTGCCAAAGCATCATCAATTGCCACACGGAGTGCCTGGGCTTTAGCAGTTAGCTGTTCCATGTCTTGCTACAAATCCTTTTGCTGCCACAATGGTGCTATCTGCTCGCTCAGCCGAGCGGCTAGCGCCGGAGTACAGCTGCCGTAGACACCTAGACCACCAATGCCGTCGCTAAACATCACGCGGGCAGCATCCACGATAGCCTGTTTAGACACCGCTTGTATCCGCTCTGGAATCTTATAGTAATCATCAATATAATCATCAAAGAAATAGCGCCCTGTGTAGCCACCAGCGGTGCTGGCGACAGTTTGCGCTCCGCGTTGGTAGCGCCCAATCGCATAAGCTTGCGCTGCGATGATGTCTGCCTCGGCCAATTCACCGCGGAAGATATTGCCAAGTTGCTCGATGATAATATCGAACAGCGCTGGCGCATTAGCGACTGACACCTGACTACCGAACCAAAGGTTACTATTGAGTTTGATTTGTTGGAAACCAGAGCTCATGCCATAGACAAGGCCTCGCTCGCGTGCCGTGCCGAGAATCTTTGAGTATAGTGTCTCGGTCAATATGGCGTTCATAATTCCGAGTGCATCGAGCTCCGACTCTTCGAATCGTCGGTTCATGAAGGTGTCGATGTAAAAGTACAGCGTATCTACAGTAGGGTTCGCGATGCATATTGGCTTAGTCAGCGTCTGTACGACTTCATCGGGCATCAAAAAGCGTTCACCACGGGGCAGATTGATGGTCTCGAGCATACCAACTATGGTCGATTTGCGGCGACCAATGTTGCCGGCGATGACAAAGCGCATGTTGTCGGTCGTATGCGTGCGACGATAATGTTCACGTACATCATCAAGTGATACGTTATCCATGAGTTCGAGACGTTTATGGTCGGTCTCGGCCACGAGGCCGTATGATTTGCGACTTGCGGCACCTAACTGCCGGAAGTGGTTGTTGGCGCGAGCTGCGAGCTCCTCGCGTACGTTGCCAAACTCTGCATCGAACTCTTCTTGCAAAAACAGTGGGTCTTGGATAGAAGTTATCAGCAAGCCAAATACACGATCCCACTCAAAATCAGCACATTCTGTTTCGTAGACGATGTCATACACATCTGTTGAGGCATTGCTGTAGGCTCCGTTTTTCTCAACTTCAGCCTGAAAATCGCGTGCTCTTGGGTACTTGTCGTTTGCGCCGAGCAAGATGTGCTCCATAAGGTGCGGCGTTTCCCACTTCTTACGATCAACCAAAAACTCTCCAGCACGGAAATTGATGTACACGTCCATGACAGTGGCGTCAGGCACATGAATCAGCAGCCCACGGGCGCCGTTTGCAAGGATTATTTCTTCTACGTAATGTTTCATAGGCTTAGAATTTCAGAGTTTAGATTTTAGAGTCTGGAATAAGTGTTTGATTTGAATTGCAATTCCAGATTCTCGTTTCTAATTTCTGCTATTTATGTTTCCTTGCCTTGCTTTTACGTTGTCGCTCAGCTTTATTAGCTTTCGCGCGCTTTTTAGATGTCGACTTCACTTTTGTGGCATTTTTAATACCGCTAAAATCGTTTTCTTCGTACTCTGAGCCACCTTCGATGATATCGCCGGCATTGCTGATTGATTGGCGAGCGGCCAACGTTAGTTCGGTCTCGACCGGTTCGTCGAGTTCACTTGGGTCAACTGGCTCAGCATGGAAGAGCGAACGGACAACTTCATGACGCAAATCGTGCTGCATTTGCTCAAAAATGATTTGACCGCGACGACGATACTCGACGAGTGGGTCGCGTTGACCAACGCTAATCCAACCGATTCCCTCTCGCAAGTGGTCCATGTTTTCAAGATGTTGCATCCAGAGGTTGTCGAGGATTTGCAGGTACACATCGCGCTCAACTTTGCGCATTATCTCTGTCGTGAAAGCAATTTCGCGGCCATTATACAGTTCTTTGGCTTCTTCAACTATGACTGGTTTAACTTTGTCGGCAGTTGTACCGAAAATTCGGTCAAGCGCAGCGTCGTCGAGCGGCATAAGTTCACGAACCATTGGCTCAAAATCTTCGGTTGTCCGAAGTGATGAGTCTGCCAGAATGCCGACTTCTTCTTCGATATACACCTTGATGCGTTTGCTGATGTCATCTGCCTTCAAGATTTCGCGGCGCATGGCATAGGTGGCTTTGCGGTGTCGGTTCATGACATCGTCGTACTGGACGACGTTTTTGCGCTGGTCAAAGTGGAAACCTTCGACTTTTTTCTGTGCGCCTTCGAGACCCTTGGTAATCATGCGGTTCTCGATAGGTACATCGTCTTCAACCTTGAGTCGGTTCATGATGGCACCAATACGGTCACCACCAAAAATACGCATCAAATCGTCTTCAACACTAACGTAGAACTGTGTTACACCAGGGTCACCCTGACGACCGGCGCGGCCACGCAACTGGTTGTCGATACGACGACTTTCGTGGCGCTCAGAACCAAGCACGAACAGACCGCCGAGCTCTTTGACGTCATCGCCAAGTACGATGTCGGTACCGCGACCAGCGATGTTGGTCGCAAGCGTGACGGCACCCTTTTGGCCGGCTTGGGCAACGATTTTGGCTTCGCGTTCGTTATTTTTAGCATTCAATATATTGTGCGGGATGCCTTCTTTTTTGAGGAGTGATGCAAGCCGTTCGTTTTTCTCGATGCTTGCCGTACCGATGAGCACCGGCTGGCCACGCTCGTGGAGCAAGCGTACATCACGGGCGATGGCCTTAAACTTGGCTGCCTCGGTGCGGTAAATGCGATCGGGTCGGTCATCGCGGGCAATCTTGCGATTTGACGGAATCTCAACAACATCGAGCTTGTAAATCTGGTGGAACTCTTCGCTCTCGGTCATGGCCGTACCGGTCATACCACCGAGCTTGTCGTAGAGGCGGAAAAGGTTCTGGAAGCTGATGGTTGCAAGTGTCATGCTTTCTTGCTGGACTTCGACACCTTCCTTAGCTTCGATTGCTTGGTGCAGACCTTCGTTGTAGCGTCGGCCAGGAAGTAAACGTCCGGTAAACTCATCGACGATGACGATTTCGCCGTCATCGGTAACGACATAGTCTTTGTCTCGCTTGAACAGTGTTTGGGCACGGAGTGCTTGCTCGAGGTGGTAAATGGTGCGGATGTTTGCACTGGCGTAGATATTTTGGATGCCCAAAACTTTTTCGATTTTGTCGACGCCTTTGTCAGTCAAAATTACCGTCTTACGCTTTTCGTCAACTTCGTAGTGAATCGGCTTGAGCTGACGAACAGTGCGCGAAAATTGTTGGTAGGCATTGCCCGGCGTCACGCTTGGCGCGCTGATAATAAGCGGCGTTCGTGCTTCATCGATCAAGATTGAGTCGACTTCGTCAACAATGGCGTAGTTGAGCTCGCGTTGGCGAAGCTGTTCGGTCTCTCGCACCATGTTGTCGCGTAGGTAGTCGAAACCAAACTCGTTGTTGGTGCCATAGGTGATATCGGCAGCGTAGGCATCTTGGCGGCTGCATGGTTTGAGGTGGCGGAAACGCTCGTCTTCGTGGTCTTCGTTGGTGTACGATGGGTCATAAATGAACGAATGGTCAGCCATGATAACTGCGGTGGACAAGCCCAAGAAGTTGTAGACTTGCGCCATCCAGCCAGCATCGCGCTGTGCGAGATAATCGTTAACCGTCACGACATGCACACCCTTGCCGGTCAGAGCGTTGAGTGACACAGGTAGTGTCGCAACAAGCGTTTTACCTTCACCAGTTTTCATCTCGGCCACATTGCCTTCATGGAGCACCATACCACCGATCATCTGCACATCGAAGTGCCGCTGACCGAGCGTGCGGGTAGCAGCTTCTCGTACCATGGCGAATGCTTCAGGCAAAATTGCATCGAGGGTTTGCTTCTTGAGTTTTTTGCGTAGTGCATCTGGCTGAGCCTGCAGCTCGCTATCGGACATTTTCTCATATTTGGGCGCGAGCTCGTTGATAACCTTAACACGCTTCTGCAAACGTTTGACCGTTTTAGCCTGTGGATCACCAAGCACCCTTTTAAACACACTGTGCATAGTCGTTGTTACTCCTCCATTGTTGACGTAATTATCAGATGCACCTATTGTACGCTGTTTCAAACTCTTTGGCGAGAGATAATTGGCACAAATACACTATCGGTGGTTAAAAGTACATCAGATGACTGTAGAACGCTCCAATATACTCAGTCTTCTGAGGGAAAAACTTCGAGTGAAGTAGTGTCTTCGGACTTAGCAAATCGACCGCGCAGGGCTCGACTGGCTCGGTGACGTAGTGTCTGTTTGCCGTGTTTGCTCTTGTAGTCAGCGAGCTGGCGCCGAATCTCGGCCATCGTGACGTCGAGTGCGGCATATGAGTGCTCGACTTTTTCGGTAGCAACGAGTTTCTGCTTGGGAAGTTTCAGCTCAATATGGCAGGTGTACATCTCGGCTTTGGTCTTTGGCGCACGGGTAATGCGGATGCTCATCTCGGTTGCTTCGCGCGCTAGTCGCGGAACGTACTTTTCGATATCTTTAGCTTTTTGGTCGACGTACTTTTGTAATTTATCTGTATGCTCAAACCCCTCGGCACTAAATGTATGTTGAATCATAGTCATCAGTCCTCCGTTCTACACCCATTATACTACGATTATATGTGTTCGCGTCCGTCCATGTAGGGACGAAGCACTTCGGGCACGGTGAGTGTACCGTCTGCGTTTTGGAAATTCTCCAGTATGACGACAAGTGATCGTGCCAGTGACACCACCGTACCGTTGAGCGTATGCAAAACTTCAACACTACCATCTTTACGTCGGACACGGATGTTCAGGTTGCGCGCCTGAAAATCGGTACAGTTACTACAGCTCGTCAGTTCACGGTATTTCTCGTCGACTGGCGACCAGTACTCTATGTCGTACTTTTTGGCGGCTGGTGCGCCGAGATCGCCTGAAGCGATATTGATAACGTGATATGGGATGCCTATCGCCTGCCACAGTTCTTCTTCGATAGCTAAGATGCGAGCGTGCAAGGCTATGCTTTCTTCGGGCGTACAAAAAACATACATTTCGAGTTTATTGAATTGGTGCACACGGAAAAGACCGCGCGTATGTTTGCCATATGTCCCCGCCTCTTTGCGGTAGCATGGACTATAGCCAGCGTACAAAAGCGGCAGTTTAGCCTCGTCGATAATCTCGTCGGCATGGTAGCCGGTGAGCGGTGCTTCGGCAGTGCCAATCATCGACAAATCTTCTCCGTCAATGAAGTATTCGTTGCTTTCTTCGCTGCTCTTTGGCGCAAAACCTGCCCCATACGCCGTCCGCGTGTTGACCATATGCGGGACGGTCATGTACTGGAAGCCTTTTTTCCTGATAAAACTAAGCGCAAATTGCGTTATGGCATTTTCGAGCAGCGCTAAATCGCCCTTCAAGTAGTAAAACTTCGCGCCGGCAACTTTGGCGCCGCGTTCAAAGTCGACCCAGTCTCGTTCAAGCGCATAGTCAAGGTGATCTCGCGCACCAACTTTTTGCTCACCAACTCGCTTGATTTCGACGCTATCTTCTTCGCCGCCAACTGGTACATCGTCAAACGTCATGTTAGGCACTTGCCACAAGAACTCTTGGCGTACGAGTTCGACATCGTTCAGCTCGGCCTCTTTGGCGGTGATGGTGTCTTTGAGCGCTTTGCCCTGCTCGATTTGCTCTGGCGATGGCTTACCGCCCTTCATAGCGTCACTCAGTGCATTGCGCTGGGCACGAAGCTCCTCGACAATGGTCAACTGACTTCGCCATTCAGCATCAGCTTTGAGTAGCTGGGTGATGTCTACTTTGTAACCCTTTTCGGCGCTTTTTCGCTGCACCAACTCGGCGTTATCACGTATAAATTGTATGTCTATCATAATCAGTAGTATACAGAGTTACGAGTTAAGAGTTAAGAGTTAAGACTTCTTCGTGACTTCAACGCATCGAGCGTCAGGGTTGTGCGGGCGCGGGCGTAGGCGCAGTGTTCGCACTCGCCACCCATAATGCTATCGCCGACAGCCGGCATGTCACCTTCCATGCACGCTTTCATGTCCTCTAGGGTCTGGTCGACCCAGCTGGCGTTGCCCGTGTATGGCAGGAGCAACGTCGTGAAGTCTAAATGATCGTCAAACCCAGCCACATCGACGCGCGCATTGGTGTAGACAAAGTACCCCGTGTCACTCACATTGAAGCCATTGGCACGCAAAAGCCACTGGTAGATTTCCATTTGGCGTTTGTAACTTATCTGCCATGGGCTATCGATACTGACGGGCTTGTCCTTGCTGGTCGCTTTGTAATCGACGACGATTAATTCTTCTGCCTCGTTCACCCACACGTCATCAACTGCACCAAAAACATGCAGATTTGTTGGTTTGTGTACTGTTTTGACCCCAGTAAAATTGTGACGCCACTCATCGATTTGCTCGTGCTGGAATGGTACCGCTTTGACCTTGTTTTTTAGCATGATAGGATGCGGTGTCTTGGCACTACGGTGCCCATCGAATTCTTTTTTGAACAATTCGTCGATAGTTTTGTTGATGTTGAACGGCGGGCTCGATGGCCGCGTAATTTTAAGCCGCACATCTAACCAAAAACAACGTGGGCATTGCTTAAAAAGCTCGATTTTGGATCGACTGACTTTGAACGGCGCTGTTTGGCCAGGTTTATACGGCTGGCTCCGCTCCCTCATATAGCTCATGCTAGCTAGTATACAGAGTTAGGGTGTAAGTGTTAAATCTTTGTGTCTTTTAACTTCAGAATCGTGAGGGTTTCGATGTGTGGGGTGCGAGGGAAAAAGTTATGGATGCTCACATCAACAACCTCATAACTCTCACTGAGGCGTGCAAGGTCGCGCGCCAAGGTCGCTGGGTCGCAGCTAAGATAGACAATCTGTGGAGGTTTTGCTTCGAGGCATCGTGCGATAATCTTGGGGTTCAAGCCCGCACGTGGTGGGTCGAAAATGACCGTGACGTCTGGGGTAATGTAATCGAGCGCACGTTCGGACGACGACTCAACTACCTCAGCATCGAGGCCTTTTACATTTTGTTTTGCCATAGCAGCGCTCGCCGAGTCTAGCTCAACCAATGTAGTGTGGCCATTCGCGACGCTTAAGCCGATGCTACCAACGCCAGCGTACATATCGGTAACTGGCCCGTCGACATACTGCATAATCCGCTCGAGCACGTCCTCATACACGGGCACGTTTACTTGGAAAAAGATGTGTACGTCATAGCTAAACTCTCGACCTAATAGTGTGTCGGTTAGGATGTTTTCACCCTCTTCATGTACCAGTTTGGCGCCGCGACGCGTACGGTTCCTCGGGTTGTGATAGTAGACACGTAGGCCTTTAAGCGACGGCGTAAGCTCAAGTTTTTTAAACCGCGGATGATTGATGTAGAGCGCGGCCACAACATCGCCGCTCTGGTTGGCGCGCAAGATCAATGCACGCACATCGCGCTCAGTCACACCCAAATCACGAAGTAACTCAAGCAATTCTCGCGCCGCCGTGTTGATAACCGGCAGAGCCAAAGAACTTTCCTCAACTGCAACTGGGTCATGACTTCCCCGCTCGGTAAGGGCAAGCATCAACTCGCCGTCACGCTCGGTAAACGAGTATTCCATTTTGTTTCGGTAACCATAGCCATCGCCGTCAGCGGCAATCACATTTGTGGGAAAAGCTGCCGTTTCTATGTGCTCACGACCAAATTGTTCGCGGACAATCTCTAACTTGGCTCGGTTTTCGGCCGACATCGTCATAATCTGCCATGGGCTGTGTGCCAAGTAACTTGCATCACGTGGTTTCACGCGGTCTTTTGATGGCTCAATCACTTTTACAGCAGTACCTTCGGCAAATGATTTTTTCTCACGCACGATATCTACCTCAACTAACTCACCTGGCAAAACGTCCCACACGAAGACTTTGCGACCATCGGGGAGTTCACCCATGCCCTGCCCACCAGCGACGAGTTTAGTGATGTGTACGTTTGGCATTATCGGGCTTCCTGCGTCAAGCGTTGTTCAAGGGCAGCACGCAAACCCGCGACGGTATCGGTGAGCGACTCGGGATTGTGCGAGGCCAAACCTTCGCGGCTGCTAAAACCCCACGACACGGCAGCTACTGGCATACCGATTTTGTGGGCTGACTTGATGTCGATAATCTCGTCGCCAACACACAATGTGTCACGGGCTTGAAGCCCCTCGCGCGAAAGCAGCTCGCGCATCTTGCGAACTTTGCTCATCGGGTTCGCCTCTCCGTAGATGCGAGTAAAATAGCGGTCGAGGCCATGCATGGTGAGATACTTTTCGATGTTTTTTGAACGGTTGGTACTGAGTACAAAAAGTGGCATCTTTTCGTGCAGCATTGCGATGAGGTCGGTCATGCCAGGATGTACGCGAACGTTCTCCATGTGACCGTGAAACAAGTGCCTGCCGCGTATCATGATAATCGGAACCTTCCACAGCGGCACTTTCATAGCGCGGGCGACCTGCCACATACTTAAGTTTTCGAGCTTTTCGACTTCGGCTTCACTCATGGGCTTTTTAGTGCCCTTAATCTGCTCAAGCACGCGTATCACCGCTGCCAGGCTATCGACTATCGTGCCGTCAAAATCAAAAATCACCGCTTTCATACCTCTATTGTACCAGCGTAGCGAGCACAAGTCACTTCGCTTATGGCTCAATCTGGGCACCCGTCAACCAACCTTTAAGCCTTTGGGCTATACCCATTTTTCGATTCGCCTTCTCTATCGCTGTCATTTGGGCAAATATTGGGTATGCTACATCAAATAAATTTTTGTGCTGTATAGATACACCAGTTCGAGCCGCTTCGATGGCGTTGTGTAGCCTATCCTGATAGGTTTGGTGCGTATGTGCTAGAACGAACACAGTTGCCTGAGCGCCCGATTGAGTCGAGTATAATGCGGTTCTAACATTTTCTGGGTCATCAATTTTGTGTTGCTGAGTACCAGGATTGTATCGTGCGGTCTGACTACTTTTTTTAGTAAAACGAACTATATCCACCCCATCTTTAAAATCTTGCTGCGGCTGAGCTAAAACTAAAAACATTTCACTGTCTGATGGTATAAATTGTTCGACAGACTTTTGGCCTTCTAAGACAAAATCGGCAATTTCTGTTGGACTGTGCCACAATGTATTTAATCCTGGCGTCACGGGAGTCGTGCGCGAAAAGGTCTGAATTTCCATTCGTAGGTGCGGGTCATACCACCTTGAATACTCCGTACCATGTTCCCACTCTTGACTGGCTGGAGGTACGCCACCTTGTTCGGCCATAGTTCGTTGCCCTTTGTTAGAATACTATCGCTATATTATATCACACATTGTTGCCGTTTTCAAGTTTGTGAATCTGGTCGTGGTCGAGACCAAAATAGTGCGCCACCTCGTGCCACAGCGTGTGGTGAATGTTGGCGTACAATGATTCTTCGTCGTGGCTTTCGGCTAAAAGTGGCTCTTTGAATAGTGTAATAACATCTGGGGGCAAATCGTTGACCCTACCCTGTCGCTTCGGCAGCGGTACGCCTGTATACAATCCAAGTAGTGTTTGGTTGCAATGCAGCTGCAACTCTTCGCGCTGGACTTCGCTCGGCCAATCCTCGACGACAATTGCGACGTTTTTCACCGCGTCGCGGTGCATCTGCGGCAATCTCTCAAACGCCCGGTCAATCATCTCATGGAATTTTTCGTCAGAAATCGAAACTTTCAACATTATCTCCAATCATAGTTGCCTTCTGGATCGCCAATACGGGTACGTCAACTAAACCACGTTTAATATAATCTACCATTCTTGGAGTAAACTCAGAGCTAGTAACATGGCCGTCCGGCTCAAAAACCAAAATGTCATTGAGCGTAAGGCACGTTTGTGGGGTGGGCTCAGTCTCTTCCAATGGATCTGTATCAAATGTTACGATGGTTGGGGCTAGAAGTGAACCCATAACCGTTACATTGCCTAGTACTTTGAAACTGGTTGAGGTTTCTCCGAATATTTGCGCACTAAGTTGTCTCGTTTTTATTTCTAAAGTACGATCCAGGAGATTTAACATCCCCGTTATTGGTATGTTTCTTTGGAGGAATGCGCGTTTTCTAGATGGATCAGGCAATTCGTTATCATTTTCTGCAAGCCATTGTATGTCGCGTGCAAGGTCAATTTCAGGTATGCCGACTGAGCGAATCAGCTGGCTTGGAACACCTTGACTATAAAACTTAGGCATGTTAAAAGAGTACTTCGTTTGAATTCGCAAGTCAAGACACAGACTCGGTACTATTCGTTCATGTTGAGCCGATTGAGTAGCCAATCGCGCGGAAGGATGCTCAGGAACCAGCCGGCTCGTGGGCCGCTAGGTTTGTCGATGAGTAAGCGGTAGAGTGCGCTAAACATGTCTTTGGGTTGCATGTCGAGCTCGTCTTTAAGCGAGTACAGTGCAAGATGGAAGTATTGACCATCAGCATCTGCAGGGGCATCGCTAACCTTTTGTGCTAGTAGTGTAAAAAGTTTTACTTCTCTCTCGCTAAAATCATCTCGCTGAAACGTCTCGGCAAGTTCGAACTTCAACTCTTCGGGCGCCCAGCGCTGCAGCCATGAATCTATGAAGGCGAGCTCGCGCTTGATTGTCTCGGCTTGTGCGCCCACGGTTGCGGCATGCTCTGACCGCTCGATGGTACGCAAGGTCAATGCAGGGTCTTTGAGCGACGCTTGGTAGGTGTTCACGAGGTGAGAAAATGGCACATTGCTAACCGTTGGCGCATCGACGCCGTGCAAGCAGAGTTCTATGAGCTGTTGGTCTTCTGCGGTTTTGTCGGGTTTAGCCTGCAACGCTGCGAAGTCATCGAAAAGCCTCAGTAGTGTCTCGCCTTCCCCAAAAAACAATTGTTTGTCAGGGCTAGAACGTAACAAGAAAAACCAAACGATCTCAGACGGCAAAATGGTCAAGAGCTCTTTGGCAGTAATGACATTGCCGGCGCTTTTACTCATTTTCTTGGTCTCACCGACGCGGTTGATAAAGTGGTATGGCACCGGTAGTGGTGGCTCGGCACCAAAAACTTCACGCACTATCCGAGCACCCGTGTCATATGAACCGCCCTTTGTGGCATGGTCGCGGCCAAATGGCTCTGCTTGTACCCCCAGAAGCGCCCAGCGTGCAGGCCAATCAACGCGCCAACTGAGTTTGACGTGGCCGTCTGCATAACTTGCGCTGGCCTCGGTTCCGTCGCTTGACTCATAGCGCACAGTTTTTGCGGTTGTGTCTATTCCGCGGAAGAGTCGGTTTTTGATACGACCGTCTTCAAGCACCTGTATCGGTGTCCATTGATCTTCGAGTTCCCTGCCCGACACTTCGCGCAGTACGCGCTTGATGTCTTCGACACGCTCGAGCGCTTGCTCGATGGCCGGTACAAAAAAGCCGCTTCGGTAACGCTCGTGCGAACGCACCACTTCAATGTCGAGGTGCATTTTGTCGATTGCCTCGATAAGGTCGGCTAGAAAATAATCGGCGTAGCTCCGTCCGCTACCATCTGGCGCGGGCACATCACAGAGCGGAAGCCCGAGGTACTGTTCCCAACTGGCGTCTACATTAACGGGTACTTTGCGAAAAACGTCGAGGTCATCAACGATGTGCAAATGCCGAGCCGTGCGACCACGTCGGCGCACTTCACCGGCAATCACCTCGGCAGTGAGCACTTCGCGGAGCGTGCCAAGATGGTATGTTCCGCTCGGCGACACACCCGATGACACCACGATATCGCCTTCAGGATGACGCGCAAACAACTCATCAACAATTACATTCAACCACTGCATGCGTATAGTATACAGAGTTAACGCCCAAGAGTTAAGTAGGAGTAACAGATGTTTTTAACAGGAACTTAACGTGCACGCAGGCTAACGTATTGCATAGACGACTTGGACAGTGTAAGTTATCTCGTTTTGTCCGGGTTGCACGGCGAGCTCGATGTTTTTTACTGAACTGTCCATCGCAGCAGTCCCCGGTGCAATCATCGGATAGACTCCGCCGCCCTGACCATTGTCGGTAATGGTAACTACTTTGCCAACTTTGAAACCGAGATTCTGTGCCATTTCATCTGCCTTGGTACGAGCATCTTTGGTGGCTTCTGTGCGGCCTTGTTGCTCAAGTTTTTTCTGGAGTGTTTTGCTAAAAGTCGCTTGCGGTGAAACCTCGCCGGTCGGTTCGGTAGTTACGAGAAAATCTTGTACTTTTTGTGCTTGGTCGCGGTCGCGCACAGTTGCAGTCACATTGAGCATGTAAACATGCTGGTTTTGGTCGCGGTCAAAATAATAGTAGCCATCCCAACCGCCCGTGTTGGATTTGATGTCTTTGTCGTTGACCCCGAGTTTTTTAAGCTCCGCGATGACCGTTTCACTTTTTGTTGATGCATCTTTCAGTGCCGCGGCTTTGTCAGCGCCTCTGAACTGCCATGAGGGGTTAAAGACAAATTCGTCTGGAGTGGCTTTGATTGTCGTCGAGCCACTAACCGTTACGGTGCGATTCGTACTGCTAGTGCCTTGCCATGGGCGCCATATGAGCAGCATAGCGGCTATAATCGCAGCCAAAAGCCCTACCAGCCACCATACGTTAAAACTAAGCGTTACGTTAGTACGTGGTTTTGACGGAGTGGCCGTAACTTCCGGTTGGTTTGTGTTATTAGATTCACTCGATTGTTGTGTCTGTTCGTCCATTTGTATCCCCTCGTTATAATCCTATTGTCGCGCTAAATGCAGCGAAACACAAGCAGAATTACACGACTGAGTTTGTTAACTGAGCCAACTAACTAATCGATTACTGGCGGATAGACTTGACGGTGTAGCTACGCGTCTCAACCGGCGTGACAATCTCGACAGTGTCACCTTCTTTTTTGCCCATGAGGGCTTTGCCGATAGGTGATTCGTCACTGATTTTCTGTGCGATAGGGTCAGCCTCGATAGTGCCAACGACTTGCAAGACAAGCTCTTTACCCTTGTCGCCGCTCAGCGTTACCGTTGAGCCAAGTCCGACTTGGTTACTTCGGGTATTTGCTTTGATGAGTTCTACATTGATGAGAATGTATTCAACCTCGTCGAGACGAGCATCGTTGCGCTCCTGTGCTTGACGGGCAGACTGGTACTCGGCGTTTTCGGAAAGATCACCCATTTCGCGGGCTACTTTGATAGCTTCAGCGGTTTCGGCACGCTTGATAAGCAAGGCTGCTTTTTCTGCCTCGAGCTCTGCAACGCCTTCTTTGGTGAGATGGAATACTTTTTTCATATGGTTTTCTCCTGCTAGTGACTAATAAAGAGGGCCTTTGCTGATACTGTCAGCCATTACCCTCTCGTCGGGTTGTATAGTACGCGACTTTGGCTACGCCGTCAACCTGTTTTTAAGGGTTTTGGTGTCGAGCATTTCGGCCGCCTCTGAAGTACGTTGTTTGTACTCGAATGTTCCTGCCGCCACTGTTTTAGCGCTTACAACAATGCGGTGTGGTAAACCTATGAGGTCAGCGTCGGCAAACTTCTCGCCTGGACGCTTGTCAGTGTCGTCGTAGTAGACAGTAACACCAAGCGCTTCAAGCTCGTCATGGAGCGCATCTGCCGCTGCCACGACACCGGCATCTTCTCCGAGTCGCGCTAGATACACCTGATATGGAGCAATGGCGATTGGCCACACCAAACCACGCTCGTCAGACAATAGCTCTGCGACCGTGCCCATCACGCGGCTAATGCCAATGCCGTAACATCCCATAATCGTCGTGGTTCGCTCATCGCTACCAGGCTCGGCTACACCGACATCAAACGGTGTCGAAAACTTCTTACCGAGGCTAAAAATATTGCCCGTTTCGATGCCTTTGACTTCCTCTAACTCGCCCCGCTTCAGGCCAAGCTCGTCGAGCACTTCATCAGTTAATACTTCCTTGTTGACTGCAATTTGTTTTTCACGGTGCAAGTAAATCGTATCTTCCCCTGCCTCGGAAAGCGTCTGAAACTCGTGGCTGTATTTGCTAAAGCTTCCGCCACTCGCAAATGTCACAAAAGTTCTTTCGCCGATGCCGACTCGGTTGAAAATCGTCAAATATGCTTGCTTAACGCGCTCATAAAACTCGTCGTGTTGCTCTTGGTTCAGTGCATACGAATACATGTCTTTCATCAAAAACTCACGGCCACGCATTATGCCGCTCTTGCTCCGTAGCTCATTCCTAAACTTGGTTTGGATTTGATATGCAGCAAATGGCAAGTCCTTGTAGCTACTGAGATATTCGCGTGCAATTGGTGAGAGGTTTTCTTCGTGCGAGAAACCGAGGCCGAGCTCTGTGCCATTGGCAAGTTTTGTCTTGAACCAGTTGTCGACAACTTTGTCGTCCCAGCGGTTGGTGAGCTCGTAGCGTTCTTTAACTTGTAGTGCGGGCATGAGAATCTCTTGGCCACCAACTGCGTTCATTTCTTCACGAACGATGTTGGCGATGTTGTTTAGCACACGTAAACCAAGCGGTAAAAATGTGTAGACGCCGGCCATTTCTTTGTGGATGAAACCAGCACGAATCAGTAGCTGGGCGTTTTTGGCGACCTCGTCAGCAGGTACTGTCTTGGATGTCTTGGTAAAAAGTTGTGATGCGCGCATGCTGCTTACCTCCTCTGGTACGTTCGCGAAATGCTACGCCTATTGTACAGGTGTTGAGCCTCTGGCTTCAAGGAGAGAATGTATTTGCGGTAAAAAACCCTTATCGTACAAAGGGCACGATGAACAAAAAGGTAAATGCCAAACCGTTTTTAAGCCCGTGCATAATCATAGTCGGGACTATACTCCCCGTGCGTTCACGTACATAACACATGACTACCGAGAGCACGAAAGTGTCGATGGCGGCGACCCATAGGAGCGGCGTACCGTTGCCGAACTGCAAGTGCCCTACCGCAAAAACTACACTTGTCACTAACGTCGTCGTGACAAAATTAAACCGCGATCGTAACCCACCGTATATAAAACCTCGAAAAACTAACTCCTCTATGATTGGCGGGATGACAACCAAGGTCAGAAACACTGCTACGAGCTGAAAAACAGTTTCTGGGTTGGCAAAACCGAGTTCTTGCCTTTGTTCGAGGTCAAGCGAAGGCACTAACTTTTTTGCAACCCACAAGACGAAGGCGTAGATAAACAAGTAAGCTAGTATCCCGCCAATTGCCACCCAAACATACCGCCAGCGTACAGTCGTGAGGCCAAGCTGCTGCACGGTACCACCACGTCGTCTCACGTAGGTTAAAATCGCTACTACAACAAACACAGCAGCGACAGCCGATACGATAAGCACGCCTGTTATAGTACGCAACCAATCGTCGATTGATGCGGCATCAAACCCAAGCAGTGTCAGAACTACTGTCACAAGAATACCCGACAATAGGTACCCCCCAATGAAGGCACCGAGCATACCATAGAGTAAGCTTGCAACCGGCCCCCATGCCGCCTTAGCTAGGGGGCGCTTTGCAGGCACCTTCACCGTAGCCTCTTTGGGTGAGTCGACGGCATCTTGAGGTGTTTCATCAACTACTTTTTTCTCAGGCAGCGACACCTATCACCTACTTCCCATTTTCAAATTTATAGAAAGCGTTTAACATCTACAATCGTTATTACGATGATGAGCATGATGAGCATAAAAAAGCCAATACTGTAGACTAAACCTTCGACCTTTTCGGTGAGCGGTTTGCGGAGCAAGCGGGCTATACCCATCACAAACAACCTGCCGCCATCGAGCGCGGGAATCGGCAGAACATTCATGATTGCAAGCGTCAGCGAGATGAGTGCGATGATGGTCAGTACATAGACGACTCCAAGTGCGCTGCCACCCTTGAGCACCATGAAGATACCAAGTGGGCCCGACACCTGACTGCTTGCATTCGTCTGAGCATTTTGCCGAGCGGTCGTGTTGCCGGTCAGTGCACCAGCGAAAATGCCGCCAAGACCCTGCAACGCATGCCCTAGACCTTGGAGCGTCAGTTGGGTAAATTGGCCAGCCAACCCAACCGCTACGATTGGAGCGGACCAGGTTGAGCGCTGAACGACTTGCTCGATTGGCGAAATGCCTAGGTAGCCCTTGGGGTTGCTCGTTTTCTGACTTTTAGTGACAGCATCTTTGCTGAGGAGTTTTGTTTTGGCAGTTTTGGATTCTCCGTCGCGCTCGTACGCTATGACGACATCTTGCCCTGCCAGTGATTTTGTAATGTCTGACAAGTTGGCTCCCGGTACGGCGCGAGCATTGTTGTCTTTGCCAGTAATTGTCAGTAGCTTATCGCGCGTTTGCAGGCCAGCCTTATTGGCTGGTGACTGCGGCTCGACATATGAGACATAGGTAGATTGGCTTACGACCTTAGTGTCGCTCGGTATGCTGAACTGGTTATCGATAATCTTCGGCATACCAACCCAAGATAGGACCATGAACATAACAAGTGCCGTAAGTAGATTGACCGCCACGCCGGCCAGCATGATTTTGGCCTTGACCCACGTGGTTGCGGCGCCAAAACTATGTGGCCTCGTGTCAGAATCGTACTCACCTTTGAGTTTAACGAAACCACCAAGTGGTAGGAGGTTTATCGTAAAATCCCAGCCGTTTTTAGTCTTACGACGGTACAGTGCGGGTGGGAAAAATATGCCGAACTCCTCGACATCGACGCCATTGCGACGCGCAACCCAAAAGTGACCCAACTCGTGCAACACAACCAAGCCGATAAATAAAACTAAGCCTAAAATAAGTAAAAACATTTACCCCCCAAACCTACGTTGACGTTTACTATATTCTAACAGACATTCATCCAATGCGGTTACGCTAAAATCAGGCCATGGCTCTGGCCGAAATATTAGCTCGCTGTAGGCTGCCCGCCACAACATAAAGTTGCTCAGGCGTTGTTCGCCGCTCGTTCGTATGATGAGGTCAATTGGCGGCAATTCTGGGTGATCTATGTACTCACCGACCAGTTTCTCGTCGATATCTTCAGGCTTAACATCTGCCACCACGATGCGCTGCACTGCCTCTGCTATCTCGCGGTGTCCACCATGGTTCAGACATAGTGCTAAAGTCCCGTCAGTGTTAGCTTTGGTGAGTTCTTCGGCGGCTTCAATGTCTTTGACAAGCTGAGGAGCCATGCCCTTTCGGCTACCGATCCACAAAACTCGTACACCTTTTTTATGCATTTCTTTAACTTCGTTTTTGACAACCCATTTGAGAAGGTTCATAAGATAATCGACTTCTTCTTGGCCCCGATCCCAGTTCTCGGTCGAAAACACAAATGCCGACACATATTTCACGCCACGCTCACGCATCGCATCAACGATGACCTTTAAGGTTTCGTAACCTTTTTTGTGGCCTTCGAGGCCTAGCATACCGTGGGCGCGCGCCCAGCGGCGATTGCCATCAAGTATCAGACCTACATGTTGTGGAACTAGTGAATCCGGCATAATTTGGGTGGCTACACCTTCATGATTTCGGCTTCTTTGGCCTTAGTGGCAGCTTCGATATCAGCCTTAGCTTTTGCCATCGCATCTTCTACTAAACTACTCAGTCGCTTGGCGTCGTCCTCGCCGATGGTTTTTTCCTTTTTCGCCTCGTCAAAGGCGTTCATTGCCTCATGGCGAATATTTCGCATGGCAATCATGGCATCTTCTTGTCGGCCACCGAGTTGTTTGACGATTTCACGGCGTCTTTCCTCTGTTAGTGGCGGTACGTTGATGCGCACAACGCGGCCATCATCGCTTGGGTTGAGCCCTAAGTTGGGGTTGTCGCGAATGGCACTTGCGATAGCCTGCAAGTTGGTTGGGTCAAATGGCGTTATCTGCAAAAGTTGCGCTTCAGGAGCGGTCACATTGGCGACATGCATGAGTGGCATGGGCGAACCATACACTTCGACGGTTACGTTATCGAGCATAGCAGCGCTTGCCCGTCCGGTACGTAACGTTTTGAGCTGTTCGTGATAGTGCTCGGTAGCAGCGGCAAACTTTTGTTTCGCGCCGTCAACAACTTGCTGTGGGTTCATCAGGATCCTCCGTGTAATCTTGTAGCCATTAGTATACTAGAAAACCAGCACTATAGGTATGTATGTTAGCAGTTATTGCGACTTTGTGCTGTTTTGAAACATTATTGAGTAATGTGTCATGTTATAGTATAATAGTATTCAAGGAGTCCACCCCCGTGGAATATAGAGTAAACTCAGCAGGTGCTACCCCAGAGATTGACCATGATAGTTTGTTGCGACATTTAGTCCCTGTCACATGCGAAATAGACAAAAAAGGCATTGTGTGGAAAAAAACACGTGATGATTGGGTGCCATTCTGCGCGCCAAGTGTGGCAGCAGGTTTAGTTGCCGATAACCCGTCACATCCGGCGTCTTACCCAACGACTGATGTGTTTCGGAATAAAAAAGATGGTTCTGTTTGGGCGGTACATACAGCTCATGACGCTCCCGACGAACAACGTCTGCTCGAGCAGCACCCTTTGTCGTATTATAAAACAATTTGTGAACAGCTAAACCTTGTTGACCAAAGTGAAGCCCGCAATTTTCTCGGCATTATGGCCAAAAATGCCCCACAGATTACATGGTCACCGACACAAACACATGAAGTAAAATCGCGTCAACGAAAAAAACTTATGACAAGAGTTGTGGGTGCAATCTTTGTTGCTCTTGGCGTTGCGGGTGCGTTGACAACATGTAGTACCCAAAGTGCTAGCCGAGTCAGCGAACCGCTACCGAGCGCAACTGTGCCGTACGCACCGACCCCAAATGAAACATCTCCCATCCAAGCCCCAGAAATTTCACCCGAACCAGCGGAAAATACCATCACCGCAGTCTCGTACAATGTTTATTACAAAAATCTCAAGCACTATACCGACAAAGAAACACCCGCCGAATTCGATGCAAAAGTCGATAAAGTTGTAACGCACCTCCAGTCACTCAATGCTGGGATTCTCGGTCTTCAAGAAGTCATAGACGCAGAGGGACGCGGGGCGCTCTACGACAAAATGATAGCCTGCGCAGGCTGCAAGTACGACGGCTACATGCCCGAGCGCGACAAAACCGACCAAGCTGGCGGCAAGACGCCTATATTGTGGCTACGTGATACATTTGAGCTAGTAGAAGGCAGCGATAATCATGGCTACAAATCCGTTCACATGCAGAGCACCAAAGATGAACAAGTTCGCGCTTTTAGCTATGTCAAACTCCGACACCTTGAATCGGGTGAAGAGTTTTGGGTTTCAAACGCTCATTTTCCGCACGCTGTCGAGAAAGCAGATGGCCAACTCAAAGGCACAGCTAAACGTCAAAATGACTACGAGAGACTTATGAAGAAATTTAGTACTTTTGCAAGGTCAAAAAAAGGCGAAAAGCATATAACAATGGGCGATCTCAATGTCGGCGCCAAGGCTCAGCGCATACATTGCACTGCCGAACCAGACAATGCCAAACTATGCGTTCCCTACTTTCCGTACAAGCAGTTCGAAAATCTAAATATCAAAACCATCTATGACATACCTAACAGCCCCATCCAGCCAACATTAGGCGATCGGGCTGTTGACTATATTGGCGTTAACTCTGTGCCTTCACTACAAATTAAATCAGTGCAGCAACGACTCCCCAAAGGAAGGTCAGACCACAATCCAGTTGGCGCTGAGATTTTACTAACTAACGAGTAAGCCGTGTGCGCTTAAGTCTACCAATATATTGTCTAGGCAACTTCGCCGAGAGCGATACGGTTGAAACGACGAACAACGATGTTTTCGCCGAGGCGCGCGTTGTTAGCTTTGACAAAATCACCGACAGTTTGGTCGGGGTTCTTGATGAACGGCTGATCCATCAGGCACAATTCTGCAAAGTATTTACCGAGCTGCCCTTCAACGATCTTGTCTTTCATGTCTTCAGGCTTGCCGGCTAGGCTGTCGCTCGCGAGTAGCTCTTGCTTTTTGGCTTCACGGGCTTCTGCTGGGATCTCGTCGCTACTGACGTACTGTGGGTTGCTGGCGGCGATGTGCATGGCAACGTCTTTAACGAGGTCGGTAAAGATCTCGTTGCGTGCTACAAAGTCGGTCTCACAGTTAACTTCAACGATAACGCCGATACGGCCATCGTGGTTGTAGGACCCGACGAGACCCTGTCGAGCTTCGCGCTCACCACGCTTCTCGGCCTTGGTCATGCCTTTTTTGCGCATTTCCTGAAGTGCAATATCAAAGTCGCCATTTGAGGCGTCGAGTGCTTGCTTGGCATCGGTCATACCAACACCGGTTAGCTCACGTAGTCGCTTGATATCTTCGATTGAAATAGCCATAAGATTCTCCTTGATCAATTAATTTTAACTAACTGTTTTCGAACATATGATAAATGATCAAAAAATGGTCTATGATCAAGCATCAATGTTCAATATTCAATATTCGGCTTATTTTTCGTCTTTGTCGGTTGGCTTGGCACTTTTTGCTTTGCCGGCTGCAACTGCTTCGGCGAAATAATCGGCCATCAGTTGCAACGCTTTGATTGCATCATCGTTGCAAGGGATTGGGTACTGAACAGTCGTTGGGTTTGAATTGGTGTCGCATAGGCCGACAACAGGAAGCTTAAGTTTGGTTGCTTCGCGGATTGCGTTGACATCGCTCACGATGTCAAAAACAACGACGACACCTGGGCGGGCGTGCAACTCTTTGATGCCACCGTAGAGCACATTGAGGTGCTCAATTTCTTCTTGAAAACGTTGGATTTCGAGCTTGTTATACTTGTTGGCGAGCTCGCCATTTGCCATTTTGGTCTCGAGGTCAACCAGGTGCTTAATCTGAGCACCGACGGTATTCCAGTTGGTAAGCATGCCACCAAGCCAACGCTCGGTAACATATGGCATACTGGTGTCTTCAGCGAGTTTTTTAACGATGTCTTGTGCTTGGCTTTTGGTGCCAACGAAGAGTACTTGTTTGCCCTTGCTGACGACACTTTCGACAAATTCGAGAGCATCTTCGAGCTTAGCAGCTGTTTTTGTCAGGTCGATAATGTGGCTGCCACCGCGTTTGCTGTGGATGTAAGGAGCCATTTTAGGGTGCCATCGTTCGGTTTTGTGGCCGAAGTGAGCGCCTGCTTCTAAAAGTTTTTTGAGGTCGATGTCTGCCATCGTTAAGTCCTTTCTTTGAAAGAGCGCCCGGGTATAGGGGTTAGGGTCTTGAGCGTAGTTTCCTACGCCGCATTCCCTACGGCCTTAGCCCTAGAGCAATCCTTTCACACCGGTCGGGCGACCCGCATGTACCTACACGGTCACATGCTGGGAGGATTCTACCCGCACCTGCTTAATTAATTACCCTGTTAGTTTATCATATCTCGGGTAAAGGTTCAAGCTCGTCAGCGTGGGCAAATGCCACGGCACCAGCAAATGCCACAATCGCCATTTCGTCCGAGTATAAGTTAGCAGAAGAGACATGAACTCTCTTGCCAATTTTAATCTCTTGGTCCTTGCCGTTAGTCCCAAGCATGGAACCGCCCATTAAAAGTAAACTAAATGCTAATGACCCCGACTCTCTATTTACGCTAACACCTACATCCTCACGGATGATAAATTCCTCTTCGAAAAGTTTAATTGCCTTAGCCACACGTTGCATGCGCGGGGTCACAACTGCGTAAAGTCGATCATCACTCGAGTTAGGCCACCGTAAGTCTGCATGGAGTGAGATCCTACTTGAATCTCTGAGGTACCTACCGCAAAATTCAGCAAAAATTGTCGGATCATCTTCGCGACCTGCGCTGTTGACTAAGGCCTCGAGCACCCGAGAACTTGCCTGCATCGCTAGGTGTTGGTTTGAAGGGTTTCGTTTGCGCATGATTGCCGCAAAATCAAACTGAACCGTTCGGGTAGTATCTCCAAGAAGTCTGAGGACGTTCATACGAGTACCTATCTTAAGCTCGTCTTCGAAGTTCGGCGCATATGCAGAAACCTTTTCAGACTGCTCCCCATCAAATGCTGCCTGCAGAAATTCTCCGCCTTTATAATCTGATCCAAAACCTAATTT
>CAYUNX010000013.1:0-15138 GCA_964446255.1 uncultured Candidatus Saccharibacteria bacterium
CACTCTGGAGCCATCCTGGATGAGATGTTGTTGGTCGTTACAACTCTAGGACACATGCGTAGTCTGAGCGTATGCAAAGCTTAGTGTGTGGCCGTTGTAATCAGCAACAACAGATCACCAAGAGGGTGGAAGCGTGCCGAGTTTTTTATCTTACTTTTTGGCGGTCCAAAAAGTAAGCCGCTCGTGGTGCGGGAACCACATCATAAGGAGCTGGAATAAAATGAGCCGACTGCAGTCGGGAACTGCAACGAATAAACAAATTAAAAAAACATTAACATAGTTTGACGAAATGGTTGTACTTGTATAACATGTATAACTATGACATTTCACACAAAAGGTATACATTTAGTCGGAACAGTAACCATCGGCCCAAAAGGCCAAGTCGTAATCCCTATCGAAGCCCGCGAAAAAATGGCCGTCCAACCAGGCGATAAACTCATCGCCCTCTACCTCGACGACCACCAAACCGTCTCGTTCGTAACCGAAAAAGAGATGCAAACCATGATAGACAAAATGGGCGCCCACCTAAAGAAAATGAGCGGTGTTCTCAACGATGCCGATAATACTGAAAAGTTCGAGGACTAGATGTCTCTACACCACATAACAAAACGTGAAAAAATCATCGTCATGCTCGCCGTAATGAGCGGACTATTCCTAGTCGCACTCGACCAAACCATCATCGCAACCGCTCTTGGCGCCATCGTAACCGAATTCGGTAGCTACTCGAGCATCGGTTTCATCGTAACCGCCTATATGCTCACCAGCACTGTAAGCGTTCCGCTCGCCGGCAAACTGAGCGACATGTATGGCCGTCGCATCGTCTTACTCCTCGGTGTTACCGCCTTCACGCTTGCTTCACTTGCCAGTGGTCTAGCTAATGGCCTCCCTATGCTCATTGCAGCCAGAGCAATCCAGGGACTAGGTGGTGGTATGATTCTCGCCAATGCTTTCACTATCGTCGGCGACCTTTTCACGCCACGCGAACGCGGTAAGTGGCAGGGCATGATTGGCGCAGTCTTTGGTATGAGCTCGGTCATCGGCCCGCTGCTTGGCGGTTGGCTCACAGATGGACACAACTTTTTCTCACTCAGCACCGACTGGCGCTGGACATTCTTCATCAATGTACCCATCGGCATTGCCGCCGCCACTGTCATCGCACGCTTTTGCCCGAGCATCAAACACGATAGCGTGCACAAACCCGACTACCTTGGTGCAGTCTTCATAACAACTGCGCTCAGTGCACTCGTCCTTGCCGTCGACAACACCGAAACCATCTTCAGCGGCATCATCTCAGGTGGTACAAGCCTCGCAACCGTCAAATTGACACTTTGGGTCATCGCACTCGTTGCCGGCGCAATCTTTGTGGCTATCGAGCGCAAAGCCGCACAACCCATCATCCCGCTACGGTTTTTCTCAAACAAAACATACACCCTGATGGTCAGTTCGGCGCTACTTTTTGGCGCAGCTTTTATGGCCGCCATTTTGTATCTGACACAATTTAACCAACAAGTTTTTGGAGCCACCGCCTCGAGTGCAGGGCTTATGCTGCTACCGATGGTCGGCGGGATGATGACTTCCTCGATTGGTACTGGCCAACTTGTGTCGCGGATTGGTCGCTACAAACGGTTTCTCGTCACCGGTTTTGCCATCGGTACCGCCAGTGTTTTTGCACTCACCACGCTCGACCCAACTTCGCCGTATTGGCACGAAGCCGTCATTATGGCGTTCGCTGGCTTGGGACTAGGCATGGCGATGCCTATCTTGAACCTAGCCGTCCAGAACGAGTTCGAGCAAAAAGACCTTGGTGCTGCCACTGCCAGCGTACAGCTTTTCCGTGGGCTTGGCTCGACCATCGGCATAGCAGTGTTAAGTGGCGTGCTAACGGCTGGCATCTTGAGCTCTCTCGGTAAACCACAAGACATCCCGTACATCCAAACATTGCAAAAGGCTCCGCAAGCTGCCGAAATGCTGAAAGGTGACATTACTGCCGATAAACTCCTTTTAGTAAATGCGCAGCAAGATTTCATTGCTAAGGCAGCTGAAAAAGGTCTGGCGGCGTCACCAGCACCGGCTAAAGTGAAACAAGCACAACTCGAAACATTCAAGAAACAACAAGCAGCATTTAGCAACAAAGTTATCTATGCGTTTGCCGATTCGCTTCGCCACGTTTTCATCATCTCGGGTTCACTGATGGCTGTTGCGGTTGTTGCCGTACTCTTTGTACCTAACCGCAAGCTCCGCTCTGGTAACGAACTTGGCATTTCCGAGTAAGCATCTCGCGTTCTCAGCTCGCACTCATCTCCGGCATATAGTATAGGCACCATGCCATGACAATGTGGTGTTTAAGCAAAGGAGTTTGCCTATGAAAACTATCAATAAAGCACTTGCAGTCGCGGGAGTAACAGCGAGCATCGCTACAGCTGGGTTCTGGGGTCTTGGCGCGGCAAGCGCAGCCAACTCATCCACAGCCAGAACCGACCCAATGTCGAGCCTCGTGCAAGCCATTGCCACAAAGTTTAAGTTAAACACCAGCGACGTCCAAGCAGTTTTTGATGAGCAACGCACAGTGATGGATACACAGCGAGAAGCTGACTTCAAAACCGAATTAGCGCAGCTGGTAACCGACGGCAAACTTACGCAGAAGCAAGCTGACGCCATCAACGCAAAACGGGCAGAGTTGCAGGCAGAGCGCGAATCGAACCGCACAACCATACAAAGCTCAACTGAGACAGAGCGAAAAGCGCACATGGAAACCGAGCGAGCTGAGCTTGATGCCTGGCTGACAGAACAATCCATCGACGATGACTACGCCTACTTACTAAAGGGAAGGGGGCATGGACCTGGTGGTGCGGGCGGACCACGTGGTGTCAAATCAAGTACCTCAACTAACACCTCAACAGCAACTAATTAAGGATATTTTTTGAAATTTTTACTAAAAACGCTGCTCAGGGGGTAGCGTTTTTAGTAACGAAGTACATTGGATTGTAGTTTCTCAGGAACAATTCAGGTAAAAGGCGTACTATGGAATTATGAAACTATTGATAGTAGAAGACGAACGCAAAATAGCCCGCGCCCTTAAGCTCGGCTTTGAGCAAGAGCGCATGGTGGCCGAGATTATCGATGACGGCCAATCGGGGCTGGCTGCCGCACTCGGCGAAGAATACGACGTTATCATCCTTGACCGCATGTTACCTGGTGGGCTCGACGGGTTAGACATCTGTGCGAAACTTCGTGAGGAAGGTGTCAAAACGCCCATTTTACTCTTGACGGCTAAAGGTCAACTCCGCGACCGCGTCGCCGGCTTGAACGCAGGGGCCGATGATTACCTCGTTAAACCTTTTAGTTTTGAGGAGCTGCTCGCCCGAGTTCGCGCACTGATGCGCCGCCCAAACCTTACGACCGCAGCGACGCTTGAGGTCGCCGACCTCAGTCTTGACCCCGTGAGCAAAGTTGTTGAGCGAAGTGGCCGCGTCGTAGAGCTAAGCGCCACCGAATACTCACTGCTCGAATACCTGATGCGCAATGAGGGTAGGGTACTAAGCAAAACAACCATCATCAACCATGTTTGGGACTTTGACGCCGATGTTCTGCCAAACACCGTCGAGGCGTATGTTGGCTATTTGCGAACCAAAATCGACCGTGCATTTCCTGAGCTGCCACCACTCATACACACCGTTCGAGGCTTTGGTTACAAGTTGGCGAGCGAAACAGGATCCCACGTCTCATGACAAAACTATTCGATTCAGCGACGATCCGTCTTACACTTTGGTACATGCTCATTTTGACGATACTGAGCCTGCTGTTTAGCACCATCGTGTTTCAGCTGGCATCGCAAGAGTTTCGACGCCCTTATGGACCACGTCGACCAAACGTCATTTTGTCCAACGGTGAAGACAATGTGTTCGACCAATTCGAAGCACTCCGTGAAGCACGCGAAAAAGAGGCCACCAACCATCTCATCGGTAATCTGGTTGTTTTTAACATCGTGACCATCGCGGCCGGTGGCTTTGCGAGCTTTTTACTGGCAAAACGCACGCTACACCCGATCGAGCAGGCGCTCGAGTCGCAAACCCGATTCAGTAGTGACGTCGCCCACGAGCTGCGTACTCCACTGACCGTCATGCAATCCGAGATTGAGATTGGGTTGCGTAGCAAAAAAACATCTACTGAGGGGCATAAAGCGTTACTTGAAAGTAACCTTGACGAAGTACATCGACTGCGGGCACTGACCGACCGTCTGCTCATATTAGCGAGCGAAAAGGAACTCCCACTAGCGCCGACCAAGCTCGATGATGTCGCCACCGAGGCCATCAACCGCGTTATTGCACTGGCGCAGGCTCACAAAATCGACATCGAAAACACCCTTGGCAAACAAACTGCACTAGCCAATTTTGACACACTAACAGACGCAGTCGTCATCCTACTCGACAATGCCATCAAATACAGCCCTGCAAAATCTAAGGTCACCATAAGTGCCGAAACATCAGGCAGGCACGTGCTACTGCACATCGCAGATAACGGCCACGGCATAGCTGATGCTGATTTGCCACACATCTTCGACCGTTTTTACCGCGCAGACACGTCGAGAAGCAAACAAAACATCGAAGGTCATGGCCTCGGTCTTTCCATCGCCAAACGCATTGTCGAGTCACACCACGGTAAAATCACAGCCACTAGCACCAAAGGCACTGGTACCACATTCACCATCCGACTCACTACACCGTAGTAAAAGCTTTGAATCGCGGGTCAAGGTGTATGTTTTCTGCGGCTTGCTTCAGCTGAGCATCAGCATGTGCATATGCGGCATACGGATGCTCCATCCTAAATTTTGGAATCGCATGGTGCCAGACTACTTTCGCTTTGTTTTCAACTAGAGCATTACACGATGTGAATGATCGATATAGTGTCTGAAATACAAAATCTCTCTCCTGCACATGTCGTAACTCTCCCGTTTTGCTCAAATATGAACTGCGTGTCACCAGAAAAGCCGGTACAACTATTGTGCCAATGTAGCCCTTCGTCGATTTTTGAACCCTAAAACGTGCTGCTGAAAGCACATTGTCACCTTCATGCTCGTGTAAGTTATACCCAAAACCACTTGCATCAAATGCCCAGTATCGTTGTGGGCCAAATTCATCATCACTTCCATATTGGTAGTCGGTGAAGATCCTACCTATGTTATGAATACCGAATTGTAGTAAATCTTGCATGTATGTCAAAGGTGATTTGGCACCATCCTGCAACTCGTCGCCATGCATTGCATGCTGAAAGTCTCCAATTTGCGGTCTAAAATCTTTATACCCAAACATATCAGCCGTGTGATTCATACGACTGAGGATATCTGGATTTGACCAGGAATCAGGTTCCCAAATATAACCAGGTTTAATACGTACTAAACCAAGTGGCGTTTCTTGTTTAGAGCCGGATTGGTTAAAACTCGTCATGATATGCGCTTAATTAACATATTATACATCATTTTGCAAGTTTTTTCAATACTACAAAAGTTCCCTAGAGGCACAACTCTTGATGAGCATACAATTTGGTCAGCCGTTTAAATGTAATTTGAGGTTTAATTGAATGGTTTGGCGAGGGTGAGGGCAGGTGCAGCTTCGGCGATACGGATGAGCTCGTTGTATTTGGCAACGCGGTCGGTGCGGCTCAGTGAACCGGTCTTGATCTGACCGCAACCAAGTCCGACGGCGAGGTGACTGATGGTGACATCTTCAGTTTCACCACTACGGTGACTCATGACGGTGTTCCAACCAGCTTTTTGTGCCATCTGGACAGCTTCGATAGTCTCGGTAAGCGAACCAATCTGATTTGGCTTGATGAGAATGGCATTGGCAGCTTTTTCGGTAATACCACGCTCAAGTAACTTGGTGTTGGTAACAAGCAAGTCATCACCAACGAGCTGCACGCGGTCGCCCAGTTTCTCTGTCAGTAGTTTCCAACCATCCCAGTCGCCTTCGGCCAAGCCATCTTCGATAGACACAATCGGGAACTCGGTTGCAAGCGATACGAGCCAGTCAACCATCTCGGCACTGGTGAGGCTTCGACCTTCACACTTGAGCTCATACTTACCATCTTCATAGAATTCGCTAGCTGCGGCATCGAGCGCAAAGACAACATCGGTACCGAGCGTATACCCTGCGTTTTTAACAGCCTCACTTATGAGTTCTAGTGGTTCGCGGTTACCATTTTTCACACGGGGCGCAAAGCCACCTTCGTCACCAACGGTTGTTGGGTATTCACGGGCCTTAAGTACCTTTGCTAGGTTGTGAAACACTTCTGAACCGATACGTACGGCCTGATCGACCGTTTCAGCTCCTTTGCATATAATCATAAACTCTTGGATGTCAGTGGCAAATGCAGCGTGTGCGCCGCCGTTCATGATGTTCATCATAGGTAGTGGAATGTTCTGCTCGGTTGTACCAGTCAGTTCAGCGATGTACTGGTGCAAGGGCAACTTCTTGGCGTTTGCAACTGCCTTAGCCGCCGCTAGACTTACACTCAAAACAGCATTGGCGCCGAGCTTGGCTTTGTTTTCGGTGCCGTCAAGCGCAAACATGGTTGCATCGAGCGTTTTCTGGTCGCTTGCGTCTTTGCCGATGAGGGCAGGGGCAATCACCGTATTCACATTAGATACTGCCTGAGAAACACCTTTTCCACCGTATGCAGTACCACCGTCACGAAGCTCGAGTGCTTCTCCAGAGCCAGTACTTGCGCCACTTGGTACGGCTGCGCGGCCCATCACATCGTCATCTAAATACACGTCTGCTTCAACGGTTGGGTTGCCACGACTGTCGATAATTTGTCTTGCGACGATTTTGGTAATAGTAAAGCTCATACTTCCTCCTTATGTAACATGAGAAAAGCGGCCTAATCTTAAGCGCCGCAATGCTCATAGTATACCACTTTTGGTATACTGCCATAAGCCAATATGACGTAAGTAAAGAGGAGCAAGCATGCCAGTAAAAAAACCAGTCGTACTACTAATCTGTGATGGATGGGGTGAATCACCCGAAACTAAGGGTAATGCCATTGCACTTGCAAACACTCCGAGGCTCAATGCACTGCGCGCTCAATGGCCGCACACAACTGTGGATGCAAGTGGTGAGGCCGTTGGCTTGCCGGCTGGGCAAATCGGAAACAGCGAAGTAGGGCATTTGACTATTGGATCGGGGCGAATCATCAGGCAACCGCTCAGTCGTCAGATACATGAGATTAACACCGGATCATTCAATGAAAATGCCATTTTGCTCGATGCAATTGCATCTGCTAAAAAAACAGGAAATGCACTTCACATCATGGGGTTACTCTCACCGGGCGGCGTCCATAGCCATCGCGATGCTGCAGTGGCACTCGTTAAACTTGCCGCCGCACAGGGTCTCACCGAGATTTTTGTGCATGTCTACACTGATGGGCGCGATGTTCCTCCGACGAGTGCGCGAGGCTACATCGAGTCGTTTGAAGAAGATTTGGCAAAGATTGGAGCAGGGCGGATAGCTTCAGTCGCCGGCCGCTACTACGCTATGGACCGTGACAACCGCTGGGACAGGATAGAGCAAGCCTATGATATGCTGACTGCACCTTCCTACCAAGTTGCAGCATCGGCCACAGATTACATTCAGGCTTCGTACGATGAAGGCATCCATGATGAGTTCATCAAACCTACCCGTATCGGTGCCCAAGTCAACATCAAAGACGGTGATTCTGTCATCTTTTTCAATTTTCGCCCCGACCGTGCCCGTGAACTCACCCATGCCCTCGTCGATGAAGACTTCACAAAATTTGAGCGAAAACACATCGTACGCAATCTACACTTCGTAACATTTGCCGAATACGACAGTGAGCTTAAAACTCCAATCGCATTTCCAAAAGATAATATGGCTGACACGCTTGCAGAAGTTGTCAGTAAAGCCGGGCTCAAGCAGTACCACATCGCCGAAACAGAGAAATATGCTCACGTTACGTACTTTTTAAATGGGGGCAATGAAGCAGCATTTGCTGGTGAAGACCGCGTGCTCATCCCATCGTTAAAAATTGCAACGTACGATTTGCAGCCCGAGATGAGCGCCCGTGATATCACTACAACAGTAGTCAACTCAATCAAAAAAGGTACCTACGATTTTATTGCGTTGAACTTCGCTAATGCTGATATGACTGGGCACACTGGCAAGTTGGATGCTGCGATTAGCGCAATCGAAACACTTGATGGATGTATCGCAGATGTAATCGACGCAACAATCACAGCGGGCGGGGCGGTACTAATGACGGCTGATCATGGCAATGCCGAGATAGAAATCGACCCTGACAACGGCGAGCCGGTTACCGCACACACCACAAGCCCTGTGCCTGCAATTGTCTGTGGCATAGAAAACATATCATTACGCGGTGAAGGCGGCTTGCAGGATATCGCGCCAACTATTCTCGAGATTATGCAGCTTGAAAAGCCTGAGTTGATGAGTGGCTCTAGCCTCATTAAACACTAGATTCGTTTGTCTAAATTAGTTTTTGCTTGCGAGTGAGGACAAAGGCAGGTAGGCCAATCATGATTGGCAGCCAGTATGTTGCGAGCCGAAATGTCAGAGCGGCGGCGAGTGCTAGTGTCGATGATGTGCCATATGCCATCAGTCCAGCTAGCAGACCCGCCTCAACTCCGCCAAGTCCACCCGGTGTGGGTGTAGCAGTGCCAACCAGCACGCCTGCACTATAGACGAAAAAAAGTGTCATCGGGTCTATCTCGATGCCAACAGCGTAGGCGGCGAGTCCAAACATTGCGACATTAACGAGTGTTATGCCAGTAGATGCAAGCGCTGCCAGCAAAGGTTTATGCGGTTTGCGCTTGTAAACTACAAAATGGCCGCTTAGCTCTCGTAAAAAGCTACCGACATTTTTTCTCGCATTAGGTAAGAGATACAGCAAAAGACTTGCGCCAAAAACAACAGCAGTCAGTACTGCCCAGTTTATCGGCAGTTTTACAACAAGTCGTTCAAGCGTCGAGTGCCAAAACACACTAAATATTCCAAGCATAACGAGGTGAGTCAGGATGCCGAGCACATTGTTAGTTCCAATTACTGCGGCTAGACCTGCTCCAGAGTGATTTCGTCGGTGCAAAAACAATCCATGCACACCCATGCTGCCAACACCAGAAGGAACTAAGCGGTTCACGCCCGCTGCAGCCAATTCGACAAGCAATAACTCACGGTAGCGTACCGGTTTTAAAACAAGGTAAAAGTAGGCAAGAGCAGCCAGTGCCATTGTCGTAATAAACATGAGTGCAAGTAAACCAAGCGTCCATGCTGGGACTGTTTTCACGACTGCCAAACTAGCTTGCAGCTGGTCTCGCTTCACCCAAGTTGCCGCAGCAAGTGCAGCCACGACACCGAGAGTCACAGCCAAAGAAAGCCAGTTTTGTCTTTTTTTAGATTTTTTGGAAACCATAAGCATATTGTACACTCTTAATGACCACCAAAATCAATACTTTTTAGAAATATTTGTGTCATCCTGAATGTGATTCAGGATCTCGCCGTTCACCAATGGGATGCTGAAACGAATCCAGCATGACCTATACGATGTACATAATTATCGACTAGCATTGGTACGGTATACTGTACATAGCAATAAACGGAGGACTTTTATGGCATTTCAACTTCCCAAACTAGATTACGACTACGACGCATTTGGCAAATACATCTCGACGCGAATTATGGAACTCCACCATACCAAGCATCACCAAACCTATGTCGACAAGCTCAATGGCGCCATCGACCAAGCACCCGAGCTACAAGGCAAATCGGTCGAAGAACTCATCACGGACCTCTCGGGTGCGCCCGAAGCTGTCCGTACTATCGTGCGTAACCACGGTGGCGGTCACTACAACCACACGCTGTTTTGGGAGTGCTTATCACCGGCAAGCTCCAAGAGCCCGTCAGGGGAGCTGAGTGATGCGCTGGTTGCTAAATATGGCTCATTTCAGGCCTTCGTGGATGCCTTCAGTGCCTCAGCCTTGGGAGTATTTGGCAGCGGCTGGGTCTGGTTACTACCCGACCTCAGCATCGTCACTACACCGAACCAAGATAGCCCACTCATGAATGGTGGCCCCGCACCTATCCTCGGCCTCGACGTCTGGGAACATGCTTACTACCTCGACTACACCTACAACCGCGTGGATTACGTTAAAGCATGGTGGGAAGTCGTCGACTGGGATAAAACCGCTGCCCGCTACAGCGCAAGCGCACGCTAGCGGCTCGCACTATCAGCATCACCAACAGGGTTTTCGTCATCTTCAAGGTGCGTCCGAACGAGTTCTTTTACGGCATGCAAACGTTCATTCGACCATTTCAAGCGTCGGCCAATACCATCAACAAGCTCAGCACCGACAATATCGTGCTCGGCATATATGTCGTGTCCCTTGCGCTCAAGCCGAGAAAACGGCTTGCCGACATCATGCAAAAGGGCAGCCCACCGCACTTCAGGCGTATTGGGCGATAGCACAACCGTCGAAACACTATGTTCCCACAAACTATGCGTATGCCACGGTGAATGTTGGTCGTACCCAACTTGCAAGCGCATTTCTGGTAGCAAGTATTTGATAAGGTCTGTTTCGGCCAAAACTTGAAGACCCAGCTCAGGGTAGGGGCTCGTCAATAATCGGTCGAGCTCTTGCATCCAGCGCTCCCGACTTATGTTGAGTATTTTATGGCCGTGCTTGTGGATAGCGCGAGCGGTTGTTTCCTCGAGCGAAAAGCCCAGTTGCGCAGCAAAACGTGCTGCGCGGAGCATGCGAAGCGGGTCTTCATTGAACCGAGCCGCTGGTTTACCAACAGTACGAATGATGTGGTTTTCTAAATCAGTTCTGCCGTCAAACGGGTCGATGTAATGATGGTCGCGCAGCGCAATTGCATTGATGGTAAAATCGCGCCGCGACAAATCTTCGGTAATGTCATCGACGTATTCAACATGTGGTTTTCGGGTTTTGCCGTATGTTTCTTTACGAAACGTCGTGACCTCAACAAAATGTTCACCTATTCTGAAACCTATCGTGCCATAGCGTTTGCCCGTAATGAAGGCTTTTTTACCACTAGCCCGAACTTTTTGCTCAATATCATCTGGCAAAAGGGGACACGAGAAGTCATAATCTTTTGGCGTTGCACCGAGCAACATGTCCCTGACCGAACCCCCAACCAGATACACCCTCCCGAGTATAGCCTCAACCTCACGAACAATTTCGTCCATAATCCTATACTACGCCCTTTTCGCCACCCACAACACACCCCCAAGTCCATTCTGTTTATTCCTACTTGCACAACCCTAAAGCTCAAATTCCAATAAACTTACCGATCGGTTATTATATTGGAATGGGGAAGAACGAAACAACGTCAAGAATGATTGATGAAATAATTAGGTTTGGAACTACCGTGGGTGTGGTTGCGGTCGGGATGGCTCTACCGAATCTTCTTTTGGCTCTCGATAAACCGCTCAAGAAACTTAATAAAACATTAAATGAACGAGAAAGGGAACGAGAAGCGCGACGAATCATCTACTACATGAAAGAACGAGGTTATCTCGTTGGTGATTATGACCATGGACTACAGATTACAGATAAGGCTCGAAAACGCTACGCAAAATCTCAGGAGGAAAAATTACTCATAAAACCACAGGATGTTTGGGACCACCACTGGCGCATAATCATCTATGATATTCCAGAGACGCATGCAGGAGCTCGCCATGCATTTCTGCGAGAGCTCCGACAGTATGGCTGTGTTTTACTGCAACGTAGTGTGATGATTACAGCTTTTCCCTGTCTTGAAGATATTGAAACGATAGCATCACAGTTGCGCATAGACCAATACGTTACATTTTTCGAAGCCCAAAACCTCGCTAACGAAAAACTACTTATCGAACGATTTAAAAAGCAGTTTCCGAACACCAAGTTCTAAGTATTCCAATACACTTACCGATCGGATATTTTATTGGAATGGCGTGGAAGTGAGGTTGTTGGTAGAATTAGAGGATAACGAGAGCGAGGAAGTGTGGAGAATTTTAATGCGGTGTATGAGGGGTTGAATGAGGCACAGCGTAAAGCGGTGGATACCATCTATGGCCCGGTACTTGTCATAGCCGGACCGGGGACAGGCAAGACGCAGCTACTCAGTGCTCGTGTGGCACATATTTTGCGCTCGACCGACACCTTGCCGCAGAACATCTTGTGTCTAACTTTTACTGAAAATGGTGCCCTCAATATGCGTGATCGTCTTACTCGCTTCATTGGTCCACATGCCTACGATGTCAATATCAGCACCTATCATGCCTTTGGCGGTAACCTCATTCGCCGATTCCCAGAGTATTTTACCGACCTTAGGTTGGAGCGACCGGTCGACGCGCTCGGCAAACGGCAAATTCTGTCAAAAATTATCGATGATGTTGACTATCGCAGCCCCATAAAACAAGTTCGGCACCACCTCGGTGACCTTGTCAGCACCATCAGTGAAATCAAGCGTGGCCTGCTCAGCCCAGATGACCTTCGTGCGCTCGCTACTGAAAACCTGCGAATTATTACGTCGACAGCGAAAGAACTTGGCGACATCCTCGCACCCCATGCTACGCGAATGCCGGGCAAAATCAGTGTCGCCGAACCTTTATTTTTAAGTGTGCTTGCCGTACTCGAAACGACTAGTTCTGCGACTGCGCACCCACCTTTTGAGCAGTTAGCGTCACTGGCCGCCACAGATCTACGATTAGCACTCGAAGAAGCTGTTGCAACAGAAAAAACCACACCGTTAACCGGTTGGAAAAACAAATGGCTCGTTAAAAACAAAGACAATAAGTTTGTACTAGCAGGTGCCCTCGAAGCAACTCGCATGCACGCACTGGCAGACGTACTCGAGCAATATCAAACTGCGTTGGCAGCACAAGGACTTTATGACTTTGACGATATGATTTTACGTGCCATCGACGTACTCGAGCACAACGATGACCTACGATTTACGCTGCAAGAACAGTACCAGTTCATCTTGCTCGATGAGTTTCAGGACACCAACGCCGCTCAACTTAAGCTAGTAAAACTACTCACCAACAACCCCGTACACGAAGGTCGGCCTAATGTATTGGCTGTCGGCGATGATGACCAAGCAATCTACGCCTTCCAGGGTGCCGAGTATAGTAACATGCTCGATTTTTTCCACCTGTACCGCGACGTTACGGTTGTGTCACTAGTGGACAATTATCGGTCGGCTGAGGCTATACTTGAGACAGCATCAAACATTGCCGGGCAGATTGAAACACGATTGCAAAGTCACTTGCCAGGTGTCAGCAAAAAACTTGTTGCCAAAGCCGTGGGGTTGCAACCGCTGGAGCTTGAACGCCGTGAATACTTGAGTGACATCGCTGAACATGTCGGTGTTGCGAGTGACATTAAGCGTCTCATCGCTCGCGGCACAAAACCAAGTGACATCGCCGTACTTGCGCCGAAACACAAACAGCTCGAAGCGCTTGTGCCGTATTTGCAAGAGCTCAAAATACCGGTGAGCTATGAAAAGCGCGAAAACATCCTCGAGGCTCCCGTTGTTCGTCAGATATTAACCATGTCAAACCTAGTGTTGGCGCTGAGCCGTGGGCAAAATGCAGTCGCTGACAGTTTATGGCCTGAAGTGCTCAGCTACGATTTCTGGGGGTTTTCGGTGGAAGACATCTGGCAGGCATCGTGGCAGGCAAGTGACAAGCGAAAAAGTTGGGCTGAGGTCTTGCTTCAAAAAACTGAGTTTAAACACGCCGCTCTGCTCATGCTGACCCTAGCAGGACGCGTCGGCAGCGAAACGTGTGAATCTATGTTTGATGCGCTCATCGGTACGACTGAAGTCCAAACGCGCGAATCAAGTATGCCGAGTGTGCGTTGTCCGCTTCGTGAATTTTATTTCAAAGAACAAGGTGAGGCAGTTTTATATCAGACCGTTACCGAGCTCAATGTCCTCCGTGCCAAACTTCGCGATCACCAAGTTAGCCGCGGAATCGTTCTGAACCTAAGTGACTTAGTTGATTTTGTTGCCGAGTACGAGCTTGCCGATGAAAAAATGTCGAGCACCAGCCCGTACAACCAAGCAGCCGATGCCGTCCAGCTCATGACAGTCTTTAAGGCAAAAGGGCTTGAATGGCAACATGTTTTTCTCGTCAGTTGTCACGATGATGTATGGGGTAGCAGCTCACGCGGTATGGGTAACAAGCTAACTTTGCCAGCTAACCTCGCTCCTATCAGGCACGCTGGCGCGACTGAAGACGAACGGCTACGCTTACTGTTTGTCGCCATCACTCGGGCACAAAGTGGCTTGCATATGAGCAGTTACCGTGCGAATTTCGCCGGAAAAGTACCGGCACGTCTCAAGTATTTTGACGAGGTTGAATCCGAAGGCAATGTCATTGCTCGCACTTTACCAGCTGCACAACAAGCAGTTATCACTGATGATGTCGGCGAGCTGAGTCTTGACGCCCTTACGCTCGATTGGCGTGCTAAACATCTCGATTTCCAGAGCGTACCACTTACGGCACTGTTAGAAAACCGGCTCAAAACTTACCAGCTGAGTCCGACACACCTGACGCATTTTATTGACCTGAAATACGGTGGGCCAGATAGTTTCATGCTCAGCACTATTTTGAAGTTTTCTGGTGCGCCAAGCGTCGATAGTAGCTTCGGCAATGCGATACATGAGACGCTGGAGTGGGTGCAAAACGAATTGAATACTACTAGCAAAATGCCAAGTACCGAGGCATCCATACATTATGCCGAAACCTATCTCTCGCACGAACCTCTCACCGCTGAGCAAATCAGCCAGCAGCAACGCCGAGCAGGTCACGCTTTAAAAACTTATCTAGGTAAACGAGCATTCACTCTAGGAAACAAGGCAGAAATGTCTTTCCGCAGTGAAGGTGTGTTACTCAATGACGTTGTGCATATGGGTGGCAAAATAGATTTACTCGAGATTGATAAACAAGCCAAAACTATCACAGTGGTCGACTATAAAACTGGTCCGAGTGTTGCCTCGTGGAAACCCGAAACCGACAAATTACATAAATATAGCCTACAGCTGTACTGCTACAAACTTTTGGTCGAAGGCTCGAACACCTACCGTGGTTACCAGGTAA
>CAYUNX010000013.1:15238-27527 GCA_964446255.1 uncultured Candidatus Saccharibacteria bacterium
GTACACGAGGGTAAGGTGCTGCTCGTACGACGATCAGCTACTGACTATCTTGGTGGTATGTTTGAGCTACCTGGTGGGGGAGTTGACGACGGTGAAACCATAGAATCTGCCGCCATACGTGAACTCCGCGAAGAAACTGGCCTCATCGTTAAAAACATACTTGGAACTTTTCAAGGTTTTGATTATGTAACCCCCAAGAAACCGCACGCGCGCCAAACAAACTTCGCCGTAACGATTCAGGATGTATCGAAATTGTCACTGAGCCCACAGGAGCATGACGATATAGCATGGGTAACGGAAACTAGCTACAAGACATTTCTTGCCGACAACGACGAGATGATAGCCAGTCTGAACGATTTATTCCAAACGCCGTTGTAGGCGAAGCCGAGCGCTCAAAGTGTTTGGATGTAACCACCCGATTGATGCTTCCACAATTTTGCGTAGATACCATCATTGTCTTTAAGCAATTCATCGTGTTTACCAGTAGCGACAATCCGGCCTTTATCCATGACAACAATTCGATCCATACGCTGGATAGTACTCAAACGGTGTGCAATGACGAGCACTGTGCGGCCTTTCATCAAGCGCCACAGTGCCTTTTGTATGAACTGCTCACTACGACTGTCGAGCGCGCTGGTCGCCTCATCGAGCACAAGTATTGGTGCATCCTTGAGTAATGCTCGTGCTATCGCCACACGCTGGCGCTGTCCACCCGATAGTTTGACCCCTTTTTCGCCAACAAACGTGTCGTAACCCTGAGCTAAACTACCAACAAATTCATCTACATAGGCTGCAACACCGGCTGCGCGCACCTCTGCCTCTGAGGCTTTTGGCCGCCCGTACGAAATGTTATCGTAAATGCTTCGATGAAAAAGTAACGGCTCTTGTGGAACATAGGCAATGGAGTCTCGTAAATCCTTTTGACGGATATCACGAATATCGTTACCTGCGAGCTTAATGTTACCACTTTCGACATCCATGAACCGGAGCAGGAGCTTGGTGAGTGTAGTTTTACCCGAGCCAGAATACCCAACAAGCCCAATTTTCTCACCTTGTAGTATACGTAACGAAAAATCCTCTACAGCTTGCACCGACGACTCACCGTCATGATAGCTAAAACTCACGTCGTCGAACTCAACAGTCAGTGGCCGGCCTGAATGCAGTGTTAATGGTTTGGCCTTGGCGTTGTCCATTACAGTTTGCGGAACCAACATTGTCTTAACTGCTTGATGTGCCGTGCTCATAATCGCTTCATAGTCTTTGATAAGGTCGGCAATTTCTTGCGTTGAATTAACCAAGCGAATCACGTAAAGTTGCACCAAAACCACAATTGCAATCGAGATTGCACCGGTTCGATACAGCGACGAGGTTAGTAAAAGCAGCACGACTGTTGCGATGACCGCGAGTAATAGGCGACCAATATCGGCTGGGATTGAGCTCATCCATGACCAATACTGCGTGTTAGCAAGTCGTTGCAATGGCGTCTCAAGGAGTCGCATTTCACGCTCCTCGCGCGCAAAACCTTTAACCGTAGTGCCATGGCTGAGTGCGTCAGATATAATCCCCGCCGTTTGACCACTCGCTTCACCTAGTAATCGACGGTATTTCAGTCTCCAACGACTACTTAGTATAGTAAAGCTCATTATAATCGCCATCGCTACAAGCGTGACAAGTGCTAGCAGGGGAGAGTTCCAGGCAATAATGGCGATGCTCGCCGTCACGACTACAACCTGCCGCGTTACACCATTCATTACTAATGTACAAAAGCGGTTATATGACTCTCGCAGCTGAGTTGCTTGGTTACCAAGCGTGCCAATGTATTGATTATTGAAAAACTCATAATCTTTCTCGAGGTAATTTGCGAAAACTTTTTGTTGAATATAACGCGTACCAATCCTGCCATTTCGACAAATTGCTACTCCACCTAGCCCCCACAGCACCGCATACAGACAACCAAGCACAACAATCGTCACGACATAGCCTGCGACCTCATCAAATTGCCGCGTGATGATTGCCTGAAGCGCATAGGCAATCTGAAAAGGGATGAGCACAGTATATATCAGCAAAGCGAGCGGACGCATCACGAGCCAGGCAAAAAAGCTCCATTTGTCCTGCCACGTCGTCTCTGCAAAAAGCCGCAACGTCGCCCGACTAGCCGCCCGGTCACGCACACTAAAACTCTTACTCATACCGCTTAGTATACCCGAGTTAACATGGTTGTGTCACAAAAAAAACCGCCGAGTGAACGGCGGTTTTAATGTAATACTAGTGAATACTATTTCTTGGCAGCTGGCTTTTTCTTAGCAGCTGGCTTTTTCTTGGCTGGAGCTTTCTTAGCAGCTACTGGCCTTGCGGCAACAGTTTTAGCTTCGACTACTTCCGTCCTAGCTTCTGCAACTTCAGCAACCTCTGTCTCAACGAAGAGTAGGTTGTACAAGTTCATACCAAGGACAGCGCCAAGTACTGGACCGAGCATGTATGTCCAAATGTTCCACTGCTGCAAGCTAAATGCTACAGCTGGGTTCAGGAATGCACCTGAAGCGAGTGAAGCAACCCATGCACCGAGGGTCAAGCCAGCACCGATGGTGAAAGCTTTGGTGCTGAGGCGGAACTTTTGGTAAGTAGCAGCCGCGATAGCGAATGCAAAGATGAAACCACCGATAGCTTCAGCGACCATTGGGCGCGATGCGAGCTCGGTGACACTACTGTGCTCGATCATGCTCGTGTCGAGCTTAGTGATGTAGACGAATAGGTACCAGGCAGCAACACCACCGGCAAATTGCACGATAATGTATGAAAGCGCCTGAAGTGCGCGTAGTTTACGAACTGACCAAAGTGCTACGGTGATAGCAGGGTTGAGAACTGCGCCAGAGATTCCAGCTAGTGCCAACACCATTACGGCCACGATGACACCTGCGGCGACGCCGACAAAATAGCCACCAGCTTGTGAGCGCAAAGCACCAAGTACTACCAAAGTCAGTAGCATGGTACCTAGAAACTCACCCACGAGCATCGCGAGTTTATTCTTACGAAACATTATAAGTTACCTCCACTTTATTTGTGATGCTTTTATCATAACCGCATGTATAGCAGTTGTAAAGACTTTCTCTAACTCGAACGAACAACTAACTGTTGGCTTCCGTCTGTTAGCACCATTAATGTCGCGATTGTTGTCATCACACGCGCCGTAATAAAGCGGTTTTGCGCCACCAAATCACTAGGGAAAAGCTCTGCCGCAAATTGCAACGTACGCCAAAAATCATAGTTAAATGCTTGCACTCCATCATGTGTATCACAGAATGTATCGTTATCAAACGTGGTATCGGCAACTGTGTTAACGATGACAAAACATTCTTGATGATTGCCCTCAAGCACCTGGACGCTATGGCCAAGTTTAGTTTCGAGTTGTTCGATACTGGCAGCTCGATCAGTAAAATATTCTTCGGCATTTTCAGACATGTCATAGGCGTTTTTTAAAACCTCTTCGTACGAAGCTTCGTCAAAATAATCACCAAGTAAACCTTGTGTTAAACGAAATATAGTTTCAGCAAAATCTTGGTCGACCAGTACACTAAACGCTTGATCCATTTTGTCGATTGCTCCACAACCGACACCATGTCCATGCGTATCGCGGTGGCCGCCAGGAACATACCCAGCCTCCAATGCACGCGTGACAGTTAGATCTGCATCGTCAACAAAATTTGAACTGTTTCGTTCGCTCGAGTTTCCGCTCAATCGAAAAGGGAAGCCGGCACCTGGCGTCCCACCCGCTACCTGAGGTCCAAGTTCCGATGCTGACTGTCCATTCGAATGTCGTCCGTCAACACACCGAGTTTCACACTGGCTATTTACGGGGACGAAGTACGAATCAATCGTGTCTAAAACTGAGTCGATAGAGCCCTGACTCACTGTCCCGTTAGCTAACAGTGTATTGACCGATATCCCTCCGCGCCATTTCGATGCAGATAGTTGCCCGAAGTTCGTTATTTTTATTGCTAAATTCTGTAGTGTTGTTGTATCATCCATGGGATTGATAGTACCGACATACCGTCGAGAACACAATACCCGTAATATCAAATATGTTGCTTTTATAGCATTAGTGTGATATAATATAGACTTATGAGTACAATTTCTCTTGAGTGTGTGCAACGAATGCCAGATGAAATGCTCACGCAGGAGCTAAATAGTGGCGGACTTGTACCAGATCATACAGGACCAGAAATCTGGGACTGTACTGACGAGCGACCACTTGTGCCATTCTTGGAGCTTAGACGACAGTTCCAGTTCGGTACGATGAGTACATTTGCAATTGCTGGTGGGCGTGAAGGTTTTGCCGTAGCAGACTTGGTGGCACGCGCAGCACTCGAAGGTCAACAATCTTTAAACCGACTTGAAAGGTTTTTACAGCAGCGAAGTGAGGGTTCTCCGTTTATCCATCATAGTGTGTCGTTCGCGCATAGTGCTCAGTATGGAAGAGGCGCACTCGACCCAACCATAGAATCAGAGTTTAATAGGCATTATGAGTTTTTCCGCACAATGAAAGACCTCACTATACACAAAGATGTATTACAACAAAAAGGTGCGGCTGTTTTAGAGTTAATGAAAACCTATGACGCGGCAATTCTTAATACCCATAGCGATAAAAACCATGAGAAAAATGCACTTAAGATTAAACATAGTACATTAGCCGAGATTGGTTGTGCACACAACAAATTGGTAGGTAAAATTGCCGAGAAAGCAGCCAACCCTGAGCTGCTTCCAGTTGCGGAAAAAGTTGGCAATCTCATGGGGTTTACCACGTTACCATTCGACGTTGCAGCACGAGGTCTTAGTATTGTCGGACAAGCATTTAACAGACAAGGTCAGTTGAGCGTCAAACGCACAAACATTGTGGCTGAAGGCGCGAAGCGCAATAAGCCGGCAGATATTATACTTGATGGTTCACATCTTCCATCCGGCATGACATCGATGGTGGTAGATGGTGGTCGCACCGCTCGTGATGTAAATGCCCAAAACAATCGTAATCAAAATAAATTCATGTCTAATCCTGTACTGTTTGCTGAAAGACTGAAAAAAATCAGTGAATATGGTGAGGAAACAGAACTCATTATTGCTATCATGCTTTTACATATGCTTGCGGTGCGAGATGAACTGTGCGGAAACGAACCAAAAGACGACCCGACGATACTACCTATCCATGTTACGCCATTTAGGTTACAGGCCGCCTAGTTTTTAAGACTTAGTAAGTTCCAAAATATACACGTAGAAAAATATACGTGTTGAAGATTTTATTCAGCTGCTATTCATCACATACCAAAAACACCTGCCTAGACAACGGCGTAAGGTGGTGTGGCTACTACTGGCGGCGGTTGCGGCGGCGGAGCCCGGCGACCTTGAGGCGGACGGCGTGACGGTCGACGAGCTGGTGGGCTTTTTCGAGCTCTATTTGGTCTGTCGCACTATCACGTAGCTGCATGGCGCGCTCGAGGGCGGCTTTGCTCTCGCTTTCGACGATGTCATCAGCATGATCAGCTTCGTCGACCAAAATCTTGACGCGCGTGGCACTTATCTCGACAACTCCACCCGTTACGGCGAAGTACTCAAGCTGCTCGTCGGAGTCTTCTTTTTTGTGGCGAACCGTCACGATGCCGTCAGTCACCATGGCGACGAGGGGCTCATGGCTCGGGAAAACAGCAATTTCACCCTCAGAAGTCGGCAATATAACCTCGTAAACTTGCTCATTAACCTTGATGCCGGTAAGTGTTACTAGCTGCAGATCCATGACTACGATTAGTCCTTTCTCTCAGAGAGAGGTCCAGGAGACATGTAGAACCAGTTTTCGGGCTTGTCATCGTACTTGCCAGCAAGGATGTCACGGCAGTCTTTAACGGTGTCTTCTACCTTGATGTAGGCGCCTGGGTTACCGGTAAACTGGGTAGCAACGTAGAATGGCTGTGCCATGAAGCGCTGCAGGCGACGTGCGCGGCCGACGATTTGTTTTTGGTCGTCACTGAGCTCTTCCATACCCAAGATAGCGATGATGTCTTGGAGCTCTTTGTACTGCTGCAGGGTACGTTGTACTTCGCGGGCAACATCGTAATGTTCCTGACCAACGATTTCAGCGTCGAGAATAGTCGAGTTACTATCGAGTGGGTCGACGGCAGGGTAGATGCCGATTTCGGTCAAACCACGGTTGAGCACGATAGTACTATCGAGGTGGGCGAATGTTGTGGCTGGTGCGGGGTCAGTCAAGTCGTCGGCAGGCACGTAGACGGCCTGGACAGAGGTGATTGAACCTTTTTTAGTACTGGTGATACGTTCTTGGAGCGCACCCATTTCTTGCTGGAGGTTAGGCTGGTAACCCACGGCAGAAGGCAAGCGACCGAGCAGAGCAGAAACCTCTGAACCGGCCTGCGTGAAACGGAAGATATTGTCAACGAAAAGGAGCACGTCTTTACCTTGGTCGCGGAAGCTCTCGGCCATTGTTAGACCCGAAAGTGCTACGCGCAAACGAGCCCCTGGGGGTTCATTCATCTGGCCGAAGACCATGCTCGTTTTGTCAAGCACGCCGGCTTCTTTCATTTCGTGGTAGAGGTCGTTACCCTCACGGGTACGTTCACCAACGCCTGCAAAAACCGAGTTACCGCTGTGGAATTTGGCGATGTTGTTGATGAGCTCCTGGATAAGCACTGTCTTGCCGACGCCAGCACCACCGAACAGCCCGACCTTACCACCTTTGGCGATGGGTGCAATGAGGTCGATGACTTTGATACCAGTTTCGAGAATCTCAGTTTTGCTGCTCTGCTCGCTCAGGGCAGGTGGGTCGCGGTGGATAGGTGAACGCTCGCCCTTTGGTGCTGGTAAACCATCGATGGGGTCGCCAACAACATTAAACATGCGTCCTTGCGTTTCGTCACCAACTGGCACTGCGATAGCTTTGCCAGTGGCAGCCACAGCTTCGCCACGCTTCAAGCCATCGGTGCTCTGCATTGAAACAGCACGAACAGTGTGCTCATCGAGGTGCTGTGCGACCTCGAGTGTAATCAAAGAGTCGCCAGAACCAATCGTCAAAGCGTCATAAATATTTGGCAGCACATCGCCGGCAAACTCGACGTCGACGACGACACCGACTACCTGTATAACTTTACCCGTACTATTGTCCATATGTTTCTCCTTTTAAGTCTCGAATTGCGACACTCAAGTCGTGATTTCTCGTTGAGCTTATTAAACCTGTTAGCATCTTATTACTATCAATGAAAAAGTTGCGACTCACGACTCGTGCATTACCCATTGAGTGCCTCCGCGCCGCCAGAAATCTCGGCTAGTTCTTGGGTGATGGCTGCTTGACGGGCTTTGTTCATAGCGAGCGTCAAGTCATCTGCTAGGTCTGTAGCATTGTCGGTGGCGTTTTTCATGGCGAGCATGCGCATACTGTGTTCACTGGCACGAGCGTCGAGCAATGCCTGGTAAAGCTGTGCTTCGACGAGTCGTTTGGCGATAGCATCAAGCACAACCGCGGTGCTTGGCTCGTACAGCGCGTCGCGGACGAAATCTGTCACTTTCGTCTTGGTAAAACCTGCAGGCAAGATACGGTGCACGTGTGGAGTCTGCGTCATGCTGCTAACGAATTCTGTGTAGACAAGGTCAACGGCATCGACTTCGCCACTGGTAAATGCGGCAATAGCTGTGCCAATTATCGCTTGCAGTTCTGTACCGGTTGGGTGGTCGGGAAGGTTCTCGTAAGTACCTGCCACTGCAGCGTTTTTCAGACGTGCGACAAATTGCGAAACTTTTCGGCCAATGGTTATCGTCGAGTTACCGACTCCGGCTGCTTCATCGGCTTTAAGCTCGTTTAGATAGGCTTTGAGAACATTGGAGCTATATGCACCGGCCAGACCCTTGTCACTCGCAACTACGATGAGCATGCGATTCTTGACTTCACGAACAGTGAAAAGTGGGTGATCGAAGGTTGCGCCTTGCGATGCAAGACTTGTTAGAAGCTCGTTAGCGGTACGTGTGTACGGTGCTGATGCTTTGGTAGCATCTTGGGCGCGGCGCATTTTGCTCGCAGCTACCATTTGCATGGCTTTGGTAATCTGCTTGGTGCTCTTGACTGAGCGAATGCGAGACTTGAGCTGCTGTGTACTAGCCATCGGTTTTCTTTCTGGCTTCACTGATTAATGTATCGAGCAAATTGAGTTGATCATAATTTAAAGTCGACAAATCACTCCAAATTTTTGTTCGCAACTCAGAATATGGTGTCGTCGAAACAGTAAGGCCTGTCGAGTCAGGAGTTTCTCTGATAATTCGTGCACCATCCATCAATTCTGGTGGTAGTGGTCGTGGCAAACTTTTTTCGTGATGTAACATTATCCTTCAAAGCCTTTCGCGACCGATTCGGCAACTTTGGCGATAAGTTTTGCAACTTTAGAGTCAGCCTCTACCTTTTCGCTACCCGTGCTCAGTTCATCCATGTCTTTGGCGTGGTCTTTGTGCAGTTTTGTGAGCAGTGCACTCTGTGCGGCTTTGATCTTAGCGGTTGGCACTTCATCAAAATAGCCGTTGTTGACTGCGAAAACGCTGGCGACTTGCTGCCATATGCTGAGCGGTTGGTACTGTGGCTGCTTGAGTAGCTCTGTTAGGCGTTGGCCACGCTCGATTTGCTTCTTAGTGGCTTCGTCAAGGTCGGAGCCAAACTGCGCAAAACTGGCAAGCTCGCGGAACTGGCTGAGGCCGAGCTTGAGGCTACCAGAAACAGATTTGACCGATTTGGTTTGAGCGGCACCACCCACGCGTGACACCGAGAGTCCAGCCGAGATAGCTGGTCGGATACCCTGGTAGAACAGGTCCGTTTCCATGAAAATCTGGCCGTCGGTTATAGAAATGACGTTGGTTGGGATGTATGCGCTAATGTCGCCAGCTTGCGTTTCGATGATTGGTAGTGCCGTCAATGAACCTGCACCCAAATCGTCACTGAGTTTAGCAGAGCGCTCGAGCAAGCGTGAGTGCAGGTAAAACACATCACCAGGAAAAGCTTCGCGCCCTGGTGGACGACGGAGCAAGAGTGACATCTGGCGGTACGCAACAGCGTGTTTTGTCAGGTCATCGTAGATCATAAGGGCATGTTTGGCATTGTCGCGGAACCATTCGCCCATGGCCGTACCGGCGTAGGGTGCGAGGTAGAGCAGGGAGGCAGGGTCACTTGGTCCGGTTGCCACCACGATTGTTTGGTCCATAACGCCTTCTTGCTTGAGTCGCTCAACAAGACGAGCCACCTTAGAAAGCTTTTGGCCGATAGCGACATAGACATTAACGACACCAGTTTTTTGCTTGGCCTGGTTGATCATCGTGTCGACGGCGATAGCAGTCTTGCCAGTTTGGCGATCCCCAATGATAAGCTCACGCTGACCGCGGCCGATAGGGAACATAGCATCGATGGCCATAATACCGGTCATAAGTGGCTCATGGACGCTCTTGCGACCCATGACACCGATTGCGGGGCGCTCAACACGACCCATTTCTTTGGTCTTGATGGCTGGACCACCGTCAAGAGCGCGACCGAGTGGGTCAACTACGCGGCCGAGTAGCTCAGGGCCGACGGGAACTTCGAGGATGGTACCTTTGAGTTTGACGGTATCGCCGGCTACGACATAGCGGTCTTCACCGAGTAGCACGGCACCAATCTCGTCTTCCATGAGGTTGAGTGCGAATGCCTCAACAATTCCGTTTTTAGTCTCAATTTCGAGCACTTCTGAGTAACCGGCGCTTGCAAGCCCATGTACCCAGGCGACCCCGTCACCAACACGAGTCACAACACCGGTTGTTTCTAAGTCCGTGTTGCTTTCAAGCTGCGCGATAGCATCACGCAGTCCTTTGGATATTTCTGTAACTGATATGTCTGCCACGTCTGTCCGTCCTTTCTATCGTTTCGCTCCCCGAAGGAGTGTTAGTGAATGTCTAATCGTCGTATCAAGTGTCGCGCTTGGCGTCGCAATGCGAACACCACCGATAACACCTGGGTCAACTATCTCTCTTAATCGTACGTCTGCTGCATTGATCCGTGCGGTAACTGCTGTGCGCAGCTCATCATCGAGACCATGTGCGCTCGTCACGCTCGCAACCACAGTGCCTCGTTCGGCTAGCTCGTCTTCGATAGCACGTACAACGAGGGCAAGCTCGCGCTGGCGCCGCGACTCGATGAGGTATGCCGCCAATTCTTCGATAACTGCAGCTGGCACAGAGCCATTGACGACTGAGTCAGCCGCGTAACGGGCAAGTTTGCGTCGAGATAGTTTGACGGCCATGAGTTATTTGCTCTCTTTCAGAACGTCCGTTACAATCTTGCGGTCAACTTGCGCGGTGACTGTTCCGGCGGTGACTTTTTCGGTCGCAGCAGTTACCAGGTCAATCATCTCGTTGTGCAAAGACTTTTTAGCAGCGACGATTTCTTTGTCAATCGATTCGCGCGCTTCAGCGACGATGCGGTCGGCGTGCACACGCGATTTTTCTTCGGCTTTTTGAACAACTTCAGTAGCTTCATCTTTGGCAGTCGTAACGATTTCACCGGCCTCTTTACGGGCCTTTTTAAGTAGCTCAGCTACTTTTTCTTCGGTAGCGGCGGCGTTTTTCTCGGCTTCGATGGCTGCTTTAATGCCCGCTTCGTTTAAAGCGCGGCGGTCATCGACCGCCTTGATAAGCACCGGGAAGATGTACTTGCTCATCAGCCACACTAAAAGTGTGAAAGCAATGAGTTGAAAAACCAAAATTTTCCAGTCTATGCCAAGGGCTGAAAGCACGCTACTGTCCGCTGCTTTTTCAGCCGTCGCCTCGGTACTCGCAAAATATTGAAAGGCTAGCATATGTGCTTTAACCCTTTGCGATAAAGGCTACGATGATACCAATGATGGCGAGTGAGTCTGCAAACACGATTGCTGTAATCATGAGTGTGCGGATGTCACCGATTTTTTCTGGGTTGCGGCCAGCTGCGTTTAGTGCGCCAGCGCCGATCATTCCCACTCCGAGTGCTGCTGCGAGGGCAGGGATAGCATAGGTCAGTCCAAATGCGAGTGCTTCCATAGTTGATATTCTCCTTAATTACATTGATTACTTGATGTTAAAAACCACGTAGTTCTCATTTACTTGCAGGCACCTCCTCTGAAGTGATCAGCGTAACATGAGCTGGTTCATGGTGCTCGCCGTGGGCGGCAGTAGCGAGCGCGGCAAAGATGAGTGTTAGCATATAAAAAACATAGGCCTGGATAAAGCCTATGAAAAGTTCAAACCCCATGAAAAACGGTAGGGTCACCGTAGCGGCATAGGACGACATGGCGGTGACGATAACGAGAAGTACCTCACCGGCGAACGCATTGCCAAAAAGTCGTAAGCTGAGTGCAATCAGGCGCGACATCTCACCGACTAGCTCAAGAAAACCTTCAAATGTCCCAATTGGGTTTTTGAGTGGGCTGATAAAGTAGCGGCCAAGGTTTCCGAAAAAGCCGTGTACCCGTACGGCGTAGATTTGCACAGACACCATCGTGACCGTCGCGAGTGCGAGAGTGAAATTGAGGTCAGTTGGCAGCCCGCGAAGTAGTGGTGCGCCGTTCCAAGTGATCGACTCGCCCACACCAGGGATGATGCTAATCCAGTAGGTAAACAGCACGGTGAAGAAAATCGTCAGAGCGAGCGGCGCGATGCTCCGAGCCATCTTACGGTCGGGCACAATGTCATAGACTGCATCATACAGCCCCTCGAACGCCCACTGTACGACGCCAACAAAGCGGTTGTACTGGCCGCGGCGGACTTTGCGTGCGACATAGCCAAAGACCGCAATCATCACGGCAACTCCGAACATGCCAAGCAGCAAGCTGTTAGTTACGGCTAACGGGCCAACTTCAAAAATCTTGTGCGTAGGCAAACTAATATGGATGCCCTCAAGCGCAAAGTATGGGGTAATCATCGTTGTTTGTCCTCCTGGGCGATATCTCGCAGTTGTTTACGAACCAAAATCCAAGCTAACGCACTACCAATAATAATACCGAGAAACATCAGCCATGGTTTTGTATCGAATCGATTGTCAAAGTATCTGCCGAGTAACAGTAGGCCAATCGTCGGGATGAACATACGCCATGTAGTGTCGGCTAAGCTCAGCAGTACCGAAGACGTAGGGGAGTTAGAGCTGGGCACATGGGTAGTAGAGGCTGGCGTCTCATCTCTTTTCATATTCAAAATGTAGTGTATCAAACATTTCATTCATCTGTAAACACCGTGAGGCATGTAACCATCACAACAT
>CAYUNX010000014.1:0-23418 GCA_964446255.1 uncultured Candidatus Saccharibacteria bacterium
ACCGCTTGTGATAGGGCCGCCACTGGGGGCACTGTCACTGAGCTGGATGCTGCGGCTTGATAATTGAAGGGCGTCGGCTTGACCTATACCCAGCAGTGCGGGCGCCGCTGCCCCCACTACCACCGCCAAAGCTGCAAAAAATGCCGCTGGCCGTTTGAATGAGTTGCGAGTAATACTCATTGTTTCTCCTACTATAATTGTTTATTTTGTTAGTAACATGCGCATTGTAACACGCTTATATTTATAAAAACAAGCCCCCTTTAGAAGGGGGCTTGTTGGCTTGTGGATAACTCCGGAGGTACTCGCATTCCTCTGGTGGTTAGCCACTCATAAACGAATTAGCAATGTGTTCTTTAGAACGTACCGACCCCTACCAAGAGGAAGTTCTGGGTGTAGATACCTGCTGGTGTGGTTGGTGATGCTGTTGCGGCAAAGGTGTAGGTGTTGTTAACACCATATGCCTGTTTGATTGCCTGGCCAACTGAATCGATGACCTTGCTACCGTAGGTGTCGTCGACACCATCAGATGCAGTTGCAGTGTCCATGATGTAGATCGGGGCAACTGTCTGCCATCGAGCGGCTGCATCATTGGCACTAATGCCACCTGCAGCTGCGGTCCCGTCACTAATCGTGACACCGAAGGCTGCCGTACCGGCAACTATTGTTGTACCGGTAGCACTACCGCCATCGACTGCGGGGATGGGGCAGGTCGTACCACCGTCCTTACTCAGGCCACCACAGGTGTATTGAGAGCGCATGTAGATAGCGTAACCGTTGGTTGCATTGGTTGTGATCTGTGAGTACACGCTCTCTGCGTCGATACCAGTGTAGTCTAAGACGTCGTTGGCACCATGACCAAGGACAATTGATGGAGCTGTCACGCCAGCGCAGTTAAGCGTTGGAAGTGCAGCTGAGGTACATAGCTCCATGGTTTCCATGACTTTGGCACTAACTTCGATAGGTGTTACGGTTGTCATTGCGATACCGCCGTAGTCTACGTAGTTACCTACGTCAGACGAATCAACATAGGGTGTTCCTGCACCATACGCCGCATCGGTGTACGTAGTGATGCGTGCATAGAATGAACCGGTGATTGTTGGGTTGGTGATGCCAGAAAGTGTAATGGTATACGCACCAGCACCCTGTACGGAACCAATCGTTAGTTTGACTTGGCTTGCCGTTGACACATCTGTCCAGCCACCATCGGCTGATGCGCTAGCGGCGTTTAACCCAGTGACTGCGTCACATGAACCGGCTGTCGGATCTTCAATGAGTGGCGATTCATCACAAAAGTCGATGACGAGGCTCTGCATCGCTGCTGAAGTCGTGAATTTAACTTGATATTGTACGCTTGTACCACTACCGATACCGCTTGTGATAGGGCCGCCACTGGGGGCACTGTCACTGAGCTGGATGCTGCGGTTTGCCAATTGAAGGGCATCTGCTTGGCCGAGACCCAGCAGTGCGGGCGCCACCGTACCAACTATTAATGCTAGTGCAGACAGGACCAAAAGGGGCCGCTGCACCAGCTGTTTTTGTATTTTCATAGCTTCTCCTTTGTGCATTGTTAATTTTATAGCTACAGAGATATGCTATCACGCTAAAGGTTACTTATGCAAGCTTTTCTAACATAAATCAATGTTTTGTAGCACGTTTTACAACAGGCATATATAGGGTAGCAAATGCACGATAATCTGAGGATTTTAGCATGGGTAGTTTCATACTTAAACAGATTCAAATCACTTTTTGGATAAAAATCTATTTAGAATTGTGTATGCTACTTAGTAAGTTGACGTTGCCACTAGTACGTGCGTCATCGTGTAAGTACCACCGGGCGTGATGGGACTGACATTAAACAGGTAAGATACCGTGAAGGTCGTGTCGCTTGAGCTACGAGTCGAAAGTGCGATAATGTCACCATCTATGTATTTGAACTGGTTGATATTGTCGTAGTCAGGATCAACCTCACCAAAGCCGAATGGGTTCACAGGGTCATCAGGTGCCTGTGTCGGGTCGGCGCCAACATTTGGACTAGTATTATCTACTAAGTTTATGCCAAATTGCTCTGTACCCGGAGCAGAACCAAACAGCGTGCCAGACGTTGCGAAAGTAGCAGTGTTGTTTTTGGGTGGTCCGCCATAGCTCTGAACAACGTAGCCATCTGATAGATAAGTCTTAACCCAAAACTGTGCTGAGCCGGTTTTAGCAGATCCGACGTCAAGTACCCCAACATCAACAGTTGGCGTTAGCGTAGCCATAGCAATATATTGTGCGCGATTAGTGTTAAACCCTGCCTGTGCAGAGTAAATATTGCTGCGCATTGCTCCCACGGCTAACTCACCAGCCGATTGTTTACTTCGATAACTATTGGATGCAGCATCGAGTTCGCCGCCCGTCCCGAAAAACGACTCAGTCACTTGGTAGTTATTTGACGATGAGGTCTGGGCGCTGACCATGGGTACAGCCGAAAAGACTGCAATTGTACTTACCAGCGCCAAAAGAACTTTTGTTGGTCTAGCCAAAATCTGTTTCCCCATAATACTGTCTGTGCTTATTTTGGCGCATCGGTGGCAAAAAGGCAAGGCGTTCGGGGTAGCAAAGTAACACTTCTGCCACTACTGACATCTCGACCGAAGTGCAGAGCTCTGCACAGAAATAAGGGTGATGCACGGCGGAGTTTAATCTGATTCGAGTCGCAGATCTCAATATGACAACGGTCGCAGGTAAACTACAACCAAGTACAAGCGAGTCGGCAAGAACATATGGTACGTTTTTAGGTGCGCGTGATATTATTATGATAAGCATAATTAATATACTTAAGTGGGCATGGAACAAAACGATTCACTCGAAACAAAAGACGCAAGCTCATCAGTGAGTACTTCTTCGCTAGAAGGCAGCTCAACGAGTAGTCTTGAAGGCGTCCAAGACACGGGTAAAATCGTCGAAAAAACTCCTGAACGCGCAAAGTTGCCACTAGCAAAGCGTCTCCTGAAGAAAATGAATATCTATCTGCTGATTTTCATCTTCTTGTTGCTGGTAGCTGGTGTCATCGCTATATCGGTCTACTTGACCAGTAAAAAAGCCGAGGACACCACTGTACCGACACAGACTTTGACCGATGAGACACTCAAGCAACTTGCCACGAGTGATGTCACGGTTGGTCAACCAAAGCAGATTTTGAATGTTCAGAGTAATGCAGCTTTTGCTGGCAAAGTCTTCATACGCGAGGGTCTGGAAGTCGCAGGACCGATCCAGGTCGGCGGTAGCATCAATGTGCCCGGCATCACTGTTTCGGGAAACAGTATTTTTGAGCAACTCCAAGTCAATAAAGGGCTCAGTGTACAAGGCGACACCTCCTTGCAAGGTCAACTGAGCGTCCAACGAAACCTGACAGTTGCCGGTGGTGCTACCTTTGGTGGGCCTGTTTCGGCGCCGATACTCAGTGTTAACACTCTGCAACTCAATGGTAACCTATCGCTCACACGACACTTTGCAGTCGGCGGCGCCACTCCTGGGCGTACTAACGGCGATGCCCTCGGTAGCGGCGGCACAACAGCCGTAAGTGGTTCTGACATAGCGGGTAGTATAAACATAAATACTGGGTCAAGTCCTGCGGCTGGTTGTTTCGCCACAGTCAATTTCACAACTCGCTATAACTCAACGCCGCGCGTACTAATCACACCAATCGGTTCATCTGCTGCCGGTATCGACTACTACGTCAACCGTAGCGCTACGAGTTTTAGCATTTGCTCAATTAGCGTCCCAGCAAGCAATACCAGCTTTGGCTTTGACTATTTTGTCGTTGAGTAGTCTTAAGATCTCAGTCTGTAGGTTATGGAGGCTAGAATTTAGTTGAGAGTTTTTGATCATGAAGAAAATGGCTGTTACCGCACTGGCTGTGTATTCTCTACAGGGTCAATTACCAATTGAAATTTGCCGAGTTAAACGTCGAGGAAAATAACGAGGTCGTCGGCTTTAACATGCATGACGCCACCACTTATACGCACCGTTTCTTCACCCTTGGCTGTGCGCACAATCGCATCGCACGGCTCAAGAAGTGTTATGAAGTTATGGTGCTTTGGCAAAACATCGAACGGCCCCGTGGCACTCTCGGCACTGATACTTTTAGCGTCACCGTCAAAATACACCTTGTACGGTGAGTAAATCTTGATATGCATGCTCGCGTTGGCATCTGACTCTTTTTCCGAGCTTGAGGCAGTTTTGCTATCGGCCGAAGTGTCAGGAACGGTGTGTTCGTCGCTCATACAATAATCTCTTCGATACTTTTCAGCGTCTCCTCGCGGGTAAAGAAGTCGCCAGGGACACCATTGTGTTTGGTCATGACATTCATGTTTTGTGTAAAGTTGGCGATGAGTTTTTTGGCTTTTGCATAGTCGGCGCGGTCGGCTGGGCTCAACTCGTTTTCACCAATGATGGCGATGATACCTTTGAGTGACTCATATTTTTGCAGCAAGGCTTGGACCTTGACGCTCAAAACGTAATGCCGCTCACCGACGATCTCGGGTGTCAGCAAGCTAGAATTTGTCATATTGAGGTCGACTGCGGGGCGTATACCCTGCTCGGCAACTTTACGACTCAAGACAATGATAGAATCCATTTCGTGCTGGATAAGCTGCACGGCAGGGTCAGAGATGTCGTCGGCCGGGACGTAGATAGTCTGAACTGATGTGATTGAACCATTTTCATTTGAACTCAAGCGGTCCTGCAACACCTTAACGTCAGAAAAGATAGTCGGCTCGTAACCACCTTCGTTCGGAACTTGGTCAAGGATGGTCGAGAGCTCATTGCGCGCCTGGATGTAACGGAACATATTGTCGGCAAAAAAGAGGATGTCACGCTTTTTCTCGTCACGGAAATATTCAGCCGCAGCCGTGGCCGTGGTACCGATCATGGCACGCTGCACAGGGTTTTCATTCATCTGTGCGAAGAACATGCTCGTATTTTTGAGCAGGTCGTTTTCGCGTAGTGTGTCCCACAGCTCGTGGCCTTCACGGATACGTTCGCCGATGCCGGCGAAGAATGACAAGCTGTTACCACTCTTGGCCGTGTTGTTGATGAGCTCCATTGTGACGACCGTTTTGCCGACACCAGCACCACCGATAACGCCAATCTTGCGACCCTTCACAAATGGAGTGAAAAAGTCGATAACTTTGATGCCTGTCTCCAATATTTCGGGCTTGCTCACAGTGAAGTTGGTACTTCGCGGTGGCAGCTTCATGATGTCTTTACGCGGCGCTTCGTCTAAACCGATAGGTGGCAAGCCGTCGAGTGGGTCGCCAAGTGCGTTCAAGATACGTCCAACCGTTTTTTCACCAATCGGAATCTCGATGCCCTTGCCCGTGCACTGCACCATGGTGCCTTTTTTGAGCGTGCGATCCGTACGGACATTTAGACAAAATGCGACTCCTCCGGGTTCTAGGTGGTCGACGAGCAGCTGTGTACGGTTATCGTTATCAGCCTCAATAAGCTCATTAATGTTTGGCATTTCTTCGTCGAACTGCGCAAGCACCACGAGGTCTTTGATAGATACGATTATGCCAGACATTACTTACAGCTCCCTTCGGTCACTTCGATTATCGATTTACGATTAACGATTATAGGGACAATTAATTCTTTAGTATTCGAAAATCGAATTTCGGTAATCGGTAATCGCTTGCTCATAGGACCACCTTTGATTTGCCAGCCTTACTCTTTTTGATACCATTGATGATTTCTTTCAGGCGTTCGTCTTTGACGCCGCGACGAGCACGGTTATAGGCAAGGTGGAGGTCGGTTTTTGTCTCGTCAGCACGTTGATGCGAGGCGCTCATGGCGCGGAAACGCGATGCATACTGTGCCAGTTTAGACTGCAGGATGAGCTGGCTGAGGGCAATTTTGAGCATTGACCGTTCAAGGTGAGCTGCCACGGCATAGCTTGAGGGTTCGAAAATGTATGTTTCCTCACTGATGAGGTCTTCGGTGCGCTCATTGCGTGCGCCCGCAATCTGGATAGCCGATGACAATTCGATTCGTTTCACGTCTTGCGACATGAGTGAGACATACTCTTGGTAGAACACGCTACATTTGCGATATTGCATCACCTCATGAATGATGGGTGTCACGTTAATGTTGCGGTCTTTTTCGGGTAGCTTGTAGTATTTGCGGAAACTTATGCCGCGCTGCGACAACTGCATGGCGCCGTGGTGCCCGATGACAATGATGTCATTGAGATCTTTGTTGTAGGCTTCAATCATCATTTCAACGAGCTTCTGGTCGATGTCACCACTAAAACCACCCTCAGCTGTGATGATGATGAAAAGTTCTTTTTCGATAATTGCTACGTTCTGCTCGCGGCCTAACCCAAAAAGTGCATCGACGCGAAGTTGCAGGTAAATCTGCCAGAGGCGGTCAAAAAACTGTGTCGACTCAAGCACCTGGTTTTTGGTTTGAGCAATTTTCATACTCGCAATGCCCTCAAACACGCTTGTCAACTCAACGAGCGTGGCCATGTTTGCTTCTTCGCGGGCGATTTCGTTCGGTCGCTTCACGCTACCTTCTCCTCGACCGGTTCTGCAACTTCTTCAGGCTTTTCGGTTTCGTCGGATTCTTGGGGTTTTTCGGCAACTTCTGTGTTTTCTGGTTCAGTTTTGTCAGGTACCGCAAAGGCATCGACTTCTGGCTCGGTTGGCTCTGGCGCTTCTACTGCAATAGGGGTGGCTTCGGATTTGATGGTCGCCTCAGGCAACGCGGGCTCCTCAGGAGCTTTTTCATCAGCCGCTGGCTCAATGACTTCTTTGTCAGTTTCAACTTCGACCCTTATGGGTATGGGGGTAGTCGGTTTTATGGTTGAACCTGGCTGTTCGGCGTCTTTTTTGTCGGCTTTCGACTTTTTCTCATCTTTTTTAGCCTGGGCATCGTCTTTTTCGGCTTTGGTTTTGCCCCACCTCAAGTGATGTTTTGCAGCTGGCTCTTCTTTTGCATCGGACTTAGTTTCTGTACTTGCTGCAGGTGTGGCGTCGTCTTCTTGCTTGTCAGTTGTTTCGGGCTTTTTAGGCTGTATCGGGCTACCTTTGGTGACTTCTTTGAGCAGTTGGTCTCGTACCGAATCGAACTCTTCGTCTTTGGTGATTTTGCTGGCGAAGTCATTGGAATTGATTTTGAGCAGGTTGACGTCAAGTATCACTCCATCTTCGAGGTTAAGCACGATATCAAGCATGAGCTGTTGGGCAAGCAGTGAGAATGTGTCTGATGGGCTCTGGGTTAAGATCTCAAAGATGTGCTTACCGGTCGCGAGGGCGCGTTTAGCTTCTGGACCAAGCTCAGATCCAAAGTGTGAAAACTCTTCAGCAGAACGATAATCTGCCAAGATTTTGAGTGTTTTGGCGGCAAGATCTTTTTGACGCTTGTTGTGTCCGACACCACCAGCTCTGGTTACGCTCAGACCCATACTGACGGCCGGGCGTATACCATCGCGGAAGGTTTGCATGTCCAGGATCCACTGACCATCGGTAATCGACATGATGTTTGTCGGCAAATATGCGGTAATATCGCCGTTAGCGGCGTGAACCACAGGAATAGACGTGAGGCATTTTCCGGTACTATCAAGCCGTCCGGCGCGTTCGAGGAGGCTCGAGTGCGCATAGAACATATCGCCTGGGTAACTATCGCGGCCAGGGCTCACCCCCGACAGCAAGGCAACTTCGCGGTAGGCATGGGCATGGCTCGTTAGGTCGTCGTAGACAATGATGGCGTCTTGGTCGCATTTTTGCCAGAGGTACTCGGCCATTGAGCAGGCCACATACGGTGCAATGTAGCTCATGATAAGTGACTCGAACATCGTACTCACAACCACAATTGCCGAGTCGAGACCGCCATTTTCCTGCAGGCGGCTAAGCAGCGTGTCGATGTCGCTTCGTCGTTTGGCGATAAGACAATAAATGAGTATCTGGTCAGTACGTTTTTGGTTGATGGCAAGCTGTGTTACGACCGTACTTTTACCTGACTTGCTGTCGCCGAGGAGTGCCATACGCTGGCCACGCACCATTGGGAAAAGCGAATCAATAGCGGTTACGCCGCTTTCCACCTGGTCTTCGACCAAGCGCCGCTCGTAAATGCTCGGCGCCACATTGAAAACAGGCCAGACATCATCAGCTGGAATCGGCCCTTTGCCGTCGAGCGGATCGCCCGTGACCGACACGACTCGTCCAACGAAATCTTTGCCAACTTTACAGACGAGCTCTTGGTGCTGCACGACTGCGACCATGCCGGTACGAACCGATACGCTGCCAAGATGCAGTATGACAACATGGTCAGGCAGAATCTGATGTATAAACCCCTTGCTGCCGTCCTCGAACATGATGAGCGCGTGGATGGCGCAAGGCTGTAAACCGTTTGCCTGTATCAAGAATTTGTCGACGGCGATAACTTCACCAACGGGGTTTCCGGCAGCCACGAGCTTGTCAAAGTGTTGGTTGCCACTGTTCATGCGGTGACTCCTGGGGCGACCTGTTCAGGCGCAGCAACAGGTTGTATGACTGGCGTGACTGTCGCATTTGCAGTGCCAAGTAACCTTTCCATCAACATCGGCCGTTTTGACTCTAGGTGCTTGATGAGCGAAAAATCAAACACTTTGTCAGATGTTCGCACCACGCAGCCGGCTGCAATATTCGGCTCTAAGCCTATCTCAACTAACATCTCACTATCAAAATTAGCCCTGAGCCAGAGCACGAGCTCGGTCGTGAACTTACGGGTTGCCTCTGAGGCAAAGCTAATTCTCATAATGGGGGCTTTCCTGAGCACATAATCCATGAAAACCGCCGCGTGGTGACGATCATCGGGAAGCAAAAAGTTGAGTCGGTTAGTACTACCGAACTCTTCAAGTGAGCGACTGAGACGTGGCAGTTTGGCGACAGGTGCGTTGGTACGCAGTCGAATTGCCTGCAACGTCTCTTCGAGGGCCGCAATGTCTCGGCGCAGTCGCCTCGCATCGCCAGTACTCACGATACCCGTGGGTAAATGAACTGCATCCATGACCTTCTGACGAGGCAAAGTAGCCGCTGGTGCGGCTGGCGGAGTCGATGCGTCTTGTTGCTGGTTAGGTTCCATGCCGTATGTCCTCGAGTATGGCTTCTCTGTTCATGTCAAGGTCGTTCAAGATGTACTCGAGCTGATCGCTCAAGTCTATCTGGTTGCCAATAGCCGCCACGATGTAATGGTTGACCACGTCACCCATGTTCGCTTGGAACTGTGTGATGAGGCGTTCTTTTTCTTTGGCGACCTCGATGTCAAGCTGCTCTGATAGGTGGGCACGCTGTTCATCGATGACGTCATTTGTTTTTTGCAGTGCCTCGATGGCGAGCTGTTTGGCATCGGTTATCGACTGTTCGTATTTCTCGAACTCTTCTTGGAGGGTGCGGGTAATCTCACCCTTCATGTACTCATTGAGTTGAGATGTCGTCAGACGCAAATCTTGCTGCAAGAACATGGCATTTTCACTGATGATTTTCTCAAAGTGCAAACGACCACGATTGCGCAGCTCCTCGCGGAACGTGTCATTAAAGATATGTTCGACGTCGTCTTCGGCGGCTTTGTTGATGTCATCGATTGGGTTGCCAGCCTTTTGCTTCGCACTGCCACCACCGATACGCACCGCCAGCCACATAAAAGCGATGGTTGCAGCTAGTAAACTGCCCACTACTAACGTGAGTGTCCAGATTGTCATAGTGTCGCCCCCACCCTTGTCATATGCATTGTACTTGTGTTTATAACTTCAGTAATAAGTATACGCTAAACAACCCCAGAACAAAAATGATTAAACCAAGCACAATTACCTGTATCAACCCCCTGGCAATTGACTTTTTGGCAAGCGGATTACGCCCAATCGCCACTAGGCTACTGCGCACCCCACCATACAGCAAACTTCCTGTCACAAAAACTGTGACGATAAGAATGACGATGCTGATATAGAGCCGTACGGTACTGACCGGTTTGCCCGAGATAACTTCGCCGGCTTTTTTAAAGAAAGCTGGGACTGGCGGCCCGGTTACATTCACGGCGAGCGGGTTATGCGCGATGCTGATATCAACGACTATTTTACCAATGTTAACGGTTTGTTTGCCGACGTTGCTCTTGAGTACCATGGAACCACTTATTCTTTGCTTACCGTCAAACGATGTGAGTGCCTTACCGAGCACGACTGTTTGTGCGCCACTTGCTTTCATACCGATGCCATCGAGCGATGATATAGCTATCAAATCACCAGTTTTAATCGGGCCATTTTGGGTACTAACCAGAGCTTCGTATTTGCCATTGTTTGCAACAAATACCTGAGAGGTTTTACCATCCCCACCGAGAGACAGAACCGTCTCGTTAGCTGCCACTACAACACCGTGCATCGAATTAGGGTCGTCAGTCGTAAGTGGCAAGACTTGTTTGCTGTTTTTAGGGTTAATCATGACAATCATGCCACGCTGAACCTTATCGCTCGCGTCATAGGCTTGCGACACCGTCTGCGCCGAAACGAGCGCAGTTATCGAAAGCAGCACGAAAGCTAGTACGCCTGAAACGTACCAGTTAATGCGCCGATGTAACAGATATGGCACCATATGACCTCAAGTATAACCGTTTTAAAGTCGGCGCGCTACTATTTTTGTCTGTTACACTAGTTGTATGAAAATATCGAAGGCTATTATTCCTGTTGCCGGTTGGGGCACACGCATGCTCCCTATTACTAAGTCGATTGAAAAATCTATGTTGCCGGTCGGCACTCGCCCGGTCATAGACTACGTTGTCCAAGATTTACTCAAAGCTGGCATTACAGACATATATTTCATTGTTGGTGAGCAAAGCAGCCAGATTCAGAGCTACTACCGCTCTAACATCCCACTCAATGACTACCTGAAGCGCCACGGCAAAGAAGACAAGCTTCCACTTGTGGCTCCACTCCTGCAGGCAACCACACACTTTATCACACAGCCCAGCACCGGAGGGTATGGCACAAGCATCCCCGTAGGCATCGCCAGTGAATTCATCGAAGACGGCGAGTCGGCATACGTAATCATGGGTGATCAGTTTTTCCACCGCACCGATGGCGGCTCAAATGCTGCGGATCTCGCGAAGTTGCTCGAGGTCAAAGGCGTTACCTCAGGGCTCTTCGGCGTACCCATCCCCTGGGAACAAGTCTCGATGTGGGGAATTATCGAAAAAGACGATGACGACAATTTTGTCCGCATCGTCGAGAAACCAAAAGTTGGCGAAGCACCAAGCAACCTCAATAATGCCAGTTTTTATGTATTTGATAAAGAAATTTTTGAGCTCGCCCGAACACTACCAGCCAACCCTACCCGCGGTGAGTACGAGATTACCGACGCCATAAATGCCTATGTACAGAGTGGCAAACGTATCGCCGTCGCAGAAGTAGTTGGCGAATATATGGAGTGCGGCAGCGTCGACGGCTGGCTGCACGCCAACCGAACCATCCTCGGGGACATGTAAATCACGACCAGCATTTAGAATCCTAACGGAATCTTTGGAGTACTTGCGCTTTGCGTGCACGAAGAACGTAGTATAGTGAGGCATAAGTAATAAGGAAAAACACATGAATCCTGAATCACAACAACAGCCACCTATAGAGCCTCAGCTTCAAACCGAAATACAACAACCACAGCAACCTACAAATTCTGAAGGCTCCATCGCAACATCTACTCCCCCTTCATCAATTGCACCCGATCAGCCAAAGCCAATCAAAAGCCGTAAAGTCATTTTGTACGTAACCATTGCCGTATTAGTTATCGGCATTGCTATTGCTGCCTCTTGGTTAATCTTTGACAACGAAAAGGCACAAAACACACAGCCTCAGCCGAAAACCACATCAAACACGTCATCCACGGCCGACCTAAGCACAACCGCCCTCAAAGCTGATGCACGCATGATTAAAAGGATTCAGGACGCCGTAACTAAAGACTTCAAAGTTGCTTCCACCAATAAAGTATTAGACCTAAAACATGATGAGGTGAGCATTTATATAGATAAGCAGGCACCAGAATTTAAGGTGGAAGGGTATAACTTTTACACCGATTCTGCTGGCGGTTCATCTATAACCATCGAAAGTTACCGTGATGAAACCACAAAATTACCAACCGCAATCGAAAAAGACGTGCGAATAAAAATCGCTAGTGTGTTAACCAGCAGCGCATTAACGATGACCGGTTCGCGTGGGACAGAGGAATACGGACTAAAAACTGACGTTTATATAGGGGACGAACTTATTTGTACTGTAAACTCACCATTAGCAGAAACTCACCCCACTACAGTACGATGTGGCTTTTTAAGTTCATACTTAGCTAATGCAGTGAAAAGTAAGCCACTGGCTGACGCATTGCCGAATCTGATACCAACTTCAGTAATTTTCAGCCCAACAATCAGTGATAGTAAAGTTGCGGGCTATCAGAATGCTGAGGCTGGTATAAGTGATTTGTCAGGTGCTGGCGGTTACCAAGCACTCTTCTGGCGAAAAGGGTCAGGTTCGTGGAACTTCTTTCGTGGGACACAGGAAATTATTCAGTGTGCAGCATACGATACCATTGACCTGAAAAATGCTTTCTTTGGTAAAGTCTGCTTTGATATGTCTAACAATAAAGATTCGACCGTTAAATAGATACTCCTTAAGGTTGCCTCACCAAAATCAACAGGTACTTTAGTCGTTTAGAATTTAGTTAGCGTAGATACGAGTTTTTCTATGTCTTTTTTACTAGTCGTTCGTCCCATAGTAAAGCGCAGTGAACTGCGGGCATCTGCGTCACTTATGCCCATAGCACGGAGCACGTGGCTAGGGTCTTCATTGCTCGCACTGCAGGCCGACCCAGCCGCCGCCAATATGCCCTCTTGTTCGAGCAAAATCAAGAGTCGTTCGTTGTCTTCATCGGGAAGCGTGATATGTATGTTGTTTGACAGGCGGTGCCTTGTTGAGCCGTTTACTCGGGCTTGCGGTAGCTTTTCGGCCAGTAACTTATACATGTAGCTCTGTAGCTCACTCAGTCGTTTTGACTCCTCATGCCGCACAGCCTGCGCTGCTGAAAGTGATGCGGCAAAGCCGATAACGCCTGCCACATTTTCGGTACCACTCCGGACACCCCGTTCTTGCCCTCCGCCGTAAAAAAGCGGCTCGAGCTGCACATGGCTCGCCACGTACAAAACGCCCGATTGTTTCGGACCGTACAGTTTACCGCCGTTCAGCGTCATCATGTCAACGCCAAGTCGCGAAACGTGTACGTCGAGGTAGTTGGCCGCTTGGCAGGCGTCAGTGTGCAGGTAGAGCGGCGTGGTGTTGCCTGCTTTTTGCCGCATTGCTCGGACTTCAGATACAATCTGAGCAACTTGGCGGATGGGTTGGACGGTACCGACCTCGTTGTTGGCAAGCATTACGCTGACTAGCACGGTATCGTCAGTGATTTTGCTGCGCAAATCGACCAAGTCTACTATGCCCTTCTCTGTTACGACCGCAACGGAGCAATTAAACTTTTCCGCCGGCGCCAGTACCGATTCGTGCTCAACCGCACTAACCGTAACAGAGCCATTCGGGTTTTTACGAAGCACGCCTTGGATTGCCAAGTTGTTGGCCTCGGTTCCCCCGGCTGTAAATATAATCTCACTTGCCCGCACACCAAGTGACAGCGCTACCGAAGCCCGCGCACCATCAACTGCCGCACGCACCGCCCGAGCTGGCAGATAGGTTGCCGACGGGTTATAAAACTCCTCAGCAAAAAAAGGCTGCATCGCCGCCAAAACATCGTCATCAACTGGCGTTGCCGCCGCATGGTCAAGATATATCATATGTCTTATTTTACCTGTTACCCCGATGTTTGTACCAGCACAAATGCTCTGTACAGAACGATACAGACTCTATTGAATAATCCGAGCTACTACGAGCGTAGCTCAGACTGCACCATATCGCGGTAGCGAAGCGCAGCCGCATAGAGGTTGTCGGCTTCTTGCCGCGTAACTGGCTGGTAGGGTTGACCATTTTGTGCCTTGAATATGCCCTGCGGTCTCAAGTCATAACGGGTCGTACGGATGTGTTGCTTACCATTTTGGTCTTTCCACTCTTCATGCCAGACCCATGTGCGTTCGTCCAGACAGAAGAATTCTCGGCGTACACCTTCTGGGATAGGGCCAAAAACTCGACCACCCACTCGGGCTTCTTCGTGGATGGCACGGCGATATGCTTCGCTCCATTTGTCTTGAGCTGACTTGGGGTTAATAACAGAGAAAATTTTTGAGAAAACCGCCATTACTGGCTCACTTTCCTAAATGCTGCTTCGACATCTGAACGCGCCTGCGCTGTCATTGCTTGCTGCTGCTCCATTGCATCGCCAAGATGCTCGGCAGTTGGCACTGCTTGCGGTTGAGCGACCTGTACAGGTTTAACCTCTGCCGCTGGTGCTTCTGGTACAACGCGAGTTTCTGGAACTTCTGTGGGCACTGGCTGTAAATTGGGCTTCTCAACAATAGCTTTAGTAGCATTTTCGGCAAAAATTGCCCGGGTTGGACTTTGCTCTGGGGCTTGGATTGACTCGGCTTCTTTTGGTTTGCTATAAGGTCCGCCAGGCATGAACATGCCACTTAAGACGTCAAGATTATGCCTAAGAACACCGGCACGAGCAGCAGGTACGCTTTCAACAAGCGTAGGACGTTTTTCATAATACCTTGGATCAGTTGTTGTCTGCATCGTCATGGTAAAAAATCTTTAAGTAAGATTGAATAGTTTATTGGCGTTTGCGGTGGTGGCGCTGGCTAATTCGGCCAGTGAGACTCCTCGCAAATCACTCATAAACTCGGCCGTAGCACGTACATGCTTCGGCTCACACACTTTACCACGGTGAGGCGTCGGTGTCAAGTAGGGGGCGTCGGTCTCTAACAGGAGTGCGCGTTGTGGAATTGTGCGGTATATCACACGTCGGTCTTCATCTTTAGCAAATGTAGCGATGCCGTTAACGCCAATGTAGAGCCCTCGCTCGAGACCTTTTTCGAGGTTGGTCAGGTTGTCGGTGAAACTATGAAGCACGCCTCTGACCCCTGTGTAACTATCAAAAATCGGCCAAAAATCGTCAAATGCGTCGCGCACATGAAAGCTGAGTGGCAAATCGTGCTCGAGGGCGAGCTCTATCTGCATGCGTAACACCTTTTCTTGGTCCTCTTGCGGTGAATGTCCATAGTAATAGTCAAGACCGCACTCCCCTACCGCTACTACTTTAGGCGCTGAAGCCAATGCGGCGAATCTGGCACGTACTTCAGCGGTCAGATGGTGCTTGGCCTCGTGCGGGTGTATGCCGATACTCGCCCAAGTGCCGTCACGCTCAGCCACAAACGTAATTGCAAGCTCGCTGTCAGCCAGTGTCGTACCGATACAAACCATTTGGGTGACATCGGCCTCATGCGCAGCGGCGATAACACCTTCAGGCGTACGCTCGACCTTGTCAGAGAACCATTTGTCATGTGTCGGTGTGAGCGCTTGTACCAGCTCGTGGATGTGGCAGTGTGTGTCGACTAGAATCATAGTGGGATAGCTTGATTGTTGGATAGTTTGATGGTCGGGTGACAAAGTGCAGCAACCTTATTTAATCGTTAATCGTTATTCCGAAGCTGACACTTCTTCGATGCGAGGGAAAAGCGTGCCTTCGATGGGGCGAACCAAGCCTTCGGCAAATATTTGCTGAATCTTGGTAGCGGTTGCCGGTAAAAATGGTTCTAGTAAGTCGGCGATTTCGAGTAGGTCGCTAACGAGCCCGGCGAGTACTTCGCGCAAATGGTCTTCGTCGCCTCCCTTGGCGATAACCCATGGTTTCTCGGTGTCGATAAGCTGGTTAAGGCCACGGACTTGCTCCCAAACCGCATCGAGTGCTCGGTCAAATTTGCAGGCAGCCAATGCTTGACGGTACGCACCGGTGTCATGGCCTTCATCGGGTGTGTCGCCAACGATTCCCGCTTGATATTTCATAATCATGGCGGCAGTGCGCTGTACGGCGTTGCCGAGCTCATTGGCGAGTTCGTTGTTGTAGGCGGCGATAAATGATGGCCAACTAAAGTCACCGTCTTCGTAGCTTGGGACATGGCGCAAGAAGAAGTAACGGAAGGCATCGGCACCATACTTTTCGATAATTTCGGTGGGCGAGACGGCATTGCCAAGGCTCTTGCTCATTTTTTTATTGTCCACTGTCACGTAGCCATGGACGTAAAGCGTCTTGGGCAGTGGCAAACCAAGCGCCAGCAGAATGCCCGGCCAGATAGCAGCATGAAATCGCAAAATACCCTTGCCGATAACCTGGACGTTGGCAGGCCAAAACTGTTTAAAATCTTCGTGCTCAGGGTAGCCGAGGACGGTAATGTAATTGAGCAGCGCATCAAACCAAACGTACATGACTTGGTTTTTGTCGCCTGGCACCGGTATGCCCCAGTCAATTTTGTCTTTAGGACGCGAGATGCTAATGTCATCGAGTCCGCTATCGAGTAGCGAAAGAATCTCATTGCGGCGCGTGTCTGGTACCACGGAAAATGCATTGTTTTTGATTGCAAAACGAATCTGCTCACCGTAATTGCTGAGTCGGAAAAAATAGTTTTCTTCTTCTATCTTTTCGTAGGGGCGATTGTGATCGGGACAAACACCTTTGTTGGCCTTGACGGTGGTTTCGGTGAAAAACTCTTCATCGCCGGTACAGTACCAACCGACGTACTTGTTTTTGTAGATGTCATTGGCGAGTGCTTTCCAGATGAGCTGGGAGCGTTGCTCATGACCTTTGTCGGTCGTTCGGATAAAACGGTCAGGCTGCACATCGAGCGAAGCGATGAGATCTCGAAACTTTTGGCTCATTTGGTCGGCTAGGGCTTGAGGCGAGAGTTTAAGCTCGTTCGCTTTTTCGGCTATTTTGCCGCCGTGTTCATCGGTACCAGTGCTAAAAATGACCTCAGTACCCTGTTGACGAGCATAGCGGGCTAGCACATCTGCCATAACGAATTCCATCGCATGCCCAAGGTGCGGTTCGCCATTGACATAAGGTATAGAGGTAGTTACATAGTATTTCATCTGTTTAATTGTAGCAGAATTTGCATATTTTAGTTATTTATGTATTATTAATGAAATGAATGCTGCCGTCGAACAACTCAAACAGGCTCTGCCCGATTTTGATACACCTTTCAACACTATGTCGTGTGAAGCTGTAAACCATGCAGCACAAGCGATTGTCGGTAAATTCCGTAGCGCTCTCATAGGGGATGCGCCAATTACTGATCGTATGAGGGATAGGTTCGTCGTTTCTAAAAACACCAGCATTGAATGGGTTGAGGAGCAAAACGGTGTTTATTTGAATTCGGACGGAGTGTTTCCGGCCTTCAATGGCATAATTTCAGTATGTGATACTCGACAGGGACTCAGTGGGGCACTAAAATATGACCAAAACGCACACCCGACTACAATTGTGCGCTGCAAAAAAAATGAATATGATGAAACGATAGCCACAATTGACGATCAAAATTCTTCTGAAAAACTATGGGTGACGATAGGGGCTGAACTAGAAGTCGAGGCACCGCAAGTTAATGGTACCGACATGCTCTTCGCAAGGTATGATACTTCAAATGGGGGTTGGTCTGTTTCACGTATTATCAATGGAGCCGACCCAAGCCCCAATGCAAAGATCAAGCGTAAAAATAAATACAAACCCGAGCAAGCTGACTGCTTTGCGTTACTGACTGCAGCAGATTTGCTCTTTAATTCACTTGTGTTGGTAGCTGAACGTAAAAAAGAAGTGTAGGAAGTACTATCTATCTAGAATGCGGCTGACGCGGTCTTCGGTGCTTGGGTGGGTCGAGAAAAGACTGGCGAGGCCTTGCATGTTGAACATGTTGGTGAACATGAGGTGGGCGGTGGCTTCCTGGGTCGGGCTAGGGCGATGATTGCGTAATTGCGGTTTGACCGACTCAAGCTTCTGCAAGGCCGACGCCAGGGCTCGACCGTCTCCATTTGTAACGTCTTTGCTGTGTGCATCAGCACCAAACTCACGCGATCGCGACACGGCGAACTGTATGAGCATGGCCGCCATCGGTGCAAGTATCATCATAGCGATGGCTGCGATGGGGTTGCTGCCACCTTCTTCGTCGTTGCCACCAAAGAAAAACGCCATTTGCGCGATATAACTGATGGCACCACCCAATGTTGCTGCGATAGTATTCACGAGCATATCGTAGTTCTTGACGTGGCCAATCTCATGAGCGAGCACCGCAAAGAGTTCTTTGTCGTCGAGAATCTCCATGATTCCCGCCGTCACCGCGACAACTGCGTGGTTATGCGATCGCCCGGTTGCAAAGGCGTTCGGGATGGGCGTTTCGACAAAATACAGCTTTGGCATAGGCATACCATCGCGCGTTGTTATTTGTTCGACCATCTTGCGCACTTGCGGGAACTGGGCTTCGTCGAGTGGAGTTGCGCCCTGCATTTTGAGCACGAGCTTGTCACTAAACCAGTAGGTGCCAAAATTCATGACTGCAGCGATACCGAGAGCGACGAGTGCCCCACTCTGACCACCGACCATATAGCCGACTGCCATAAACAGCCCCGTCATAATGCCGAGGAGTACAGTTGTTTTCAAAAATGCTGTTAGTTTCATTATAAAATTACCTTGTTTTGGCTTCGAGCCTTACTAGTAGTTGCCGAAACCTGTCGTGTAAGTATACTCCACTCAACCTTAAAATACGCTGAGAAATATCTAGATTTACTTCTTACTTTAGTCTATTTATCATGCGAAGAAGCTATGCCAGAAGTTTGGCAACGGCCTTGGCTTCGGTGGGGTCGAGCTCGGCAAACAGCTCGCTGTCGTACTTTTCGCTAATCTGGTAGATGTAATCTTCGTTGGCACGTGGAATAACATGGAAGTGTATGTGGTTGACCTTGAGTCCGTTTTCACCCTGAAACGGGCGATAATTTTGCCGCACATCGCAGCCATCGCCGAGCTTGCCGATAATCTTTTGCTCGATAAAAAACACCAGCTCGAAAATGTCTGCTAGCTCCTCGCTAGTCAGCTCCCACGGTTTTTCGACGTGACGCTTCGGTATGACCAGAAAATGTCCCGGCACTTTGCGGGGGTTACTGAGAAGCACTTGCGCCGAACCGTTCGACTTCAAAACACGTTCGTCACCGATGCAAAATGGACAATCTGTAGTACTCGTCATATGTTAAGTATACCAGCAACACTGCTATACTGACCGCTATGAATATAGATCGTCCAGCGTCTAGCCAGCCACTGCCCGATGACGCTGCACTGGTTTTTAAGGGTGAACTGTTCGATGTCTACCAGTGGCAACAGCTCATGTTTGATGGCACAACAGTCACTTTTGAGAAGTTAAAGCGCCCAGACACGGTCGTAGTTTTCGCCGTGCTCGACGACGGACGTATCGTGCTGACAAAACAAGAACAGCCTGGCAAAAAGCCTTTTATCGGCGCGGCTGGCGGTAGGGTTGACGAGGGTGAAGACATTCTCACTGCCGCAAAACGTGAGCTACTTGAAGAAACTGGTTACGAGGCAGATGACTGGACGCTTTGGCATGCCGAGCAACCGATATCCAAAATCGAGTGGGCGGTGTATGTTTTTATCGCCAAGAAGGTGCATAAGGTTGCCGATATGCACCTTGATGCTGGCGAGAAAATAGAGCTCATGCCTGTGACCTTTGACGAACTAGTCGAGCTCGGCACGTCTTCGAACCTCTCGGCAGGCTTTTACGAAAAAGAAATCACCGACTTTTTGTACCAAGCCAAGCTCGACCCCGCCAAATATGCAGCACTCAAAAACTTGTTTTCAAACTAAAAAGCCACCTTTCGGTGACTCATTAGTTGGTGGGCGAGGTGGGATTTGCCTTGTCGAGTAGTCTCCTCTCCAACTTTTTATTGCCGCTGGCAACAAAAAGCAGGGGTGCCGGGGTTTGCCACTGGCAAACCCGTTCAAATCCTACCGCGCTCCAGAACCAACTAAAAAGCCACCTTTCGGTGACTCATTAGTTGGTGGGCGAGGTGGGATTTGAACCCACAAGCCTTGTTAGGCAGAGGATTTTAAGTCCGCCGTGTATACCGTTCCACCACTCGCCCAGAACAGCACTCCCCTATTTTGCCATATCTTGCCCCGTCATTCCAGCATTCATTGGAATGACAATTTGAGCAAGATTTCATATAGGCTAATTACCAAGAGCCCGAGGAACCGCCACCGCCGAAAGATCCGCCGCCAAATGACGACCCTCCGCCCGAACCACCACCGAAACCTCCAGACATAAAGCCACCGCCCGTGTGCCACCAGTCTGTCGCTGCACCACTCTCGCGGCGCACGGTGTAATTGCGCGACAACCAGTAGTCGAGCAGTAAGCCGAGACCGAGACCACCAAGTGCCAGCGTCAGACCCGTCATAACACTACTAAATGCCGTAACAACACCCGGAATTGCACCGAGTACACCGCCAGCCCACCAACTCTTACTACGTGCTAAAAATGAGCCCAGATAGATTGCCCCAAATACCAAAAACGGCGCAGCGTCAAAGATGCCACCAAGTGTCTTTTTGTCTGAAGTCGAGCCACTCGCTTGCCCGCTGAGTCGTTCGCCGCCAATCACCGCTATAATGCTGTCTACGCCAGCCTTCACACCACCACTATAATCATCTAACTTGAATCGTGGGGTGATTTTCTGGGCGATGATGCGCCGCGATTGCAAGTCGGTCAGCATCGGCTCGAGCCCACGCCCAACCTCAATCCGCAGTTTACGGTCCTCGGTGGCAACACAAAGCACCACGCCGTTGTTGGCCTTAACATCACCGACGCCCCATTTGTTGGCAACGCGGTTGCAATAACCAAAGATGTCTTCCCCTTCTAGGCTTTTCACTGTCATGACTGCAATCTGGTTTCCGGTTTTGACCTCGTAGTCAAATATTGTCTTGCTGATGGTGGCTTCGGTCGCATCGTCTATCACCTGTGCTTGGTCGAGGATGTGCGTTTTCGTCGGTGAAGCCGGTACGTCGAGTGCGCTCACAGCAACGGGCGCGACCAAGCCAACCCCAACACAAAGAGTCGTGCCTATGCCAACTAGCCAGTGTCGCCACACTCGTTTCATAGCAGTCTACTAATTGGTTAAGTCGACTTTAGGAGCTGTGCTCGCGCCACTGTCAGCTTTGAAAACGTCTTTTTGGTCAAAGTTAAACAACCCAGCGAGCAAATTGCGTGGGAATTTCTGGATGCTGGTGTTGTACGCTGTCGCTTCGTTGCTATAATTATCGCGCTCGACTTTGATGCGGTTTTCAGTGCCTTCGAGTTGCACCATGAGGTCTTGCACGGTCGCATTACTCTTGAGCTCTGGGTAATTTTCGATTACGACAAGGAGCCTCCCCAGTGCGCTTTCAAACTGACCAGCTGCTGCGACTCGGTCTTCGGCAGATGATGCGCCGCCGTACCTGGTGCGCGCTTCCGCCAAATCGCCAAAGACTTTTTGCTCTTGGGCTTGCGCACCCTTTACGCTCTCGACGAGGTTTGGTACGAGGTCAAAACGGCGTTGGTATGCGCTGTCGACTTTGGCAAATGCCTTATCGACGTTGTTGCGCATCGTAACCATGTTGTTGTATCCACCGACCATCCAGCCGCCAATTATTAACACTAAGAGCCCGACGATTCCGAGCGCTAATAAACCTTTTGATAGCTTCATAACTTCCTCCGTTTTAGTACTTACCACTATACGGTATCGCACCGCGACAAAAAAACATGTACGCTACCTTACAAAATGTTCGCAAGTGAGTCTGCAGAATCAAAAACTTTGTCAATGAGGGCGTCACGGTACGGGTCACCCGTTTTGGTGCTCAGTGCAAAAATCGGTTTGCCGAGGGCGCTCGCGTAAGCCATTTCCATCGTGACACTCGTGCCAACGTAACCGTCTTGGTTGTAGACAAAGCAAACGTCGGCCTTTCGGATCCAATCAAAGTGCTCGAGTGTTAACCCCTTAAAGATTATTGCCGTAACGTAATCGGAATGTATTTTGGTGTTTTCTAAGATTGGCTCTTGGATGCTCGGTTCAAACACCAGCACACCGAGTCTCTCCAGTTCAGCACAAAAATTAGCGATTTCTGTCCCGTACCGTTTACTCCCACAGACTACGACTGACTTCATGCCGCCAACTTTCAACTTTATAACTTTACGACCTTGTAACTAAAATTGGAGGCACCGACCGGGTTCGAACCGGTGTACGAGCTTTTGCAGAGCTCTGCCTAACCACTCGGCCACGGCGCCACGACCCTATCTTAACATAGCCTTATCACCTGTGACTATATTTAGAGACTTCTGTCGGAAAATGGATGATTTTTTAAAAAATCAATCATTTGTTGATCTGTAAATGTAACAGCAACGGCAGGCTCAGTTATTATCTGTTCTCGCGTTAACTTACTCAGCGCAGCTGTCATCCTCGAACGAACTTGACCGCTAGAAAGCAGATCTGAGTCATGAGTTTCTGACGGTAATTTCTCAATCATAGGTGTTGATAGCCTATCATATCTGGTTGTTTGTGTGAAGTTGTGGTGATACATCTTAGTTTTAAAAATATGTTTCTGACGGTATTGTAATGCACATAACTGCACGGTTTTCGTGGCTATGGTAGGCTGACGTCAGAGGAGTAACCGATGAATAAACGCGCACTTTTAATGACTACAATAATCGTCATAGTACTAGCACTCGCGGGCGGCGTCTACCTGCTGTACCGCAACACTCAATCAGATTCACCAGCAAATTCATCAAACGGTAACACTTCAACAAGCACTCAGCAAAAGTCAGAGCAAACTCAGTCAGGTGATACTTCGCCGACCGAAAAGGTAAGCTACCCCGTAAAAGTGTATTTCTCCAAGCACCCTGAGTCAGACGATGACCCAGCACGAACGTTTGCACTTGCCCGCGTCTCACCAGACTTAGGAGTTGCCAAATTCGCCGTTACTGAGCTCCTAAAAGGCCCCACGCCAGAAGAAGCTACGCAGGGCTATTTCTCGTACGCAAAGCTGCGTAACGAGGAGAGTAACTGTCAGGGCGCAGATTTCACGCTCAGCATCAGCAACAAAACCGCTACTTTACAGTTCTGCAAGACATTCGACCATATCGGCTCGGTTTCAGACGGCCAAGCCGAGAGTGTTATCAAAGACACACTCAACCAGTTCGATACCGTCGATAAAGTTGTGGTTTTGAATAAAAACGGCGACTGCGAGTTTAACCTCTCCGGCCTAAACCTCTGCAAACAGTAGCCATTCACAACCCAAACCGTAACCTATAGGTTCAACCTCACAAAATTACAACGGGCTGGGGTTAGTGTGATTGCCAGAAGTGGTGATGCTTGTGGGCGAGTTGTTTGTGCGACTCAACCAGGAATAC
>CAYUNX010000015.1:0-23350 GCA_964446255.1 uncultured Candidatus Saccharibacteria bacterium
TTTCTTCGCTGTCTTGACCATGAGCTACTGATTTTTTACCCTGCAGTAGCTTTCCGTCTTCAAAATAATGATAAACTCCAATGTCATGTAGCAAAGCTCCGGTAATGACCGTTTCGACGTCTAGATCTAAGACTGATTTTTCAATGAGCTGCTTTGCGATATCGCACACAATCTGACAATGGGTGAATACCATCTGAAAAGCAGCATCACTCGGGGCATACTTTTTATGGAGTGCTTTTATTTCTGTTATTGTGTATTTCATATGGTCATTATAGGGTAATTACGTTCGCAATCGGCCTACCAGTTTCCGGTGTCCAAATAAACTTTTTATTTTGTTCATTTGGCCATTCCACATAATGCCTATTACCAAAGCTCATAGCTGTCGAACCAAGATTAACGCACAATTTTGCCGACTGTCCTGAGTCAAGGAAGCAACCCCAGTCAAGCTTTGTCTCGTTCATGAGTATCGATTTTGCCTCGGCGGGTGTTACGCCGCTAAAAGCAGGGCTCGACGGGCGACCGTCAAATAATCTAATGCCTTTTAAACCATCCGCTGTTTTATATAGTACTATACGCGCCATTGGTCGCTCATTGAATGGTGGTCGACTACCGAGAGAAGCGTCTTGGTTGATGGGGTGCGCATCGAAGTCAGTCGTAGAAAGTAGCGGCCCCGCACTAAAGGCACCCGTGAGCTCAGAGTCCACAGTCAGTGCGCCAACGGAATGAATTTGTGCGCGGGGCGTCTTAGCGCAACCAAATCGCTTGTCGCAGCGCAGTACAAAATCATGAGTAAAGATATCCAACTCGCCCCTGTCGCTCTGTTGGACACCCTCAAACTGATTACCACCTAAGCCGATAAAACCAATATCCACCATGCTACTGTCAGTAATCTTGGGCGTGAACCTCGAGTCTTCGTCAAGAACCCGCGATGTACACCTAGACTGGTCTGTTATGTGTTTAATTACTGCGTTACCATTTCCAAAAACTTTTACGTCAGTTTCATGAGTCGTGTTAGAACCCGACCAAGTCAAATCACGATTATCAAGTGTTAGCTCACCGAGCGCTAAGACATATTGTGCCGTTATGCCGCTCTTACGCGTCACAACCGTCTCTTGATCTCTGGTAGGAAGACTATGCAAGCTACCATTACTCATACTCAAATTTAGTGCCAACTGACGCGGTTGAGCTGATGCCTGGTCGGCTAAAAAGAAAAACCCACCAGAACAAACTGCTCGTACTGACGGTGATGCTGCTCGAAGATGATCGTATGCAGAGGTGAGATTGTCGAAAGCAGCAATACCTGTCGCTGGTGCGTCATCGGAAAAGGAAAAATCATAGCTATTGGTAAAACGACCCTGCGCCAAAGCATACGAGTCGATATTCAGCCTCGTGCTGCTGTCAAACGATACCGTAGTGGCCGCAACAGGACGGTCTGTTTCACGAGCCGCGAAGGCTTGAATGTCTGCTAGAGTTTCAAAAGTGTGCGTCATTTCTCTAAAAAGTATAGTAACACTTTTTTTACTATTTTTCAATTTATACCGCATTATTGCCATAGCAGTTATTAAAAATGAAGATTGATTGCCTGCACGACGAAGTTGCCTGTGAATAGTCGCATTCCAATAGTAGTAGCGGACGCTAAGCTACTGTATTTGTAAGAGCTGCAATAGTACTAGAATGGGCGTCGGCGTCGGAAGGTACTGCGAACTGCTGGTGGCTCTTGTGGTTCTAGTGGTGTGTTGGCGAGTGGGTCTTCAGGTGTGAGCGGGTCGGCCAGTGGCAGTGGTGATGTACCGTTTTCGGCAGCATAGAAGGCAGACTTGTGCCGCAGAAAGACACGGTGACGATAGAATAGGAAGCCACCAACAAGTGCGGCCGAGCTCAGTGCAATGATATTGCCAGCGCCGGTGTTCGGCAACGTCTCGGTCACGACTGCCTCCTTACAACGAGGATCATCTGCTGGCAGACTAGAATCGAACTCACACGGTTCACAGCTCTCATCACCCACAGGTACTCCTGGCTTACACTCAGGTACGGCGGGCTGGTTAGGTTCGACAGTAGCATTACAGGCTTCCGCTGTTACCGTTTTGCCATTGACCGTGAAAATGAGCGCCGCCGAAACACTATAGGTACCTTCCTTGTCGTAGGTGTGGTCGACCGTGACAGTTGTAGGTGTTGACGGCTTTACGCTAGATACTGTTTTGCCATCACCAAAGTTAAAGTTTGCGCCAACAAAGGTTGTGCCCTTACCGTACTTGGCGGTAGCCGTAAACGTATATTTCAAATCTTTTGGATCTTGGCTCGTGAGGCTTACGCAGACTGGAACATCAGCTTCCTCAACCGTGATAGTTGTTTCGCAGGTGTGCTTGATAGTTGCGCCACCAGGAACAGTTGCATAGACCGTTACCTTGACCGTGTGGGTGCCGGAGGTGAATGTGTACGGCACAGCCGTACTACCACTCGACTTGCTAACGGTGGTGCCGTCGCCAAAGTCATAGACAAACTTTGTGTACTTGGCGTTGCCTGATTTGCTAGCGTCAGTCGTAAAGGTGTATTTACCAGGAGTCCCTGTGTCAGCCTTTGCGTTGAGCGCGTTACATTTGGCGCTCGATGATTCATTGGTGCCCCATACAGGATTGCCGCAGTCAGTTAGAACTGCGAACTCTACTTCACCCTTATCATCAAACATGACCTTGGCTGGAATGCTACTTGATAAAAACACCCGAGATGTTTGGCCGTAGTAGTAGGTCTTGCCACCAATCGTCATCGATTTGTCGTGCCGGCCGTTAAGCGTCGTACGCCCGATGCTGTTAGAGTTCCTCGCGACAGTTTGGCCGTTCACAACGATACGCCCGTCCTTGTAGACGGTTCCGCTCTTGGCGGTCGAGACGAACCGGTCATAATCACCTTTTTCTAGGTTGAAACGGTCATATATTGTTTGAAGGTCTTTGCCATTTTTATCATTGTTGGCGCGTACTTTTGAGATGAAATTTGAGTTTGTGCTAAACCCACAAGCCATAATGGCGTTTGGGCCGCAATCAGCTGCATAGACTTTTGGTACGACGACGGAGATCGTGACGAGCATCAGTGCAAGCCCAGCAAAGTATGTTAATCCTTTTTGGGCGTCACGAACGAGTTTGAAACGCATGGTTTTCCTTTTTTTAGTTCTATGCAGCTATTGTCCCATAAGGGTTACGATTTCGCAAGATATTTTGCACACTTCGACTTGTGAAAATAAAGTAAAACCCCCGCTGCTAGTGAGCGGGGGTTTAGAGCGGTCAGTCAAACCACGTTTACTGTTGGTCGCGGGCAAATTTGCGGCTCATGAACAAACGATGAGCGATACCAGCGATCAATGCTATGCCTGCTGCCAGGCTCATTGCGCCACCTGCACCAGTTGCGGGCAGAACTTGTGGCACGGTCTTACAGTCATCCATATCAGTACTGTAGGCATCGCTATCAGCGGCTGATTCTTTTACCGTAACGATAGTCTTGTCGCTGAGGCGGCAAACTCGCACGTTGCGGCAGTCGTCGCTGTCGGTAGAGTGCTTGCTGCTATCGAACTGGTCTTCGGTAATGGTGGTCATCGTACCGGTACCGTCAGCGATAACACAGACTTGCATCTTAGTACACTCAGGACTATCGACAGCTTCGTACTCGTCCTTGTCGACCCATTTGACATCTTTGATGACGCCATCGGCAGGGTCACAGACTCGTACGGTCTTACACTTCGGACTGTCCTTAGGCTCGTACTTATCAGCCTCTGACTCAAGTACCCAGATGATGTTACCGGTTGTTGCGTCACAAACTTTGACTTTACCTGGTTGCTTGACGGTGACATAGGCATCGTCACAGTCGTCAGGGCTGTTTGGAGCACTTGGGTTGACCTCAGGAGCATTGACACAGGCAGTGTTCTTGATGCTACCCGCAACTTGCGCGGTTACTTTTGCTGTCAGCGTAATCGTGACAGTTTGTTTAACTTTCAAGCTTGGGATAGTGTAGCTCAAAACATTGCCGGTAATCGAACCTTTGTCGGTGGTCAAGAACTGAACGTTTGCAGGAGCGGTGTCGCTAACGACTGCATTGATGAGGTCAATTTGGCCATAGTTGGTAACTTTGAGGGTGTAGGTAAAGACTTCACCGACTGCTACTTCTACGTTTTCAACACCGTTCACTACTTTGTCGATCTTGATGCCAGGAACTTTTGGCTTAGGGGTCGTGATGGTTGCTTCGTCGCAGTCATCTGGATTGCCGGGGACTGCAGGAGCGTCGACGCAGGCTTTGTTGACGATGTCGCCAGCTTTGTAGACGTTTAGCTTAGCAGTAATCTTGATTTCGGTGCTAGCACCAACGGCGAGTGATGGGATTGTGTAGACAAGCGCATTGTTTGTGATAGAGCCCTTATCGGTGCTCAAGAAAGTAACATCGGCTGGAGCAGCATCAGTAACGACTGCGTTAACGAGGTTAACTTCGCCGTCGTTGGTAACCTTCAGGGTGTAGACGAAGTTTTCGCCAACAGCTACTTCATCGCGCTCGACGCCGTTGACAACTTTGTCGATTTTGACGTGTGGGACTTTAGGAGTAGGTACAGTAACGGTTGCTTCATCGCAGTCGTCTGGGTTGCCAGGTACAGCTGGAGCATCGACACAGGCTTTGTTAACGATGTCGCCGGCTTTGTAGGTGTTTACTTTAGCGGTAATCTTGATGTCAGTGCTTGCACCAACAGCGAGTGATGGGATTGTGTAAACAAGTGAGTTATTGACGATTGAGCCTTTGTCAGTACTGACGAAGGTTACATTAGTTGGAGCTGTATCGCTGACGACTGAGTTAACGAGGTTAACTTGGCCGTCGTTGGTAACTTTGAGGGTGTAGATGAAGTTCTCACCAACTGCTACTTCAACGCGCTCGACGCCGTTGACAACTTTGTCAATTTTGACGTGAGGGACTTTTGGCTGAGGAGTGGTGATAGTTGCTTCATCGCAGTCGTCTGGGTTGCCAGGTACGGCTGGAGCATCGACACAGGCTTTGTTGACGATTGCACCTGCAACATATGTAGTAAGTTTGGCGGTGATGTTGATTGCGGTGCTTGCACCTTTAGCTAAGCTTGGAATGGTGTATTGCAACGCATTGTTAACGACACTACCCTTGTCGGTCGAGATGAACTGGACATTGGCAGGTGCGGTGTCTGTAACGACCACGTTAGTCAAGTCAACATTACCGGTGTTCTTAACGATAAGCTGGTAGACAAATGGCGTGTTGAGGGCGACTTCTTTTTGCTTGACACCGTCAACCGTCTTGGTGATTTCAATCTTCGGGTTAGCTGCTTCTTCGACAGTAATCGTCTTCTTACAATCAGCAGTGACGGTGATTGGGAATTCGCCGCGGCCAAAGGTCGTTTTGACATAGGCAGTTACCTTGGCACTATAGCTACCAGGTGTTGCGTAGGTGTGTGAAACGACAGTGCTAGGTGAGCTCTCGGTCTGAGTCTTGCCATCACCAAAGTCGTACACAACCTTGGTTACCTGTGCGCCATTACTTGTGCTAACTGAGCTACTAAATTTGTAAGTAGTGTTGGAGACTTTACTTACGTTCAAAGCCTTACAGGTGTACTTAGGGTTGTTTGGTGTGACCTTGATAGGGTTGCCGCAAAGGTTCATGATGACCGTCTGGACATTGCCATGCGAGTCAAATAACACTAATGCATCATTAAAATACTTAGTGAGTGACTTAATTGGGCTCTCATGGTAGGTCTTGCCATCAATCACAACTTTATGTGAAACGCTTTTGGCGTTACGGCCAAGGCTCTGACCATTATAACCAACTGTTTTACCATCAACAGTAATGTTACCGTTATCTGGGTTTATACGGCCTGCTTTGGCATATTTCGCGAACTCGTCGTACTGACTCTTTGGCAAGTCATAGCGCGAGTTAGCATAGATGTTATCCATGTCGCTTGGGTTGTTATTTTTGAGTTTTGATATAAAAGAGCTGCGACTTGATGCGCCACATGGCATAACATCATTAGTTGGGCAGCTTGCTGCTTGAGTTGTTGCGGTCGAAAAACCGATGCCGACAACTGTCGCAGCCGTGACGACTACTGTCGTTACGCCTACAGCAAATGCTTTTTTGGCTTTTGACCATGATTTAATAGAAAGTTTCATAACCTCTTACACCTCCAATGTGTAACTGATTTATACCCTTTCATTGTATCACTTTATTGTTCTTATGTCAATTCTAATACTTACATATACTTCTTGTGCTTAGCTACCACGAACTACCCCTGTCGTGACACCTTAAAAAACGCACACTTTCCGTTGTAGAATAGTGTGCTAGTGGATTATATTTGAAGCGAGTTATGACAAAAACTACTATTTATTTCGTTTTAGTACCGCGCACAAACAAACACTGGGTTAATTTTCAGGCTAGATGGTGTCGGTTCTTGGCACTTCGCCGGCAGGAACTAGGTGGTCATTTTTGTTGAAACGGAAACCAAAGGTGCTTCCCTTGCCCTCTTCGGTCTCGAAAATGATGGCACCCTTTTGCTCAACAATAACCTTTTTAACCAAAAATAAACCTAAACCGGTACCATCGGGCCGTGCACGTCGGGCATTGTCAGCACGATACATTTTACTAAACAAATACTTTTGAGCTTCACGTGGTACCCCGATGCCATTATCGACTACAGTGAATTCAACCGTGGAAGGAGTTTCAATAAGCTGTGCAACCACTCGTCCTCCCGATGGCGTGTAATACAGTGCATTGTCAATAAGGTTCATGATTACCTGATGCATCTTACCATCATCAAGCATAAGCGTCGGGAACTTTTCGGGGGCTGAGTATTCAAGCTTAACTCCTCGCCCTTCTGCCATTTCGTGCAGTTGATTTAGTTCGGCCTCAATGACAGAACTAAGATCGACGGGTGACGCATCGATAACGAATTTACCTGTATTGATACGCGATAAATTCAACAGGTCAGATATGAGGTTTGCCATACGTTGGCTGCTCTGAAAAGACTGGTCCAGCAACTGTCTTTGCTGGTCATTAATCGGCCCCACATCACCTTCGAGCACCATGCTGACATACCCCTTAACGCTCGTCAGGGGTGTGCGCAATTGGTGTGATGCCATACTTATAAACTCGTCCTTGTTCTCATCCATTTTCTTCAGCTTCTCATTAGTTATGCGCAATTTCTTGGTCGCATCGTCAATTTTTTCCTCTAATTTTTCACTGAACAGCCGAATTTCATCAAAACGAGATATATTCTGAACTACAAGTACAAGTTCATTTGCTATTGTTTCCAACATTTTTATATCCTGTGCGTTATATATGTTTCCGCTTTTTTTACGACCTAATAAAATATACCCTATACCCTCAGTGTTTTTCGTTGCAGCAATTTTTAAGCGTACCATAATTGCTAAATCATTTTGGTGCATTTGCTGTTTAAGTTCGACATAGTTGTCGTCAAGTATATCGGCAACAATCACATCATCACGATGCTTATTCGCAAGTTTGTTAATTTCAGTAATTTTACCTAAGGTTTCTTTAGACTGGGGGATGCCAATTATTCGTAATAACCTGTCATTATTTTCATATAATTCTACTGCGCATAAATCAGTTTTAATATAATTTTTAAGAATAGTGCTTAAGCCATGGAGTAGTTTTTCCAGATTAAGAGTCGAGATAAACATCTGGTTCAACTCGTTATATAAATCTTGAGAGTCATAAGCATCCCTGTAGAAAAATCTGTTGCTGAGATTATCGAACCATTTTTTTAAACCACCAAAGGCGAATGCCGCAAACCCCGTTGTCAATGATATGAATGCTTGGGCGGGTAATGATAGTTGTAAGTTAAATATTGACGATAAAACACTGACCACGACTATGCCGTAAATAAGCACAATGGCTGAAAGCGCACCGATATATGCTATTGTGCGAGCAACAACTAAGCGTATGTCAAATAGTTTATATCGAATTATGGAATAAGCTACCGACCCAATGAGTAGAAATGTAAATGCAGGTCCATATCGTGAGACAGACCAATCGCCACGAAATGTGGGAACTATAATATTAAGGGTAATTGCAATAGTTGCATAGGCTATTAGCCCCATGGCTACTATTTGGAATTGTTGTTTTTCGAGATGAGATCTAACAGCTTTGTTCTGACGATATATTGCTATCATAAAAAGTATCAACGAATATCCCACAAATAGCAGATACAACCAATAGAGATTTCCTGTGTGAATTTGGTGATCGTCTATCCCGACGGATTGAATTAACCATGGCGTAAACGTAGTTACGCCTACGATAGCAGCAAATACAATCTGAAAAACATCTGCTAGGGACAATCTAAAAACAGATTCCACTGGGAATCTAGATACAAATGCCAGAACTGATGAAATAGCTAAGACTCCCGCCAAAAAAACTAACCTCGTAAATAGCAAGCTGTACGAGTCTACAGTATCTGACAAGTAATTCATAATAGACCAGCTCAATACTGCAAGTGTAAGTAAGCCAAAATAACGATTAGTGACACTCTGATGATTGCGCGTGTAAACCACAAGGCCAAGACTTGCTATGCCTAACCCACAAACAACCAATATTAAAATGTCAATCATTTATTAGACCTACGAAAAGCATAACCATGCAAATATAATAGCAGATATATATTTGGCATTAAGTTAATTTGAGATAAACTTTTTGTTTTTTATTAGTCTTGACGAGTAATTGAATATTTTTTCAAATAACCCATCGGGTGATAAGACTCCTTAAGATACCTCAAGCCGGGGATACCTAAATCTTGCTCCCAGTTTACAGTCGTACACCCAAGCGATCCTAAATATCGAGAAGCTTCATGGGTTAAAAATACATCTGCGTTTTCGTACGCAGGGGCAACCTTTTGAAAATGGCATAGAGTGTTCTTGCCATCAGGTAATAGCTCGTGAATAGAGAAACCGATACAAAAATTTGCAATGCTTAGTCTAGAAATATGCAAAACCTCTTTATAACCCAGTTGCAAAAGCCTTTGTATGGCTTCTACTTCAGGTTCATCCACTTTATCTTCCGGTCCATCTTTCTTCGTCTGTTGCCATTGGTCAACCACATTCATTATTTCTGCCTCGCAGCCATCAGCATCATCTGCAACCGACATATGAGAGAGTTTGATATCGCCGCCGTGTGCTCGTTGAAATTTACTTATCCGATTACGCTTGCCTTTATTGCTTCCTCCACCCGCGAGCGTTACTAGGCTGTCTATATCATAAATATAGTCGAAATTATCGCGGTCCTCTTGTACGGTCAGCCCACCACAATTCGATAAAGCGTCGGCAACATTTTCCGGCACATAGACAATTTTTTTATTAAATCCGAGAAGTGTATCTACGGTTTTTTGTATGTTTTTAGCACCGCAAAATGTCACTGAATGCTCACCAGTTACATAATCAGGTATGCTTACAACAAGATTGTCATTAAGTTCTGATATTTGTGTCTTACCACCTGTGCTCCATGCCAAAAGGCTGTGGAAATTAAAATCAGATAATGGGTGGACTTGTTGATTCGCAACTTCCGTAATTAGGTTGCGATGTTGTGGCCGTATTTCTGTAAAATTAGGAAATGTTGTGGGCGAGAATTCGTTTGACGTATTCATAAAACATTAAACCTACAAAGTAGACGGTAAAGCTCGAAGTAGCTTTGCGCCATTGATTAGTGATTTTAATTTCCGCTTGTTTGCACGTGAGGGCAGTATTGCAATCGGCATTGAAAAACGGCCAACTTGTGATTCTTCCGTTTTAAAATCAGTTCTTCCCATCAATGGTTCATAGTCAATCCCGAATCGATCAAACGATTTTATACTTGGCTCATTAATCGATGCAAATACCGCACTCTCTCTCATGGATGGGTCGTTTTTAAGTACGCGGTCAAGCAACAACAGATAAACGAGATCGGATGGGCGCATACCCCTAAAGTTTTTCGTTCGCTCACCAATTCGAAAATTTGTCTCGCAAGCAAAGGTATTCTGAAGATTTACACCCTTTCTATTGTAAAAGTCCTCAAATTCTTTAGTAGAAAAGTTTTGCAGGTCTATAAGACTATCTACCGTATATATGCCAGTTTGGTCTGGCCTGGATTCATCAGCAGAAGCTGATGGTGCATAATTGGTAATCGTAGCGCCATGTACTACGCGCATACTATCTGAACGCGTGTCAATAAGTGCTAAGAATGTTGTTGAGTCTTCTATTTCGCCATCTACACCTTCAATTTCAGGAAAGTGTTTAGCCTCTTCGTGACGCAGCAAGTTTGCGTATTTACTATATGGCGAAATCCACATAGCAACTAAACGTTTCGGGTATTTTTCGGAAGCTAGTGCGACCATTTCAGTCTCAAGCGCCTTCAACTCTTCTTCGCGCATATCGTAGCGTGGCTCATACCATACAGACGAGTCATTAACTTCTTGTGTGGTATTTACGTCTGCATTACGCTTGTTTTTGCGCACGAACATTGATACTCCTGTAATTGAGGTACCAATCGCGAGTGCAGCAATGCTCAGGCTTAATGGGTCTGGATGTTGTATGCCTTCTGAAATCGCAAAGCCTTCGGCGCCCATGACCGCACCTGAAAATGCTGCCGTCTGAAGTGCAAAACGACGATTTTCTCGTCTAGACCTGGTGCTATTCTGTTGATTTTTTAGTGTAGTTGCTAAGGGCGTACCGACTATAAAGGCTGTTGTTAAATCAGTAATCATATTAGTTTCAGGTATCTTTTTAATGCGTACTTGTTCCAGCTTTTTACCTAGATATTCAGTGAGCTTGCTTCCGTTCTCAGTAGCAAAAACATCTGCTGTGACGATACCACCGGCCAGTTCAAGCGCAAATGTTGTAGCACCCAAAGCAAGTCCACTAGCAGTTGCACCTCCAGCAGCATATGCAACAGCTGTTGCGCTGGCACGAATTGCTTCGTTAAGATGGGTGACACTAGGTACTAAGATGGCTGAGGCGGCAATACCTCCAAGTATTGTCGATGTCCAGTTTTCGTCAGAAATAAATCGCTTACCCTCATACGGATGAGATGAATCAACATACGGAGCAAACTCAGGTATAAAACGTGAACCACGTAAGTCATTCATAATTTGTCCTTGAGTTAATTTAATAGATGAGGTGTGTTGTCCCACCCACTATTCTGATATGCTGCTATGACTAAGGCACATACCGCGTCATTCTCATCCTTACATTTTGCACCCTGGACTAACATGTCCGTGGGCCATAGATCAACTGCAAGACCTCGATTTATCATTAAGTTGTCAAGACTTGAATTGATAGCGTCAACTACGGCTTTTTTCGAGAAGCCGCTATGCTCCACAAACAGACCCATGCCGGTTTCAGGGTCTTGTTTCCAACCAATTCCGGCCCAAACCTCAACACCTGGAAGGTCTGCTCGTCTGTCTGCCTTCACGACATAAAGGCGATCGCCCCAATCACCTTTCATTACTTCAGTAGGTATTTCGGCATCATGGATTATTAACTCAGAATTTGGGGGGATAACAGAACTTAGTACCAACAGATTTCGGTTTGCAGTACCAGTCTTATATAGCGCCTGGTCAAAGGCGGCTAATGTTGTATCGCTGTGTCCAGCGGCTTTCGATAGATGTATCTTCATTTGTTACTTTCGTTACTAATTTAGAATAGCATATTTTAAATTTTTTGTCAATATTATATTAAAGTGTTTTTTACTAGAAAAAAAGACCCGGTGACTATGTGGCATTAAGAAAGCCATACATTCACCGCGTCATTCTTGAAAGGTTCGTTCGGCTTACATTATACCTCTTCACGTTGCTGTTGTTCAAGTGATTGAAATATTGTATAGTGTTTCCAATGCAAAAATGTATCATTATCATCGAAGATGAGTTGCCAATTTTACAACTATATAAACTCAAGTTTGAGCTTGAGGGTTTTGAAGTACATACCGCCACAAATGGCAAAGATGGGCTACGACTCATCAAACGTCTCACTCCTGACCTTGTACTACTCGACCTACGTATGCCTTATATGAGCGGTGATGTGATGCTTGCCAAACTCCGTGCAACTGACGAAGGTGCGGCAATCCGTGTTATCATACTCACGAATTTGAGCCGTAGCGAAGCCCCACAAAGTTTGCGCTTTCTAAACATCGATCGATATGTAATAAAAGCGCACCACACACCCGCACAAATTTTAGCTATAGCACGTGAAGTATTAGCATAGGTTTCTATTTTTAGTAAATTAGCTTGCGTATTTGACTTTCTTGTGTCATTATTATTTTCAAACGACAGTTTGAGAATTCTTGTTTTCGTCAGACGTCGTAGCAAATAAATTATACCGAGGACACGATTGAACATGGCCCCAAAATCACGCGCGATAGCTGAAGCTCCTAAAGTTAATATTCCACACAGAACCCATCCCTTTATAAGGACACTTCAGGGTGTTGGCGCTGCTGCTGGCTTTGCTGTTGCGGGTCTTGCCGGTCTAAATATGATAAATGATGCACCGGTTATGGAAGAGAAAATTATCATCGCCGATAATAATGCAGAACCATCAAATGAGATGTCCGACCTATTTCAAGGCTTAGAGGACATTTTAGCCTTAGCCGGGGCGGGATATGCTGGAATCTACTGTACCCGCAAAGTCTATGCGAGCATGAATGATCGCGCAGCTGCACTTGAAAAATTTGCTAGCAAAGGAAAGTCTCGTTCGGGACTTCGTGTAATTGGTGCAGCCGGGTTAACCGTATTAACTACAGCAGTTGGGATAAACACGTATGACACTGCCGTCAGTGTTGGTTCATCACAGATTAATGCTGCCGATGTATTACGTGATCAATTAGGTAAGCAGGAACCCGGTGAAGGCACCTACTTGCTATCGAGCTCACCACACCCTGAGCTTGCCAGCAATACAACCCTTCCAGCTACTGTGTTAGGCAAAATAATTGACCTAGCCGCAACTTCTGGGAATAAAGTAAGTTATGATTTAGATGTCGTCCCTGGGCGCTTCCAATGGAGCCCCACTCATCGCTACGAGTCTAAGACTAATTTGACTTACGATAAGAATAAAAAAATCCAAGCATTACCAATAAGCCTTCCAATAGAAGTCATTAATCGAGGCGATGGACCTGACCAACCTGTTGCTAACAAATCTTGCACGCATGTACCTGTCGGGGTAGCACAAGAGTTGGGGCTTAAGGTTGGTGACGAATTTGATATGGAAGGTCTCAAGCTAACAGTTAATAATGTACTTGACGGTCGCAACTCCGGCGTGAACTTGGTCCCCATAGTATTTAGCAATGACGATTTTGCACGATGTTTAACTAATAACGAAAAACAACCATATAATTTTGCACTGGCTCAGGGTAAGTTAACAGACATAAAAGCTATGCTTACGGCGGCAGGGATAAAACTGGATGGCTTAGATAAAACAGAGCGTGTATATATTGTAACTCTTGATGATTTCTTCAATAACACCCTTCAAACGGGCAAGAACAATGTAGACCCATTTACGCTCAATTTGATGATGGTTTTGATGGCTTTATCTGCTTATGCAATTGCTGGCCTAACTCGTGCAGAAATTGCAAAAAGTAGCGCGGTTAACGCAATGCAACATGCAAACGGAATGACCAAGAGAGAAATCGCAAGTATATATCACCGACGCGTCGCAAACTCTGTGATGATGTCTTGGCCACTAGGCGTAGCTGTAGGTTGGGGTATCGACATTTCGACGAATTTTGGTACACCTGGCGCAGAGTTAGCGCCTAACTTGAATAGTGCATTTTTTGCACTTGGCGCAACTGGTCTGATAGCAATTGGAAGTACCGCAACTGCAGTACGGAAAGAGTTACTTAATATGAACATTGCCCGAATAGGAGTTGAGTAATGACTGCAGTTGCAAGACGAGCTATCACTGAGCGTCCAGAGATACAAACTTACCCACTTATGACTGCTCGAGATATAAGTGTCGTGTACGGAGATCAAACGGTATTGGATGTGCCTGGATTAATCAATATAGAAAATGGTGAAATTACTGCACTCGTTGGAGCATCTGGTTCTGGAAAGTCATCCTTGCTTGGAGTCCTGTTTGGGTTAGCTAAACCAACCACAGGGGAAGTAATCCACTATGATAAGTTTGGTGATGTCACATATACAAACAAAGCGGATTTGCGGCCTCCAATTCAAAAATTCATTACAAATATATACCGTTGGATTGTTCTTGAGCTCCCGGAAGAACGACATGCCGCTAAGCACCGATCTAATTCAGGTTATGCCGCACAACGAGCATTTCTTGATCCTCACTTAACAGCCGAGGAACACATAGACTACACTCATAGAGTAAGAGGTAACAAACTTAACCCAGAGCGCATAAACAGCCTTCTTGGCTCTTTAAACATCAACACTCTACTGGATCATAAACCAAGTGAACTTTCGGGAGGCGAAGAGCAACGTGCAGCCATAGCATTTGCACTAGCCCACATGCCTATCGCAGCCATCATGGACGAACCAACTTCGGCACTTGATACAAAAAATAGTATAGCTACGATGGAGATTTTTCGTAAGCAAACAGATCAGCATGGCACGCCATTCATAATAGTTTCACATGATCCTGCTATCGAAGAATACGCAGACAAAGTTTTTCGGTTTGAAGACGGACGAATAGTTTCTCAGACGTAAGTTGAGTCTCTAGGTACGGTGATTTTTAATTTTCTATTTGCTTAGCGTATACTAAAGGTTATGACTAAACAAAAAGTTGCTATTGTTGAAGACGACCAAGCTATTGCGATGATGTATCGCATGAAATTCGAGGCAGAGGGCTACGATGTCCAGACTGCAGCTAACGGCAAACTGGGCCTCGCGCTTATCGAAGAAATGAAACCAGACATCGTGCTGCTCGACCTGATGATGCCCGAAATGAACGGCGATGAAATGCTCGTGAAACTTCGTGCCAAGCCATGGGGCAAAAACATCAAAGTCGTCATTTTGACTAACTCCGGCGAAGAAGCTGCCCCGCCCGAGCTCAAAAAGCTCGACATACGCCGCTACGTCGTCAAGGCCGAGATGACCCCACGCCAAGTCGCCGAGCTTGTCAAAGCTGAACTCGCCGCCTAAGCCTATAAATCATAGTACTTTCTGGAGGTATACTAAGCGTATGAATGTAGCAGTTGTTGGGTTTGCCACCGAGGGTCAAGTAAGCGCCAAGTATTGGACTGGTCTAGCGCACGTGGTGACGGTGTGCGACCGCAACGCCGAACTCGATGTGCCTGCCGAGTATGGTCGCCAACTTGGCGATGATTATCTCCGTAACCTCGACCGTTTTGATGTAGTCGTGCGGAGTGCCGGCATCAACCCCCAGATTTTGCTAAAAGAAAACCCTACTATTGAGCCCAAAATCACAACTGCTATCAATGAGTTTTTACGCGTCTGCCCCACCAAGAACACCATCGGTATCACCGGCACTAAGGGTAAGGGAACGACCAGTACGCTCACAGCAAAGATGCTCGAAGCCTCTGGTAAGAAAGTCTGGCTAGCCGGCAACATCGGCCGTTCGCCGTTAGAATTCATTAGCGAAATCAAACCAGACGACTGGGTCGTCCTCGAACTCAGCAGCTATCAACTCAGTGACCTCAAGCATTCGACACATATCGCTGCCTGTCTCATGGTCGTGCCGGAGCACCTTGACTGGCATACGGACATTTCAGACTATATCGCTGCTAAAAAGCATCTTTTTGAGCATCAATCAGCTGACGACCTTTCCATTTACTATGCAGAAAATGAAAAATCTCAGCAAATAGCCACGTCAAGTTCAGGGAAACACATTCCCTATTATCAATCACCTGGTGCCTACGTTGACGATGGATTTATCTGTGTAGATGATAAAAAAATCTGCAAAACGACCGAACTTAAGCTCCTCGGCAAACACAACTGGCAAAATGCATGCGCCGCTGTGACTATTGCGTGGTTTGCAGGTATACAAGATGTGCTAGCACTCAGTTCAGCCTTGCAAAATTTCAGTGGATTGCCCCATCGCATCGAATACTTGCGAACTGTTAATGGCACTGCGTATTACAATGACTCTTTTGCGACTGGCTTGCACGCAACAACAGCTGCTATTTCAGCAATTGATGCGCCAAAAGTGATGATACTTGGCGGTCACGACCGCATGTTACCACTCGATCATTTTGCACGTTTTGTTTGTGATAACAAAGATTCATTCCGTACGCTTTTAATAATTGGCGCCAGTGCTCAACGCCTCGCAAAAGCATTGACCGATGCTGGTTACACAAACTTTATAGTCGATAAAGACAGCACGACCATGCCCGCTATCGTGGCCCACGCCCAAAAGTTAGCGCAGCCCGGTGACGCGGTTGTCTTATCGCCAGGCTTTGCCAGTTTCGGCCTATTTAACAACTTTGAAGAACGCGGCAATTTATATCGTGCTGCCGTCGAAGCGCTATGAACCAATATAAAAACTTTGTGTTTGATAAATATTCGTTTGATAGCACCACTAAAACCTTAGATTTGCAGTACAGCCTTGATGATACGGTACATTTCACAGAAACATATCACTTTGATTTTGCATTTTCCGAATATAACCCATTGGCACTAGACAGAGCATTTCAGCAACTCTTTTTTGTGGCAGGTGTATCGTATTACAAGTTATACCTTCCGCCTCATCTTGAAGTGCGTGCGGGTAAGATCGACAATCCGACGAGCGCATTCCTGAGCCAAACGTATCAGAAAGGTCTCGGTGAGTTCTTTTATGTCAATCGACTTGACCCGAATTTTAGCATAGACTTTCCTGTTAATTCAGCCGAGCAACTGCCTATTGTGGTAGAGGGCGAAGGGCTTTTAGTCGGGGTTGGCGGGGGTAAAGACTCACTCGTAAGTATAGATTTATTGCGTCGAGCAAAGCTTGATATCGCAACTTGGAGCCTAAACCACAAGCCACAACTATCGTCTCTTGTCGAACGTGTCGGCGGCGAGCATTATTGGGTCGAACGTACATGGGATAGACAAATTCTAGAGCTCAATGCACACGGAGCGCTCAATGGACATGTTCCGATTTCAGCTATCTTTGCATGCGTCGGTACAATAGTCTCACTGTTAACCGGCCGACGAGATGTTGTTGTGTCGAATGAGCAGTCAGCAAATGAGCCTACCTTAGAGTATCAGGGCGTGGCAATAAATCATCAGTATTCAAAATCGCAAGAATTTGAAATGTCGTATCAGTCTTTACTTAAGTCAAATTTTGGGACTAGCCAGCGATATTACTCTCTATTGCGACCCTTGAGCGAGCTACGAATCGCCGAACTTTTTACTCTACACAGTTTCGAAAAATATCATGATGTGTTCAGCTCTTGTAACCGTGCATTCACCCATGATAGCGTGCGCCTGTTCTGGGATGGCACGTGTCCTAAATGTTGTTTTGTCTATCTCGCACTTGTTCCTTTCGTGGGTGCGGAGAGGCTCCAAGCCATTTTTCATAATAATCTTTTGACAGACACCGCATTAGAACCCACCTATAGACAGCTTTTGGGGCTGCAGGGCGACAAGCCATTGGAATGTGTTGGTGAAGTTAAAGAGTGCCGGGCGGCTATGCGCCTCGCTCAACAGTCATTGCCTGAACTAGTACCCAAATACGCCTTTGAGCTACCTGAAGATTATGATTTTAGAAAGCTGATGCCCCACAGCATTCCTGAAGAGATTTGGGAAATTATTCGTCCGTTTTGCCAGTAGTTGCGCGGGCGGCGCGGATGACGTTTTCGAAAAGTGCACAGATGGTAAGCGGGCCGACGCCACCTTTTACTGGCGTGACGGTTAGGTCGTCGCGGTCATAGACTTCGGGTGCGAGGTCACCTACAGTTTTACCCTGCTCGCCGGCCACACCAGCATCGACAACCACAGCACCCTGTTTGAGCTTTGCGGGTGTAATCAGCCCGTGTTTGCCTGTAGCTGTTATGACGATATCGCCACTCAAGATAACTTCGTCTGGGTTTGGTGTTTTGCTTCGCACGACGGTCACTTCATTACCAGCGGCTTGCAACATACGCTCAAGTGGCTCACCAACCAGCTTGCCTCGGCCAACCAGTACAATCTGTTTGCCCTTAAAATCGACATTGTAGCCAGCTAGCAGCCACAAAATAGCCATCGGAGTGGCAGGCTCATAGACAGCATTGTCGCACAACCCATCAACGTCCTTGGCTGGGTCGATGAGGTTCACCATTGCATCGGTCTCATCGGGGTTTTCAAGTGGTAGCTGCACAATCATGCCATGCACGCTCGTGTCTTCATTGAGTTTTTTGATAAGAGCAGCGAGCTCGGTTTGCGGCACATTATAGAGATCGGTTTCAACCAAAATGTCCTCGCCGTAGCGCTTTTTCATGCGCATGTAAACTTGGTTTGCATGATGATCGCCTGTCGAGACAATGGCGAGTCGGGGGTTAATCCCGTGTGCCTGACGCAGCGCACGCACTTCACGTGCCTGGCGTTCTTTGATATAGCCTGCTAATTCTGACCCATTGAGTATTTTCATAACCCTATTGTAACAACTCGCCCTCTGTCGGCCAAACAGCGTAAAAAGATGTAATCAACCGAACATGCGGGGAACGAACCGACGCAATTAAAGATTACGCATGTGTAGTATGCGCAATTTGTAATAAAAATTATTTTACCGTGAGCATTCTGCCTGTTATGATTGCAAGGTAAACTAACGAAAGGTTACCCTACATGGACCAACAACCAGATCAGCAAGGCCCTCAGTCGCCTGCTCCACAAACACCTCAGCAATCAGCTCAGCCAACAGAGCAAAAAGATTTCTTGGTAGCACTATTGCTTTCAATCTTCGTCGGTTCACTCGGTGTTGACCGTTTTTACCTCGGTTATGTTGGTCTAGGCATTGTGAAGCTCATCACCCTTGGCGGTTGCGGCGTATGGACCGTCGTCGACATCATTTTGATCGCTATGGGCAAACTACCTGATGCATCGGGTCAGCCACTTAAAAAGTCATAGGAAAAACTAAAACACTATGTAGGCAGGGAGCAAGCTTTGTTCCCTGCTTTTTAGTTTGATTTTTTTTATTTCTGGCGTTTGTTCGGGGGTGAACCATCACGTGTTGTAGCTCTGGTGAGCGAGACAACATCGTTGAAAAGCACTGTTCCACCGACAATTAGTACCGCAAAAATAAGCCCATTTTGCTTCCATGCTGACCGCACATCGCCGTGCAAAACATGACGATACGCCCGCGTCAGCCCAATCGACGGCGACCGGATGCCCAAATATCGCCATACTGAGAATGATACTGGCCATTTAGGTGGCAGTATGAAGATACAGAGGCTGAGTAGCATAAAAAAGATTAGCCTTCCCCGTGGCGAGCTCAGACCAATAGTCTCGATGAAAACCTGCGTGATTCGCTGTAGTTTTATTTTCATTAGCTATATCTTCGCACACAGCCTGTCGTCGTGCTATAGTCAGAGCATATATAAAGGAGTTCTCTATGCAAGCTTCCTCCGCACCAACACAACCAACTAAAACGGCAACGGTTCTCGACCCTAACCCCATCCCGCACCTGATAGAAGGCGTTAAAAATATGGTCCGAACAAACCTAAAACCGCTGCTCGCAACCGTTTTTAGCTCTTTAATCATTCCGTCTGTTTGCATCATAGCTTTGCTTGTTGCCATGACAAAATACACCGATGCCCAACTGCTGTGGGACGCCGTTCGTGCTAATTTTGTTTTGCTCGCTGTTGTTGAGGCGCTAATAGTGGTGGCGTCAGCTTTTTTCTGGCTTGCACTTAACCGCGTCATTTTGCTTGGTGTACGCACACAGCCAACATCATTTACGTCAGCGCTTGGTTTTAGCCTTGGCCGTGTGCTACCCACACTCGGCGTGTATGTCGTAATTAGTCTCGCCCTTTTACTACCGACAGCACTTATTGGACTACTTATGTGGCAGCTCAGTCCTTGGTTCGGTTTGCTGCTGTTGCCCATGCTCGTCGTGTACGCCGCAGCCTCGTTTTTCTTAGCCCCCTTAGGTTTTGTGCTGGCAGAATCACGACCACTCGGTGGCATCGTTGCATTGCTGAAACATCTGCTATCACTTTGGAAACAAGGCTTTTTGGTACTATTTGTCTATGTCCTCTGCATGAATTTTGTAAGTGGTGGGCTGGGAAGTGTCGGCAGCACTTTTTGGAGCTTGCCAAGTGGTAGTGAGTCGTCGACCTCAGAATTCGTGCGGCCCAATGAGTCATTTGATAAGGTTATTTTGCAAGATGGTACGGAAGTGACACAAAACGAGAATGAGGATTTTAGTCTGGATATGATTAAGTTTGATATTGCACGGTGGGTGGTTGGGATTGGCGGCATTGTGTTGCTTTTCATTATTGCCATTACGACTATAATGCAATCATTTTTACTGGCAGGCTTTGCGCACGTCTATGACACGGTTGATGCACTACAGCAGAAAGGTACTCACGCAAAACTTACTACCTAGATCCGGTACGTTCTATTAGTTAACTTTATAATAATTGGAGATACAGACATGACAAGTACGCCTGACCAACCAGCTACAAAACCAGTTGAAACAGTACCAAAAGTATGGCCAGGAGGTTTTGGCTCGTACAAACACTCAAAGGCTGTCATGATGGTAAGCCTTGGAACATTTATCTCTCTGTTTGTACTCTCTATCGTAGTCTCACTTGTACCAATGCCCGTTGATCAAAATACAGCGATGTATTACGTGGTCAGTATTGTGTCGAGCATCGTAGGCGTGTGGTTTCAAGCAGCCTTTACTGTGGCTTTGATCGCGGGCGTCAAGAAACACTCAATTACTCTCAACGAATCATTACAGTCTGGTGCGTCAATATTTGGAATCTTTTTCTTACAAAGTCTGTTGTTAGGAGTCATCGCTGTAGCTAGCATCTTGTGTCTCATCATCCCTGCTTTCTTCATCTTGCCACGACTCGTGCTTGCTCAATATTATCTCGTTGATGCAAAAATGGGCATCGTAGAATCGATAAAAGCCAGCTGGGAAGCCACGCGTGGTCATGAGGGCAAGATATGGGGAGTAATTGGCGTTGCCTTCCTTATGACAATGTTGCTTATAACAATTATTGGCATGCCATTTTCGATTTATTTATTGTTTATGTACTCTGCTGTGTTTGCAGTTCTTTACTTCTGGGTTGCAAAATATGGCTCAAAAACAACCACAGCTGTAGCGCTTGATGGACCTACCCCACCCAAAGCCGGACGTAAGAGTTAAACCGAAAAGTTACGAGTTTTTCCCCGAAATGCTGCAGTTATAACTGCTTGATGTTTTTTGCAGCGTTATCTACTGTTTTAATGATGCGTTTTAGTCTAGTTGCCTCAGTTTTTGCTTCTTCTACCCAGCCAACGTATGTATTGTTGTAAGTGTTGGCGAAGCTCAGGAAGTTTTGTTCGGCTACGAGGTTCTTCGCTAGGGCTTCTCGCAAATCACTCGGTACTGGCGTCCTGACTTTCGAGGTATACGCGGTTTGCCATGCCCCGGTCTTCTTGGCTGCTTCTATTTTTGCCGTGCCTGCTGGAGTCATTTTGCCTGCTCGTATCATCCTTAATGCGGCATCTTTACTCACCTTAGACCATATGGTGTCACTCTTGCGCGGGAGATACCACTGGATGTACCTTTCCTCGTCGATTTTATGAATGGTGGCATTTATCCAGCCAAAACAGAGGGCTTCCTCGACACCTTCGAGCGCCGTAATTGTCGGCTTGCCGGTCTTTTTCTTAAAGTACCCAACCCAAATGCCCTTGGAAGAATCATGATTATTTAGAAGCCATTTTCGCCATTCGTCGCGAGACGAAAAGTAGATGGCGTCATATTCACTCATGAGTTTATTGTACCCAAGTTTTAAGCCGAATGGTTAATAATCAAATTCTAGCTGTTGTCTATTGAAGTGGTGTTTAGCGCATTACCGGGTTCAGAAGTCGACTTGTTCTTTTCAACTACATTGTAATCGGCTTCGGTAAGGATGACTTTTTCAATCTCTTTGACTTGGTGATTGTGTTTGATTATAAAGGCATTTCGATTTTCGTGTATCGTTTGATAGACACTCAACTTAATCGGTATGCGCTCATCGCAGTTTTCGTCCGAGCACTCACATTTAAAGTGCAGCACGATGTCATCGGTACTTATAAGTTCCAGTGTGTCATCTTCGATATGCTGCGCGTTCAGCTCCTCTAAAACATCACCCACCTTTTCATTACGTCGCCGAAAAATCATCTCGTTTTCAATTTGGCGACGCTCCGAAAGTGGCATATTCATGTGCTAAGGGTACCACACATTGTTACTAATGATATAAATGCAGAATGCATGTTATTAATATGCCCGAAAGCTATCACGGACCTAAGCGACATGAATACATAATAAAAAAACCCGCTTTACGCCGAGGGAATTTTGTTTGAATGGACATTGGTTGCGCTATCGCAACTGAAATCAGGATGGCTCAGGTGGAAAAATCACTGCCGACTGTTGCTCAACTTCTGGTGAATTATTAACTTGTAAATATTGCCAAACTTGTTCAGTTGTAATCGTCTCTGGAGTAATGATACCCTGGATGTCTAAGGGTCTATTATGCATTGCAACTGCAATGATTTGGCGGGTGCCAACGATTTGCCATTCGTCTAAATTGTCACCAACGGGCTTAAGGCCGACGCTATGTTGACCATCTTCGACATCAAGCAAAATGGTCGCTTTGCCTCTTAATTCTGCTAAGTCAGTACGAAGATCATCTAAGCTAGTAAAATTATAAGGCACCGACATGAAATCTTCTGGTGATGAATCCTCAAAAACATAAGAGCCAAGCATGTCATAGAATTTATCCGTAGCCCTACCTTCATGTCCTATTTCGCCTGCCGCAACGGCCTCGTGATTAGCAGCATAGACAGCTATGGGCACATTACGTGAGGCAAAACAAGCATCGATTGCTGCACTTACACAATAGCCCTCAAAACTAAGCTGTCGCCCAAGTAATCCATCTTTTGCTAAATTATACATATTCTCGGCAGTCATAATAATTACTATAACATAATATGACTATTTCTACTAGACATTTGGAGGGCCAGGTGGGACTTGACCTACCTTCGTCAGGCTCGCAACTTTCAACCTTAAAGCATAGATTCAAATATGAAAGTTTGCCCTGTGAAGCCCCACTGGCGTTTCTCGCCCCGACATTCCATGAGTTTCGTGAGTTCAAATCCGCATGAACGACCAAACAAAAAACCTCCGCTTTCGCCGAGGCATTTTGTTTGGAGGGCCAGGTGGGACTTGACCTACCTTCGGCAGGCCCGCAACTTTCAACCTTGAAG
>CAYUNX010000016.1:0-22629 GCA_964446255.1 uncultured Candidatus Saccharibacteria bacterium
CCGTTAACGAAGACATCACGGGTGATAACTTTCTAGTAAACATCTATCGTTCTGCGCCAGTTGCCATCATAGATGGGGCACACCAAACGATGGTTAGTAGTGCGGCTGCGACACCTCGTAGTGTGGTAGCAGAAACAAAAACTGAGTTGTACTCAGAGGACGGGGTAAGTGCAGGCTTGACTGATAATTTTGTGTTGCAAAAGAGCCTTGGCTACCGAGCGGTGATTGACCGAGCCACACCTGTTGCGATGCAGTTGTACGGAAAACCCATAACACTTCGTACACATGCCAACACCGTTGCAGCATTACTCAAAGAGAAGGGCGTGAAACTGTCCAAAGAAGATACGGTTCGTCCGGCTGCAAATACGCCGCTTACCGATGGTATGCAGGTGGCAGTAGTTCGAAATGGTATTCAAGTATTCACGCTCGACGAAGCGATCCCAGCGCCAGTCCAAAATGTTATTGACGCTTCGTTGTCGTTTGGTAGCTCGGCAGTACGCCAGGAAGGTACCCCGGGCAAAGTGACGAACACCTATCAGGTAAAAGTCGAAAACGGCGTCGAAGTGAGTCGTAAGTTGCTGCAGACTGTCAAGGTTACTGAGCCGGTACCACGCATCGTTGCCAAAGGTAATACGGTCAACATTCCAGCCGACAAACAGGCTGTTATGGCGGCTGCCGGCATTAGCCCAAGCGATTATGCCTATGTCGATTACATCTTCTCGCGCGAATCGCGTTGGAACGCTGCTGCCCTTAATGCTGGTGGTTGTGGTGGACTCGGCCAAGCCTGTCCCGCTGGCAAACTCGCTAACGTCTGCCCCAATTGGCAGAATGACCCCGTGTGTCAAACGCGTTGGTTCAGTGGCTATGCATCGCGCTACGGCGGTTGGGCAGGGGCTTACAATGCTTGGCTCACCAAACACTGGTGGTAAGCCAAGTGTTACACAACGAACAAACCTCCATTAAACATGGTTAAGGTAATAACCACACTAGTTTGCGTCATAGGCAACTAACACTTATCTATGGTACAATAAACGATCATGCCGCCCGTTACTCAACAACTTCGTTTTCTGCTGCAAGAACAGCTTCGAGTAGCCGATGCCCGTGACCGTGATGCTAGTACTATCATAAGCGGTAGCGACGATTTTATAGATGTTCCAACCGTTGGCAAAACAGTCTCCAGTGCCTATGAGCAGCTACGAAATGCTGCTGATAATGCCGAAGAGCACCTACTGTTGCAGCGTGCAATTAAACGGTTTTATAGACTCAACGTTTTCACTACCAAACGCGATGTTAAAAAATTAAACCTCGAGCTAATATCTGAGCTTGTGCTTGCAGGCTACTTACAAAATAATACGGTCAGTAAACGAGCAATCGAGCAACTCGATGCTATCCTCGCAAGATATTTGCAAGCCTTTGACCAGCTTATAGCGAGAGGCGCAAGAGGTGATCAGTCAACTGAGTATGTGCTTTCATGTTTATCTTCTGACATTGAGTCGCTAATCCGACCACATAATCGTCAACAAGCATTAATTGCCGTAGCATATCAATATTTTTCAAAAGCCATTGACAGAGAACAGTACAACCATCTGCCGGACAATATTGGCTATGAATTGTGCCTCTACATTGCCGCCCACCAAGCGCTACTGAAGTCGGATGTAGATATTGTACGAGCCGACGTACGAGTCATGTACAGTATTGACCCAACCGATAGTGAACGATTCTTGCAAATCAACCAGCAGGTTGATCACTATTTTTCCTGTCGGCTAACGTCTGAGCTTCGACGAAACATTAATCGCAATGGCTCACCGCTTCGCGTTTTGAAGTCATTGATTACGAGTCGTCCAGATTTGCCCGATCTGCTGAGCGATCAACGTGCCTTCCTCGATGCATTCCGCTTTCAGGCCGAACAAGACTATGTACAAGTCAACAAAAAGCTCAATACCGGTCTCGCAAAAAGTGTGGCATTTGTCTTTATAACCAAGATGTTAATTGGTCTCGCAATTGAGATTCCGTTTGACTTCCAGACACGCGGGCAAATTGTCTGGATCCCGCTGTTAATAAACCTGCTGTTTCCACCGGTTTATATGATCTTACTCAGGCTTGGTATACAGACACCAAAACCCAGAAACACTGAAAAACTCATGCAACTAATCAATGAAATTTTATATGGCAACGAGGTTGCCGTACTCGCCACGCCAGCTCATAAGAAGATCAAGCCAGCTGCGCAGGTTATCTACGATCTGCTGTTCTCGGTTCCAATCGCGATAACCATCGCCATTTTGTACGCACTTGATTTCAACATCGTCCAGATGATTATCTTCTTTATCTTTTTCTCAACGGCCAGTTCGCTCGGTTTCCGCTTGCGCGCTATGGTGACAGACCTTGAAGTAAACCGTCACAATACTGGTTTGCTCGTGTCAATCCGCGACTTTCTGTACTTGCCATTTATAGTGTTCGGCCAATGGATAAGCGCCGAGTATCGCCGGTTTAACATTATTGGTCGCATGCTCGACATTATCATAGAATTGCCGCTTAAGACATTTTTCCGTCTCGCACGGCAGTGGATGCGTTTCCTTGATGAGCAGAATGACCGTCTGTATTAATCCTATGAACACATATGGGTTACGGTACGTTGTGGAGTCATGACTGGTACAATACTCTTGTGAGCAAAATCATTCCCAAGAAATCACTTGGCCAACACTGGCTTTATGACGCCGCAACGCTTGAACATATCGTCGACTGTGCCAATGTCCAAGCCGGTGATGCGGTGCTTGAGGTTGGACCTGGACTTGGTACGCTGACAGAGCGATTACTGCACCGTGGAGCAAACGTAACCGCCGTCGAGTTCGACCACGACTTGGCCGAGATGCTACGGAGTCGTAATTGGGGAAGTTTGCCCGAAGCCTCGAGCTTGACGGTTGTCGAAAGCGATATCTTGCAATTCGATCTCAGACAATTGCCAGCAGGATATAAAGTCGTCGCTAACATCCCTTACTACCTTACGAGCAACCTTATCCGTGTACTGTGTGAAAGCAACACACCGTTTGACACCGCCGCCATACTCATCCAGAAAGAAGTTGCCGAGCGAGTATGTGCAACACCGGGTAGCATGTCGTTACTGGCTGTAAGTGCTCAATTCTACTGCGACGTTTCATTGGGTCACGTTGTCCCCGCGCGGCTTTTCACGCCCCCGCCAAAAGTCGACAGTCAGGTACTCGTGTTGCGATACCGCAATGACCCTCTTTTTAACGATGTCGATACGAAACTCTTTTTCCGCCTTGTTCGCGCTGGTTTTAGCCAAAAGCGTAAAACCCTCGTAAACTCGCTAAGCGCCGGTTTAGCTATTGGTAAAGACGAAACTCGCATCTTACTGGGCGCGGCGAAGATTGACGCAGCGACTCGTGCCCAAAATCTGTCGTTGACCGAATGGCACCAACTTTACACCGCTTACTCTGTACAGTATAGTAAATAGTATGAATGAATTACCCGGGATACGTCATATACGCCTAGCAGCCAAGGCGGCGATGGAACATGTCGCACAGTGGCTGTACGAAGTTACTAAAGGCAAATTAACTGCTAATACGGTGACATGGGTCAGCGTGCTCATGCACATACCGATTGCGGTACTCATTGGCTTGGGAGAATTCTGGTGGGCCGTCCCACTACTCATCATTTTTGGGCTATTCGACGCCGTTGACGGTGCGCTCGCTCGGTTGTCTGGCACGGCATCACCACAGGGAATGGTGCTCGATGCATTTACCGACCGGCTCAAAGAAACGTTCATGCACGCTGGGGCTGCGTGGTTTCTGGCCGCCAGCGACATACCGGGTCTCGCAATCATACCGCTTGTTACGCTCGGTTTCTCACTTGCAACCAATTTCCTGAAGGCTAAAGCTGAGGTTGCTTTTTCGGTTATGCACGAGGGAAGTATCGACCAACATACCCTTAACAAAAAGTTTTCTGACGGCGCACTTTCGTTTGAGGTACGCACTGCAGTTTTCATCATCGGATTACTCTTGGGCTACATCTCTCCACTGTACGTAGCTATTGTCGAAGCAGTGATAGCTGTCGGTGTGTGGCAGACACCAAAAGACATGCGCGCTATAATCGTAGCCATTAACCCCCCGAAGCCCTCATAATCGCTTCGTAGTAGTCTTTAGTCATCATATTTCATTAATTTATAACTAGGGTATTACTAAAATCTACAATGACAACTACACTACAAAGTCTTGAACTCATGCAAGAATCAATCGCATCACCTTCCTCAAAGGCACCACCCCAAACACAAATCGAAAAGGCTACCCAATGGTTGTTGGGCATGGTGCCAGAGGTAACTAATCTCATTGGTGAGCTTAAAGATTATACACTTAGACAAAACCCTGACGCGCCGAATCTGCATGGCAGCGGTTTCGGGTTCGATGTGTATACTGATAATTCACAAACAGTAGTCGAATCTACCGTGATGTGGCAACCACCAGTCGTAAAAGGTGGTCCTGTCGTAATGGAGGAGAGGGTTCCTTCGTTGGTGCCTCCAAAGCACCGACTTATAATTCCAAATGTTACCAAAGAAACTTTGGCAGCACTGGGATATGGTATGCCATTTGAACTTACAACTGCTAGTTTCACGACCATAACGCCGCCCAGCATTTACCCTCCACTCATTCAATTGGTAGGGCCGAAGGAAGGTAATGATTGTGTCAGTGTGTCTCCCTTCAGGGCCACGCGAGAGCTGGCAGGGCACGATCTCATAACATATACCTCCGCGGTGAGGAAGTATGCAGGACGTTTTGCGATGATAGGGTTGCGTTATGATATGCCAAGCGCAAAGACTTTGGCGGATAGACTCAAAGTGTAGTATAATATGCTTACGGTCACTTGTGGCCGTCATAATGGGGCTGAATTTTAAGCTCGACGTTGGTACATCACAGTTATGTTTGCAGGTCGCTTGTCAGCGTTATAGGCAAAAGTCAATAATTGCAAAATTATTTGATCGCGTAGCTAGCGCAGTAAATGGCTTTGTTGCCACTTTTACTCCCCGCACGCTCGCATTCAACGCAATTTAATCATTGCGTAACGCCTTTGACGATGCTAGATAGCCAAAGTAGCGTTCTATATTTCTAGACGCTCGCGTGGCACTATCCATGCCATGCGCTAAGACTAGGGTTGCTCGCGTATGATGTTTGTCTGTTTCGATACATACGTGCTAAGACAATAAAATAGACTAAACCTGTAGAAGCTAACTGTTAAAACTAGCGGACCCGGAGGCAGTATCCGGCAGCTCCACCATTTTTGTATAATCATTCAAAATCAATTATTTTAAAATAAATTAATTTACAGGGGTGGGTGAAAATACCCCAAGCTCTTGACATGTACCAGTGTCGCTAAAAAATGTGGCCTAACGCTAATAGGGTGGAGCGTACGATCATTATTATGCGACACAAAATCGCTATGTGTTTTGGCGACGTCGGGATTGAAGGTATTCAAGTAAGCCGTGATGTAAGTGACGCTCGCCGTCCCATACAACTACATTGTAGCCTTCTTCAAACTCTTCTGGATTTTCATCACGAAAGTCAATCGAACGAACTTGTGGCGGGACAGCTTCGCTCATATGTCGGTCTGTTCCCCCTCGAATTATCGAGAACTTATCGCCCCATACTTCAAGCGTATGAATGTCCGTTAGGTCATCGGCGGTTAGGCCAATAGTACTTAGTACAGCCGGGTCTTGCAGAATGCGCTCTATAGATGTTGTCTTTGACACACCTTTTATTGCTTGGTCTAATGCAAAGTTGCCACCAAGTCGGGGTGTAATAGGTACGCCCGCTTGCTCGAATATCTGTTCGGCTCGTTCAAGAATTGGAATACGCAAATCAAGACTTCCATGCGTTTCAGGGACATCATGTTCTAATTCGGCGACTTGCTCAGGGGTCATATCCACCCCATTGACTACCTCTAATGTAATCTGTGGACCTCTGTCGTCGTACATAATTTCAAGTGGGTGGCTGTGCTTCTTGCGGAACTCTATTTTTGCTTCGACTGGGTAAGTACGCAGCCCAAATTCAGTAATAAGTTCCTGGGTCTTGTCACGCCATAGTTGCTTTAATTCAGGACTAAATGTTTCTTCATAAATACTGTAGAACGGCTTGTCACGCAGCTCCCCATTTTCTGAAAAGCCCCAAACTTCTGCGCCGCTACAGTGGCTAACTAGGATGTTGCGTCGTAGTTCAGGCTCAATAAAGTCAGTAATATCTGATGTAACCCGCTTTAGGCTACCGCCTGTGACCATAAATAACTTGTAACCATCTTGCAGAAATGATGATAGCTCTGCCACCATTTCTGGCTCTGCTGGCGTATATACGTCTGCTATGGTTTCATCAACGTCAGCTAGGCTGAGTATTAATTGGTCGTTCCATTCGATAGATGCTGGCATATTTGCAGTATATCATCTGATAGTGCTATAACCCTAAGGCTTATAAGCCAAGCTGTTACGTTGTTCCTCTAGCGAATAGTTCAAGTAAAATCGAGGAAGACCCTGCTATTTTTGGCGGCGGCGTCGCTTTAGATACAGAACAGTAAGTACAGAGCTCTGCGCGATAGCGACCAGCGAACAGCCCAAAATTAGTATGATACTTGTATCGACTGCAAATAATGTGTTGAGGAGTAAAGCAACCCCGTATATCGCAGTACACGCTACTGTCGAGGCAAGATATAGTGCTCCCGTAAAGATACGACCGTGCCCTCTCACGAGCTGATGACTACGTGTAAAAGCTTGTCTGAAGGTTTTTTCGGGTTCGAATGTTGCGATGATTGGCATCAAACTGTACTGCGCCATAACAAACAGCATCCAGATGAGAGAAACTATGGTTAGGTATGGCGCAGTGGCAATAATTTGATCAAATGAAACATGCTGTAATATTACCAATAACATACTTATCCACCCGATGACAGCAACGGGGATGAACATAGCCAGAAGAAATGCGACCCAGGCGGCAGTCGTACGCGTCGCCAGATATAGGCCGCGACGTAATGTTGCTATTGTAGACCGATAGACTTTTCGGTTAATGCCTTGTATGAGTGCGATATTCACACCGTTGATAAGTGCTGCCGCTGACCAGGCGACACAAACCGCGAACATCGTTACGGTAACTACTGCTAGGGGGAATATGCTCATCTGAAACGCCGTAACAACAGCGTAGACAGATTGAAACACATAAAAGAGTATTTCACTACTCAAGCTCGCCATACCAAACGCAAAACCAAATGAAATGAAGCCTACTCCTAGAAAAATATCTTCATTATGCCGAATACCGCGTCGTACATCCGCAACTGCTGAGCTTAAAAAATACTGTTCTTTGTACCAGTGTGAAGCTCGCTGCAATGCTTTTCTACGATGCTTGCGTAGCTTAGCAAGCATAAGTCTTTGAATCTTACGTAGCCGTCGTTCTATAACGATTGTTCGAGGGAATGGAAGCCAGTTAATGATTTCTTTGGTACTCATGGTATTTGTAAGAGGTTAAAGCAGCCAGATAACCCTGTTGCTCACCTCAACATATAGTCACATGATATCACGTTATAGAACATATGTCAATAATCTCGTAAAATCTGCGAAATTGTTTTCGGTAAGTAACATCGGTTATTCAAATTAGTGATTTCGGTGGGAAAAACATATGCAAAATAGTAAATATTTTCACAGCTAAGTTTCAGGCATTAAGCGCATGATAAGGGCGGAAAGGAGGATATAAGCATATGACATATATAAACCTAGTCCGCAGAATCAAATCCATGGCAGGAGCGCGTGAAGAAGAATCGCAAGACGCACTCGAAGTCGTGGTAGAAAACGTTGCCGCCAACCTTACCGACTATACTCGGCGCGGTTTTGCGGCGCGGTTACCACGCGAGCTACAAGATGCTGCGCATACGATGCCCACTATGACGCATCTCGACGAAGATATCATCGAGCAATTGATGGATCTCGACGATGTTGATGAGCATAGGGCGCGAAGGATTCTGCGTGCCGCTTGGCGCGCGCTACTCGAGCTTTTTGACAACGAATCGGTAGAAGACATCAAGGCTGAACTGCCCCAAAATGTTATCGCCGTTTTACACTGATACCCGTAAAATTGAGAGGAAAGTCAAGTGTCACGAACAATTAGACATCGGCACGAACTTGGTAAACAGCAAGAAAGTCGCAGGCATAGTCAAGGTCATAAATATGATGGGCACAAGCAAGCAGCCTTGGTCAATCATTTACACCTAGAACGCAACGCAGGGCAAATCGGCACGCGTCGTTTTGGCCGCCACAAGTAATCGACTTCAACTTTGAACGCATAAAACAGCCACATTTCTGTGGCTGTTTTCATTGCTAACAATTAGCCTTGTATTACTTACACAAAGAACCGGTTTAGCACGAGCAAACAAAGCGAGTAGATGGTTTGATTGCAGATTTCAATATATACGATGGTCAAAGACATACGCGCTCGTTGGTGAATTGATTCAAAAAATGTGCTTTTTCCAAAACCGGTATTTATAAAACTAGGTTAATATATGGCCGTATCATTTAGTTTAAGTATAAATAACGAATAGTGCATAAGACAAAAACTTTAAGATCATAATCGTTAGTAAAACAGTGAATGCTGCGGGTCCAAAGTACTTTTTAAGCATTAGAAAAGTTAAAGTCGCACTTACCAGTTCAATAATAAGTGAACCTAAAAAATTTAACTTTGTAGCAAACCCTTGCCCGGTAATAAATAAGCTTGGTGCAACGTATACAAACAGATAATAAAACACACGAGAAACAAAGTAGCTTATAACTTCGAAAGCAATAATTACACAAACGACAGCCCAAATTAGCTGGACGTACTCTTTTTTATTATTCACAATGGGCACAGCGCTACTATTTGTCGGGGCAGTGCTAGTAACCCCGGTGTTAGGCGCCTGCATATACTTGAGTGCTTCAAGCGCTTTTTGAATATCTTCCTGCTCATACACAGTCGAAAGTTCTTCGGCAATTTGCGCTTCATTTTTACCGACCAACTTACTCTGTCGAACATCTTCGAGTACTTTCTGGTAAGTTTCTTGACCATTTTTGTTTTCTTCATCGTTCATTAGGTAATAATATCATAAATAAAAAAGGCCACATTGGGGTGACCTTCTTTATTTGGTGGAGCTACAGGGACTCGACCTACCTTCGGCAGGCCCGCAGTTTTACGACTGGCAACAAGTTGCCATCGGAAAGCTGCCTTGCGACATGCCGCCGGCATGTCTCACCTGGACCTCCGAGGTCCAGTGCTCGAGGTCCGTACATCTACCCAAACAAAAAGCCGGTCAAAATGACCGACCCTTTGTTTGGTGGAGCTACAGGGACTCGAACCCTGGACCTCTTCCATGCCATGGAAGCGCTCTAGCCAACTGAGCTACAGCCCCACAATAAATAAATTTTTAATCAGAGTTACAGCCCCGAACCGCACCTACTATATCGCATCGTGTGCCATAATACCAGTGATGAATAGAAAAATAGTATTACTGGTTGTCTGGGTGTTACTATCACTTGTTTTGGGGGCGGGGGCGGTATTTCTGGCTACTTGGCTTTGGCCGCAGGCTGGTGGGTCGGCAACGTGCATTAGCTCACATTGTTTCTGCGAGATGGTTCGTAAAGGACTAGTTAAACAACCGATTAATACAGTCAGCTCATTGGCGTTTGTAGCGGCAGCGGTATATGCGTGGCTTCGGCTATGGTGGCTTCGTTCGAGCAGGGTCTTTCAAGGGTTCGTCGTGAGTATGGTTATCATTGGTCTGGGTAGCGCGTATTACCATGCGACGCTTAGTTTTGCAGGGCAATGGCTGGATGTGCTTGGCATGTATTTTTTTGCAACGCTAATGATTTGCACATCGCTACAGCGAGCAAACATTGTTTCCAAAAAACTAGCAATCACGCTATTTGTAGTAATAAATGTTTCCCTTGGTGCCATACAAAACATGCTGCCCGATACGCGTCGCTGGCTATTTGCGGTGCTTATAATAATCGCCTTGGCACTTGAGTTTATTCTATTAAAGCGTAACAAAACTCGCAGACAACTCTATCAAAGCCTTACGCTCATGATTGTAGCGTACGCTATCTGGTTTCTTGACCAATCGCAGATTGTTTGCCTGCCTACCTCACTTATGCAAGGCCATGCCCTCTGGCATGTGCTAGGCTCATTGGCGGCGTATTTTGTGGTTTTACATTATTGCCACCAAGCTGTCCCCAAAAGGAAGTGACATCTCAAGTGGGGTGTGGGACAATAGGTTTATGCTTAAAAAAATCCTAAACCCCATTATTAACCTGTATTCATGGAAAATTGCACAAACATGCGTCATCGCTCTACGTGAACATGGTAGCTCACCGACAAAGTTTCTTAAGTGGTTCTGGACAACCAAGACATACCGCACCCGTTACAATGTGTATTGGGAGCAAGACAAGCCACTCGTGCTTCTGCTTCTTGCTGGTATGGACGGTATTGTAGTTAGTGGGGTATGGCTGCTATACATTTGGGCGATTAAAGGGGTAGACGGCTACTGGGCGTTTGGTCTAGCTATGCTAGCAATCTACCCGGTGGCTATTGCACACGTGCTAGCTCTCGGGGTCTGGCTTAAGCGAGCGATATGGTTTCTTGCGCACCCTAAGAAATTAGGTAAATCTGTACTATCGACAATTTTAGAGGCACAAGTACACTCACTACGACGTCGGCACAAATTCACTATAGTGGCAGTAGCTGGCTCGGTGGGCAAAACCAGCACTAAGCTAGCGGTAGCTAATCTGCTTGGTCAAAGTTTACGTGTCTTGCACCAGACGGGTAACTACAATGATCGGCTGACCGTCCCGCTGATTTTATTTAATCAAGTCGAACCTAAACTATGGAATGTTTTTGGGTGGTTAAAACTAATCGGCGAGAACACTGCGAGCATTTCGCACCCCTATCCATATGATGTGGTTGTTGTCGAGCTTGGGACTGATGGCCCTGGTCAAATGGCAGAGTTTGCTTATCTCAAACCAGACATTACGGTACTGACAGCTATTTCTCCTGAACACATGGAATTCTTCCCCTCACTTGACGCTGTTGCTAGCGAAGAGTTGACGGTGTTTGATTATAGTAAACGAGTGCTAGTTAATGCCGATGATATCGCTGGCAAATATCTTGCTGGACGGGACTTTCAAGAGTACAGCCTGGTCACAAACGCAGCTCATAATTTCTATGCGAAGCCATCTAACCTGAGCCTGCAGGGTCAAGACATACATATTGAGTTTCCGTCGGGCAAGCAACTCTCTGCCAAAATTCAATATGTCGGGCAACAGGGTGCTAAATTTGCTGTTGCAGCAGCTGCCGTTGCTGATATGCTCAACGTTTCGCACGCAGACATTACTGCAGGCTTGCAGCGACTCGAAGCTTTTGTAGGACGCATGCAGATTCTGGAGGGCATCAAAGATAGCGTCCTTATCGATGACACGTACAATGCCAGCCCAATAGCCGTCGAGGCTGCTCTCGATGTACTGTATGCACAAAAAGCTGCGCAGCGTATCGCAATTCTTGGCAGTATGAATGAGCTCGGGCAACATGCCCACGCGGCGCATGTTGAGGTTGGCGAATACTGTAACCCTAAAAAACTAGACATACTTGTCACCATCGGTGCTGACGCCGAAAAGTGGCTCGCCCCAGCCGCCAAACGAGCGGGTTGTACCGTACATAGTTTTAAAAGCCCGCAACAGGCCGGACGTTTTGTGGCAGAACACCTTAAAACTGGCGCAGTAGTACTCGCTAAAGGCTCGCAAAATGGCGTCTTTGCCGAAGAAGCACTCAAAGAGCTTTTAGCGCACCCAGCAGACAGCGCCAAACTTGTCCGTCAGACGCCGTCATGGCTCCGTAAAAAAGCCCAACAATTTAGTTAAAGACAGTTGCGCGTGCGAGCGCGTAGGAAACCAACTGGTTGCACAGGGCAGACATGTCGAGCCCAGTCGCGGCGGCCATTTTAGGGAACAGGCTTTGGTCGGTCATGCCCGGGATCGTATTGGTCTCGAGTAAATAGCACTTACCGTTACTCGTAACGATAAAGTCACTTCTCGTGAAGTCGCGGCAGCCGGCCGCATTATGCACATCAAGTGCGAGCTGCTGGACTTGTTTCTGAGTTACCTCATCAACATTGATAGGTGGTATGAGTTCCTGGGTTTTACCATTGTACTTATTTTCGTAGTCAAACTCTTCGTCTTGAGGTGGGATGATTTCGATGACTGGTAATGCAGTTTGTCCAAGCACGCCAACGGTTAGCTCGGTGCCAACGATAAGCTCTTCGAGCAACATGCGCTCATGTCGGTCAAACACGCCACGCCCAGTCGGGTCATCGCTACCAGAGTTGTCACGAATGATAATGGTGTCGACACTCGAGCCACCATCGATTGGTTTTAGAACATGCGGAAGATACCGAAGTGGGTGCGTGGCATATTCATCTGCCGTGACAGATGCGCCGCCTGGCATCAGGAAGCCACTTGCGGTCATAGCGTCTCGGTAAGCCGCTTTGTCCATGCATAGCTTAGAACTAACAGCGTCTGTACCCACATATGCCACACCGAGCCGCTCAAGCCGCGTCTGTACTTCACCATCTTCGCCCCCAGCACCATGGAGTACAGGGAAGGCAACGTCGTAGCTGACCAGTTTGTCATCTGGCTCTGATGTATCGCACGTTGTCACATCGTAACCAGCCAATTCTAACGCTCGGGCAACGGCAGCCCCCGATCGAAGCGATACCTCGCGTTCATCAGAGTCTCCGCCGCATAGTACAAGAACTTGTGTCATACGAACATCATACCATGGCCTAAAGTGCTATTGCTTGCAAAAACAAATGACTTAGTTGATGATGAGACTCAATGTCATTTGAGTATATAGAAAAATATCGACCCCAGAATTGTCAGCCTCTCAGTCCAGATGGGTACATACCGAGTTCCTTTTTTATGGATGTGGCAATTACGCTCGGTGAGCAGTGCCCACCTCGCGGGCAACACCCTGTTGGTGCTGTTGTAACGATGCGAACATTAATTTGGGATACCGACACAGGTGGGTTAGGCAACTATGAAATCGTTGTAGGTGTAGGCGAAAACCAAACAGACCAGAATTCGACAAAACATGCGGAGGTCGTCGCGATAGAATCGGCTGAGCGAAACATTGGCAGACGAGCGCTCGGCAATTCGTTAAGCGTACTGTATACCACTCATGAGCCATGTCCAATGTGTGCGGGTGCAATAGCAAATTCAAAACTTGGTGGAGTAGTTTTTGGTACTAAAGCGGACGATGCCTTGAGGTTAAGCCGTGAAAAGGGCGTTAAGTGGCGATCGAATCATGTGTCAGGTTTGGAAATTATTCGCGGCAGAAAAGAGGCAGGGCGGAAAGATCAATTCGTAATAGGCGGTTTCGAAAAAGAAAAATGCATCGCGTTACTTGCGAGAAGTGCTGAGATTGTCGAGTCGCCTCCTGTGCCTAAACCTATGGATATCATTTTTATGCCTGGAATAGAACCACTACATTTCGACTAACATTGAATGGTCAAATACAGCAACGCTTAAAATACTAGTCGCTTGTGCAACATTATCTAGAGAACGCTCGTCACATAAAACGTTCGCTCACTCTGTTATACTAGAAAACATATGAAACGATATAACCCGAAAGAGATTGAACCAAAGTGGCAGCTAGCTTGGGACGAAGCGCAGGTTTACAAGGCCGACCTTAAAAGCGACAAGCCAAAGTACATCGCTATGAGCATGTTTAACTACCCGAGCGGGGCAGGTATACACATTGGGCACGCCATGAATTACACCATCAGTGACGTCATGGCGCGTTTTAAGCGTCAACAGGGGTACGAAAGCTATCACCCAGTCGGTTGGGACGCTTTTGGCTTGCCGGCCGAAAACTTTGCCATTAAAACCGGCGTATCGCCTCAGGCCAGCATGGCAAAGATTATCCCGAGCTACCACACCCAGTACAAAGCTATGGGGTGGAGCAATGACTGGAGTAAAGAAATTGCTACTCATGAGCCTATCTACTACAAATGGACGCAGTGGATCTTTGCCGAGATGTTCAAACGTGGCATGGCCTACCAAGATGCTCGGCAGCAGTGGTGGTGTGAAAAGTGCCAGACTGTGCTCGCCAATGAGCAGGTGATTGACGGCAAATGTTGGCGGCATGATGCGGCCGACGATGTAGAGGTCAAGAAAAAAGAAGTTAAACAGTGGTTTTTCAAGGTTACCGACTATGCCGAGCAAATGCTCGAAGCAACCTACGACCTCGACTGGTCAGAAGTGGTCAAAACAGCCCAAATTAACTGGATCGGCAAATCTCAAGGCGCCGAAGTAGAATTTACTGTTGGGGGAAGGTCGTATGACGCCAAAGATAGCTTGAAATTTACCCCTACTTTGACAGAAAAAATTCAAAACGCAGAAAAGAATGTTACGTTTCGACTTGAAGCAAAAAATTTGGCCGTTGGCGACATTGCTAAACTAATCACAAGGTATAACGCAAAAGAAACCAGAGCCATTGCCTATGCCAAAATAACAAAAACCGACATTATAAAACTAGCTGATTTACCGATAGATTATCCAGGACACGAAGCGTACGAAACAAAAAACGCTCAGCTCACTGCGTATCGCACGTACTACGGTGATGAAGTAAATTTTGACAGTGAAATTTATGTCTATGAATTCGAAAAGCTAACCGACATCGTGACTATTTTTACGACGCGGCCAGATACGCTGTTTGGTGCGACATTTATGGTGCTTGCACCCGAGCACGAGCTTGTTGCGCAGATAACGACACCCGAGCAGCGCACCGAGGTTGACACGTACATCGCCGATGCTATCAAGAAATCAGAAGTCGAACGCCAAGAAAACAAAGAAAAAACAGGGGTGTTTACTGGGGCATATGCTTTGAACCCGGTTAATGGCGCAAAACTACCCATTTGGATTGCCGATTACGTCCTGACTGGCTATGGCACGGGTGCGATTATGGCCGTCCCTGCACACGACGAGCGTGACCATGAGTTTGCCGAAAAATTCAACTTACCTATCATTCGTGTCGTTAAAAATGCCGCGTCTGATGACGAATGCTCGCACGAAGAAGGCATCATGATGAATTCGGTTGATTACGACGGGCAACAGAGCGAAGTAGCTCGTGAGCAAATTGTGGCTGACTTGAGCGCAAAAGGTCTTGCCGAGGCTAAAACCAACTTCCGCATCCGTGACTGGAGCGTAAGCCGTCAGCGTTACTGGGGCGCGCCTATCCCGATTATTAACTGCCCCGACCACGGCGCGGTGCTCGACGAGAACTTACCCGTATTACTGCCGGAGCTTGAAGACTTTAAGCCGAGTGGTGATGGCCGTAGCGCACTTGCGCGGGCGAGCGAGTGGTTAAATGTGCCGTGTCCCGTCTGTGGCAAACCAGCCGAGCGCGAAACCGACACGCTCGACACCTATATCTGCAGTAGCTGGTACATGCTCCGCTATTTTGACCCTGCCAACGAAGACGCCATTTTTGACAAATCGGTGGCAGACAAATGGATGCCAATCGACTTTTACAATGGTGGCGACCACGCAACTGCACATATGATCTACGCACGGTTTATGACGCGCTTTTTCCACCACATCGGGTTGCTTGAGAGCCCTGAGCCGTTCAAACGATTCCTTTTTAACGGTAAAGTGACCGCCAGTGACGGGACAATGTTTAGCAAAAGCAAAGGCAATGGTGTCGACCCACTCGAAATCATAGCGCAGGGCTATGGTGCCGATGCACTGCGTACCTACCTCATGTTTGCCGCACCACTAGACCTCTGGATGCGTTGGGACCCACAGGGTGTGCCAGGTACGTATCGATTCTTGAACCGCGTCTGGAACCTCGTACAAGAATATCTCGAGGCTAACAATCAACAATCAACAATCAACAATCAACAAAATGATGCTGTGTTGCGCATCATCCACCCCGCAATCAAAAAGGTGACATCAGATCTCGAGCAGCAAAAGTACAACACAGCCATCGCAACGATGATGAAAGCCACCAATGAGCTGTATGAACTCAAAGCAAAAGACACGTTTGCTGACCGGGCGAGTTGGCAGTTTGCGCTCGATAGTATCGTTACTTTGGTAGCGCCATTCGCCCCGCACATCGCCGATGAGCTGTGGCACGACCTTGGTCACGACACCAGTGTGCAGCGCGACAGCTGGCCAATATTCGACGAAGCTTACTGTGTTTCCGACACCATTACGTTAGCGGTGCAGGTCAATGGCAAGCTCAGAGGTACTATATCGGTTGCGGCAGATGCAGACGAAGCTACATCAGTCGAAGCTGCCAAAGCTGATGAAAAGGTCGCTGGTTATCTTGCCGAAGGCACCATCCTCAAAACTATTTACGTCCCCAAAAAACTCATCAGCTTCGTCGTCAAATAACGCCATGAAGTACAAATGCCCCCAAACTTGCCCCGTTATGCGGCATTGTTTGGCGCAAGAGCTTGAAGCAGTTGTTTTGCTGTTCGATGCGCGTACTGACCCTGAGCGAGCAGAAAAACAAGAGATGGAGGCTCGTTTTGCATTCGCTAGTGCCGAATATGCTGTGTTCGCCACAGAATCAGGCCTAGACATTGACCCCAACTTTTTAAGCAAGATTTTTCAGAAACGTATTGATGCAGCACAAGCAAACACCGAAGCAGTGATAGTCGATGCCAAAAAACGAGAAACGAAATGGAATGCATTACAAAAACAATACACCGATGACAGGACAGACATTATGGAGCATTGCGGTCGAGCGGCATGCTTGGCCGCAAGCCTTAGCCGCGCGGTAGGACTCGACCCATTAGCGTGTGGCTCGTCATCGGAAAGAGTTTCAGTGAAAAAACGTGAACTTCGCGGTACAGGTCAATATTAATCATAACCGCAGCATTGTGACGCTCGTACCTTGAGTTTAGAGGCAAAATAGGGTACAATCGAACTAATACAATCAATCAAACTCTTTGGAAGGAGTTCGCACATCTATGGGTAAGCCAAAGAAACGCACTAGTCCACGCGCCACGGGCGCACGTCGCAGTCACCTTATTCTTAAGTTGGCACGCGCCGTTAACAAAAAGTCACCTGTCAAGGTCTACACAACTCGCCGCGAGAGTGGTAAAGAACTTGCTGCCACCAAATAACATTTAGGAGGTAGTTCCTATACTATGGCTAGCAATCGTCACCTCGGTCGTATCGTAGCGCTCCAGACGCTATATGAGCAAGATTTTCGCCTCGAAGCAGGTGACGATACTTTTAACCTTGACGAAGTTCTGTCGCGCAACATTGCACGCTACAAGTCAACGCTCGACGATGTCGACTTTGTCAAAGTTTTTGTACTTGGAGTCACCGAGCACCTAACCAAACTAGACGATGAGCTTCGCCCCCTTGCCCCCGAGTGGCCTCTCGAGAGTATCGCCCGCATGGACCGTATTTTGCTACGCATGGGACTATACGAGCTGCGTTATGCAACCGATGTGCCACCAAAAGTCGCCATCAACGAGTCGGTTGAGCTTGCCAAGGCCTTTGGTGCCGAGAACTCAAGCAAATTCATCAACGGCGTGCTTGGTACTGCACTCAAGAATATTACCGGCGATACCACCACAGTAGCCGATGATCCGACTGCAACCGAACCACCAAAGACTAAGCCGAAAGCCAAAGCCAAGAAAGCAACCACATGAGCACCCGTAAACGCAAACACCGCGGTACAACCCCTCAGAACGATGCGCCAGCACACGTTCCGGCCGAGCCCGCTCCTAAGCCATCTAACTCTTCTCAGTCAGCTCCTGCACACAAGAGCCCGCTTGACGGCGTCAAAGATGCAGTCAAGAACCCACTCGATGGCTTCCGCCGTTTTGTAACTCGCCGACCATCCATACAAGAGATTGTCCAAGAGACTACCTCTGGTGGCATTGTTTACCGCCACAATAGCAAAACTGGTGCGCTCGAGATACTGCTCATCAAAGACGCCAAAAACCGCTGGACCATACCCAAGGGTCACGTCGAGGAAGGTGAGGAGCCTAAGGACACCGCTGAGCGCGAGATCCGCGAAGAAACAGGCCTGCAAGAAATGCGCATGTCACATTGGCTCGGCAAAGTCGCCTTTCGCTACCGCCGCAACCGCACGCTGGTGCTCATGACGATGCACATCTACCTCGTCGAAGGTAAAGGCGAGACTGACCGTTTACACCCCGAAGACTGGCTCAGTGACATCAAGTGGCTTCCTTCTGGCGAAGCGATTGAAGCAATCGCCTACGAAGACATCGGCAAGCTGATGTTAGTCGGCATGAAAAAAGTAAGGGACGGAAAGGCCTAAGTAGAGAATCTCGATTATAGATTTTCGATTATAGAAGTGAATACGTTTGACGTTTATTCGGTAATCGGTAATCTATAATCCATAATCGAATATAATGGACACAACACCATACCAACAGCTAGCCAGAGATGCTCTCGGCGGCGAATTTACCAATCTAGACTTGCTCATCACGGCACTGACACACCGTTCATACCTGAATGAGCATAAAAAAACAGTCAGCGAGCACAACGAACGCCTCGAGTTTTTGGGCGATGCGGTGCTTGAGCTAGTCGTAACAGAGTATTTGTATGGCAATTTCAGCGAGCCCGAAGGCATCTTGACCAACTGGCGCAGTAGCTTGGTGCGTACCGAAAGTATCAGTGCGGCAGGCGACCGGCTTGGTCTAGAACCACTTCTGCGTCTTAGCCGCGGTGAAAAGCGTGGTACCGACCGTGCCCGTATGCAGATTTTGGCTAACGCGTTCGAGGCTGTTACCGGTGCGCTCTACCTTGAGCGTGGCTATGATGCAGCCAAGATTTTTATCACCGAGAACATCCTTAGTACGTTTGAGCAGATCCTAGAGACTGGCTCATGGATGGACCCTAAATCGCGCTTGCAAGAAGTTGTACAAGGGCAGGGTGGTGCAACTCCTAACTACCGTGTGCTGAGCGAGGTCGGGCCCGACCACGAAAAGCTTTTCACCGTTGGTGTCTATGTCGATGATAAAAAACTTGGTGAGGGTTCAGGCCACAGCAAACAAACCGCCCAAGTCTCCGCCGCCACCGCCGCCCTCAAAAAACTCAATTGACATGATAGCAAAAACGAGTAAAGTAGAAGAAATTGAGTTTTTATATGGGATTACCTCTAAGATTACGCACGTCTTTTCCCGAAAATCTGTCAAACAGATATTATTCTCATAACTCCGGTCAAGAACATTTTAGTAAACATGTTGGCGATATTGATGCCGTACAACAAAGTCGATTGGAACGTGGGCTACATGAGATTGATGGCTTAGATAGAATCATGCACAGGGGCGGACTGCGCGTAATTTGGCTGGATGATGCTGAAAATACTAGGGGTGGCCTCGTAGGATATGGCGCAGTCAGTAAAAGCGAAGACGGTAAAGACCTTAGACTGGAAGATATCTGGGTTGATGAAGCACATAGACATCAAGGAATTGCAAGCTATCTGCTAGGTAAGGTGATTACAAGTACGCCCTTAAACTTTGGGCCAATATGGCTCGAAAAGCAAATCATCGGGAAATCAATATCATCGGGCACTAAGTCTTTTATTTTACCCGGTGTTATCTATAGAGTAAGCAATATGGCACACGGCGAAAGCGTAAAACCGGAATATCAACAAGAGTTCTACGATTGGCTTCCAGGAGATTGGACTGGCATAATAGTCTCGAACCGCGAGGGGCATAGACCCGCAGAACAGTACATAGATGGTTCGCTTGTAGCAGGATTTGTACGGCATCAGGACGGCAAATATACAATAGATGGTTCATCCGACGAGAGGAAATTCGATAATATTGCAATCGCAGCTATTGAAGCCATCAACCCTTAATTGCTTTTGCATGCGTCTCAATAGATGACAAAAACCTTGGAGAGGGTTCAGGCCACAGCAAACAAACCGCCCAAGTCTCCGCCGCCACCGCCGCACTCAAAAAGTTTCAGAGCTAAAAAACACCTCATGTAAATTACCCCTGAGAATAACATTGACAGAATACTCAATAGAGAGTATAATATTAGCAATGTCTGGTGAATACAGTGACTTTTCAAACGGCACGGCTTACCCGTGTTTCGACCCAATGCCGAAATCTTTTGGCGCGCCTCAACATGCTGAGCAATTGGTTCCTACTTGGGTCTGTCCTGTGGCCGCACGTATCGCGCTTGGACAAAATGCACACTGTGAATTCGCATCAGACTGTACGTTGGGGCAAAAAGTACCGACTAAACCAGTATTATCTCCAATGAATCCATGGGACATGGGTACGAGTAGGGATTTTTGGAAATAATTACAATTTTTTTATTCACTCATGTTGATAGTGTTACCTCATAACGTGCGTCTATGTTTGACAACAGGGGTGGTTTCCTGTAAGATAGACGGGATATAAACTTTAAGGGAAGGAAGTACAGACAATGCTAGTCATTCGCCTGCAACGCGTCGGCCGCAAGGGTCACGCACAATTCCGCGTCGTCGTTCAAGACAGTCGCCGGACCCCTACGAGTGGCAAGATTGTTGCCCAGTTGGGTACCTACGATCCGCACGCAAAAACCATCAACCTAAACGCTGAAAAAGCTGCGTTTTACCTCGAGCATGGCGCACAGCCTAGCCCGCGTGTTATAACGCTTCTCAAGTCTGAGAAGGTTAAGCTACCTGAGTGGGTAAAGACTGCCGACAAAAAAGAAGGCAAGATCCGTAACCCCGAGAAGCTTCGCCGCAACCAGCCTAAAGAAGAGCCGGTTGTAGAAGAAGCTCCTGTCGAAGCTCCAGCAGCCGCTGAAGCTGAAGCAGAAGTACCTGCAGAAGAGGCAGCGCCTACTGCTGAAGCAGCAGTTGAAGAGCCAAAAGCAGAGTAGAAACATATTACTCATATGAAAAACGCCCCATCTCGGGGCGTTTTTCATAGGTTTTTCTTCTGCTAGCTTTATATATAGTGGGATAACGAGGGCCAGTCTGAGTATTACAAAGTGAAGTTGAAGTTTCTCTTCTAAGTCTTTTTTGTAGCAGTTCCCGAACTGCCGTCGGCACTTTTTACTTCATTGTATTTAACTGTGGTACCCGCACCACAGGCGGATTCTCTTTTGGACCGCCAAAAGAGAACCAGAAAAACTCGGCACGCTTCCACCATCTTGGTGATCTGTTGTTGCTGATTACAACGGCTACACACTAGGCTTCGCTACGCATGTGTCCTTTAAGTTGTAACAGACAACAACATCTCATCCAGGATGCCTCCAGAGTGCCACTCGGCTGCAAACCGCCTCCGCTGTCATTCCGGACTTGATCCGGAATCTAGTTATAAAAAGTCACGAAGTGACATACCTTAGGTGACTATGCGGAGACTCCTGGCTCTCACTGTTGTCAGTAGCTACAACTCCCGACAGGTGACGAGACTTGTTTGACGAGTGACTACTACACCAGTGGTGTAGTACGAAGGAGGAGTTGTCTCGTCAGTTGTAGCTCTGACAAACAGTAGACCAAGTAGTCGGAGCCCTAGTCTAGAGTTTTTGGTACTTTTGGGTTATGCCAAAAGTACGTAAGATGAAGAGACCAACGATAGTTATGTCAACGTGGGGGTGGCTGGTCCAGATTAGAAACTTTACATATTATGTAGCAGTTCCCGAACTGCGGTCGGCTTACTTTTTGGACCGCCAAAAAGTAAGATAAAAAACTCGGCACGCTTCCACCATCTTGGTGATCTGTTGTTGCTGATTACAACGGCCACACACTAAGCTTCGTTACCACTTCGCTACGCATGTGTCCTTTAAGTTGTAACGAGCCACAACATCTCAGCCAGGATGCCTCCAGAGTGCCACTTAGCTGCAAAACCCCTCTGTCATTCTGAGCGGAACGGAGTGTAGTCGAAGAATCTTCCGTAATAAATTCCAGAATCCAGAATCTAGATTCCAAAACAGTAATCGATTATCCGCTCTGGTATAATAAGATGGCTACAAACTAAAGGAGGCAACCATGACAAGCAGTATAGACCAGCAATTTGTTGAGTACGTCGTTAAGTCACTCGTCAGCAACCCCGATGCCGTTAGCATCAAAAGAAGTGTCGATGAAAAGGGCGTTTTGCTCGAACTCACCGTAGACGCCGAAGATCTCGGCCGTGTTATCGGCAAGCGCGGTGCAACCGCACAGAGCATCCGTACATTGTTGCGTGCACTCGGCACCAAGAATGAGGCTCGCTACAACCTTAAAATCGTTGATGTCGACCGTCTAGACGAGAACGGCAACCCATTACCACGTCCTGAGCGTGCTGAACGCCCAGAGCGCAACGACAGCGCAGCTTTCGCTCCGGCGCCAGATGACCATACAGCAACAAGCGATGACACTGCTAGCCCAGTTGCTGCAGTTGATGATGAAGATGAGTCTGAGGCTACCAAAGCCAAAGAGAGCGATGCCGTAGCACGAACCCGTGCTGAGCTCGCTGACCTCGACGACCTCGACATTTAAGTACCTATTTGCTTAAAACTGAAAAGCCCTTCACAACGGGGCTTTTCTTTTTTTATATAAAATTAACACTGATAAGAATGAAACCATAATATTTGCGTTAAGC